>NZ_JACGWV010000003.1:329949-659899 GCF_014137995.1 Promicromonospora sukumoe
CTACCTCACCCCCCTTCCGGCGGGCGAGTACGAGATCGTGTTCGTCGCCCCGTACAGCCTGCGCGGCGAACCGGACTCCTTCCAGTTCGCCTACAGCGACCCCTACCCGGTCACCTACCCCTGAGGTGTCAGACGCTCAGGTCACGGGAGTGACCTGAGCGTCTGACACGTCGTGGAGCGGGTGGTAGCTCGCGAGGATGGCGGCGCTCCGCCGTCGGCCCCACTGCTCGAGGCGCTCCCGGCCCCGCCGGGAGCGCCCGAGCACGCGGTACCTCCACGTGTTCAGCGGCAGCAGGTACGCGTGGGCCCACGGCGGGCGCAGCGGCAGACCGAGGTCGCGCATGCTGCGCACCCCGAGGAACGCCGTGAGCATCGACAGCAGCCGTTCCCGCTCGAACCGGGCCCGCCACGGCTGCCCCCACGCCGGTCCGGGATACGTCCGCTCGGCCTGGGCGGCGACCACCGCCCGGGCCAGCCGCGGACCGGCCTCCGAGACCCCGGCCTGCGCGAGCAGCACGTGGTGGTTGAGACGGTGCCGCGCCCACTCGTCGTCGACCAGGAAGTCGGGGTGCACACCCATCAGGTGCCCCACCCACTTCCACAGGTGCATCAGGGCCCGGCTGTCCGACGGCGGGACAGGCACCCCCAGCGCGCGGCACCCCAGGATCAGCGTGCCGTCGAACAGGCCGAGCGTCGCCGCCTGGTCCGCCTGGTTGATCGGCAGGCCCCAGCGTGCGGTGTCCCAGCGGGTCGTGTCCCGGCTCTGGCTGCCCGGCGGTTCGGTGAACGACGCCGCGACCAGCGCGTGCATCACCCGGACGTGGACGGTGGCCCGCCACGCGGGGCCGTAGGGGCGCAGCGCGCCGGGCTCCGTCAGCCCCACGGTCCACTCCTGCGTCTCGGCGAGCCGGCGCAGGGTGCCGCTGGTCAGGGCGCCGGTGGCCACGAGCAGGTCCGTCGGCCCGCCGAACCGGTACCCGCCGACGAGCGAGAGCTGGAGCAGCACGTCGGCGGCGTTCTGCCCGAGCCGCCGCTGCACCGCGGCACCCTGCTCGACGAGGTCCCAGTCGACCCACCCGGGCACGGCGGTGACCTCCTTGAGGAACTCCCGTAGCACGGGCGGCCACCCCTGGCCGCCCCCGAGCTCGGCACCCTCCTGGTGCCCGGAAATGAGCTCGGTCGGTTGCATCGAGACCGGTCGGTCGATGGACCGGTCTCGACGCAAGGGACCGAGCTCATTTTCGCCGTCGGGCAAGGTGCCGAACTCGCTGCCGCCAGGGCGAGGCGCCGGTGCAGGGTCCGGGGCCGCGAGCGCCGTCCGCAGCATCGCGTGCGTGACCCGGTCCGGGTCGCCGGACGGGAGACGCATGGCGGCGGCGAGCGCCGCGGCGGCGTCGTCCTGCTCGGAGAAGGCGCGGCCGATCCGGTCCAGGAGCGCCTCGTCCACCCCGCGGACCCGGCCGAGCACGCGCAGCGGGCGGCCGATCCGCGTCCCGCGTGCCTCGGCGCTGCGGAACCGCCGCGGGTAGGTCGCGGCGGGGACGCCGACGTCGTCCACAGGGTTGTCCACAGGTTTGCCCATGACCTCATCCTCACCCGGCGAACTTCCGCGGACCAGGAATCCGACCCCAACCCTTTCGCGGTCCCCGGCGTCACAAGGGGTGAAAAGCAAAACAACCCACCACGGGGAGACGGACCATGAGCCACGAAGGAAACCGCACGGACCACGACCTCGCGAACCGGGCGACGGACCGGTCGCGGCGGGCGCGGCGCGGACGGACGGCGCGGCTGGCCGGCGTCGGCGGCGGCGCGGTCGTCGCGGCCGGAGCGCTCGTCCTGGGGGCCACGCAGCTCGCGACGCCGGGCCTGGCCTCGCCGCTGCCCACCTACGAGCCGGTGGCGATGGACGTCACGCAGCAGGACGTCGCGCTGCGCGACGTCCCGCAGCCGGACCTGCTGGCGGGGACCCCGCTGCGGTGCGGCGCGAACGTCGCCGACCTGAGCTTCTCCGACGACGTCGTGCTGGCGGCCACCGGGGACCTGACCACGGACTCGGTGTACTACGAGGAGGAGTGGTCGAGCTACGACTCGTTGGCGCTGCGGGCGGCCGACGCCGCCGGGGACGACGTCTCGGAGAACGACCTCAACTCGCCCACGTTCGTCTGGGTGGCGCAGGACGGGACGGTCGTCGACCTGGGCGGCTGGGAGGAGTACCCGATGTACCTGGCGCACGAGGACGGCGTCCCGACGGCGCAGGAGGACCGCACGTCGAGCTGCGCCGAGGGCGCGGAGCAGTGGCTCGCCGACGGCGAGTACACGGTCTACCCGATGACCGTCGAGTACTCGACGGACACCCTGGTGGCGGGCGAGCCGCGGCCGGCGACCGTCGTGGACGGCGAGCCGCAGTGGGCCAAGGGCGGCCAGGAGGCACCGGTGCCGTTCGAGCTGCCGGGCGACCCCGACCAGACGCTGCTGCCGGACCGCGGGTTCGGCAGCGTGGTGGTCGACCGCACCGGGACGTGGGAGCGCCACGACACCTACCGCGCCGTCTGGCCGGAGCAGGACCTCACCGAGGGTGAGGGCTACGTGGTCCAGGCGCGCTGCACCTCGGCCGACCCGGACGACAGCATCACCTACGAGCTGTCCGGCGCGTGGGGCGACGTCACCGGCGAGATCGCGTGCGACGGGCACGACCGTACCGACGGCACCTGGGGCTACCAGGCCCCGGACGTCCCGGGCGAGCCGGTAGGCATCAAGCTGACCGACGTGCCGGACGGCGTCGCGCTGGCGTACGCGCGTCTGGTCCCCGCCTCCGTGGCGAGCTGACCCGACCGGACCACACCGCTGGTCGACCCGGCCCCCGCCGGTCGACCCCACCCCGCAGGTCGAGCCTGTCGAGACCCCTGGTCCCGGCAGGCTCGACCCGTGTCCGGGCTCGGCAGGGTCTCGACAAGCTCGACCACCGGGCCCTGCCCGCGCTGGTGGAGCTGCCCCCGCTGGTCGAGCTTGTCGAGACCCGTACGAGAATCGGTTCCCGAACCCGCACAACCTCCTGGCGGCCTGGTTCGTCGACACGGTCAGGACGGCAGGAAGGAGCCGGCAATGGGCTGGCACGAAGACCTGGAGAGGCTCGCCACCGAACGTGGCGGCGCGCTCGTCGGGTACGCGTACACGCTGTGCGGCGACGTGCGGCAGGCCGAGGACCTGGTGCAGGAGGCGCTGGTCAGGTACTGCTCGCGCCTGGTCCGGCCGGGCGGGTCGGGGCCGGGCGGGCGGCGCGGCCGCGCGACGTCGGGCATGCGCACGGTGCCCCTCGACGGGGCCGGCACAGGGAACGGGACCGGGGACCTGGACAGCGGCCGGAGCGCCCGCCACCCCGAGGCGTACGTGCGCCGCACGGTGCTGAACCTGTACCTGGACGGCTGGCGGCGCAGCAAGAAGTGGGCCGACATCGCCCCGCGGGTTGCCGTGGAGGACGTCCGGTTCCCCGACTCGGGCGTCACGGCCCGGGCCGACGTCGTGCACGCGCTGACCCGGCTCCCGCCGAGGCAGCGCGCGTGCGTGGTGCTGCGGTACTTCGAGGACCAGACGATCGCGCAGGTCGCCGACTCGATGGGGACCGCGCCGGGCACGGTCAAGCGCTATCTGCACGACGCCCTGCGCACGCTGCGCGACGTGCTCGAACCAGTGGACGCGACGACGGAAGGGAAGCGGTGATGAACCAGCACGACGGCAGGGACCAGAACCACGGCTGGGTGGACCCCGAGGGCACGGACCTCCTGGCGCAGACCCTCGGCGCGATGGCGGGCGGCGTCGACCCGGCGTCGCCCACCGGCCCGGCCGCGGCGACGTCGGCCATGGGTCGGCGGGTGCGGAGGCGCCGGGGCGCGAAGCTGGGCGGGCTCGGCGGGGGCGCGCTGGCGCTCGCGGCGGCGGTGGCGCTCGGCGCCGGCCAGCTCGCGCCGCCGGACCAGGCCGAGGTGTTGCCCGGTTCCCCGGCACCCGCGCCGGCGTTCCAGGTCCAGGACGGCTACCAGCCGCCCTGGCTGGAGTGGAGCGACCTGACGTGCGGCATGCCGGTGGACGACCTGACGTCCACGGCGCAGGGCTGGTCCGTGGCCCCGGCCGGTGACATCTACGCCCGGACGACGGATCTCGGCGGCGGACCGTCGACGTCCTGGGGCATGGCGGCCACGGTCGAGGAGGGCGACGGGTCCCTGGACGTGGCCCCGGTGCTCGTGTGGAGCCAGGACGGTGTGGTGGTCGACCTGGGGCCGGACGTTTTCGACGCGCCGGGCGCGCAGTCCGGGCCGCTGCTCGGCGGCAGCGACGGGGACGTCGCCGCCGCCGGAGGACCGGCATCGACCTGTGTGCCGGCCGAGCCCGGGTCGCGGGACACCTTCGGGACACCCCTGCCCGACGGCGACTACGAGGTGCGGGCGGTGGCCTTCCCGGAGGCCGGTCCGGGCGAGCGGGCGACGGCGGTGAGCGAGCCGGTGCCGGTCCGCCTCGACGCCGACGGCGCGCACGGCCCGGGCGCAGCACGGGACGACGAGCCGCTCTTCGGGTTCCCGGTACCGGTCCAGGGCCATGTCTCGCTGTTGACGCTGGACCGCACCACGGACCTGGTCACCGCCGAGATGACGCAGCTGGAGCCCCTGTCGGACGTGCCGATGGCGGTGTTCGCCCAGTGCGTGGGCGGGGACCCGGAGGTCGGGCCGCAGATCGAGCTGGTGCTGCCCTCCACAGGGGAGGTGGTCGGGGGCATGGGCGTCTCCTGCGACGGGGAGGAGGCAGGGACCGAGGTCGGGGTCCTGCCCGGCGCCGAGGGCGGAGAGGTCGTCGACATCCGCCTGAAGGACGTGCCCGACGGAGTCTCCCGGCTCTGGGTGTCCCTCGACTCGGCGGGGCCACCGCTGAGCCGGAGCGGCGGTCCCGAGTGCTCGGCGACCGGGTTCGAGCCGAAGTTCGACCTGGACGGCTTCCCGACGGGGGACGTCGCGACGGCCGCCGCGAACATCGTGCTGGCTGCCATGGACTGCGACTCCGAGGCGCTGATCGCGTTGGCGGAGGACTCGGGGACGGAGCTCATGCCCGGCAGCGGGACCCCGGAGCAGGTCTTCGCCCTGCCCGAGCCCGGCACCGACCACTACCTGATGATCGCCGCCCTGTTGTCCGACACCCGCGGCGAGATCGTCGGCGACGTGGCAGGCGACGTCACGGGCGACGAGACGGTCGTCTGGCCCCGGGTCGCGACCGAGGAGTTCCGCGACTCGGAGGAGGCCTGGGACGAGGTGGTGGCCGCGGGCCTGCTCACGGCCGAGGAGGCCGAGGCCCAGCGGGCGCACGGCTACCAGGGGCCACGGATCGCCATCGGCACGGACATGACCTGGCAGTCCTACACCGCGGGCGAGTAGCCCAGCGGACGTGTCAGACGCTCAGGTCCCTCGGGGGACCTGAGCGTCTGACACGTAGGTCGGGGGACGGGCGGCGGCGGAGATAATGGCCGGATGACGGACCAGAACCTCACCACCGCCCAGTCCGGAGCAGCACAGTCCGGATCAGCCGAGTCCGGATCAGCCGAGATCGCACCCGTCCAGCCCGCCGTCGTCCCGCAGGAGGCTCGCGCCCACGCCGAGGACCTGGGCGCGTTCGTCGCGGCGTCGCCGTCGTCGTACCACGCGGCCGCGGAGGTGGCCCGGCGCGCGCAGGCGGCCGGCTTCACGCTCCTCGCCGAGGACGCCGCCTGGGGCGTGACCCGCGGTGGGCGCTACGTCGTCGTCCGCGACGGCTCGGTCATCGCCTTCACCGTGCCCGACGCCGCCGGCCCCACCACCCCCTTCACCATCGTGGGCGCCCACACCGACTCCACCGGCTTCAAGCTCAAGCCGAAGCCGACCACGCGCGGCGCGGGCGGCTGGTGGCAGGTCGGGGTCGAGGTGTACGGCGGGCCGCTGCTCAACTCCTGGCTCGACCGCGAGCTGGAGCTGGCCGGCCGCATCGTCACGCACGACGGCACCGAGCACCTGGTCCGCACCGGGCCGATGCTGCGCATCCCGCAGCTCGCCATCCACCTGGACCGCGGCGTGAACGACAACGGCCTCGCCCTGGACAAGCAGCGGCACACCCAGCCCGTCTGGGGCCTCGGCGACGCGCAGAGCGCCGACGTGCTGGCGGCGCTCGCCGCGGACGCCGGCGTGGACCCCGCCGAGATCGGCGGGTACGACGTGGTGCTCGCGGAGACGCAGCCGGCCCGGGCGTTCGGCGCCGGCCAGGCCCTCTTCGCGTCCGCGCGACTCGACAACCTGCTCTCCACGCACGCGGGCCTGACGGCGCTGCTCGGCCGCGCCGCCACGGGGGTTGAGCCTGTCGAAACCGGGGTCTCGACAAGCTCGACCAGCGAGAGCTCGACCGGCATCGAGATGTTCGCCGCCTTCGACCACGAGGAGATCGGCAGCGCCTCCCGCTCCGGCGCCGCGGGCCCGTTCCTGGAGGAGGTGCTGGTCCGCATCTCGACGGCCCTGGGCGCGACGGCGGAGGAGCGGTCCCGCGCGTTCGCGGCGTCGCTGCACGTGTCGTCCGACGTCGGGCACGCGGTGCACCCGAACTACCCGGAGCGGCACGACCCGGCCAACCACCCGGTCGCGGGCGGCGGCCCGATCCTGAAGATCAACGCGAACCAGCGCTACGCCACGGACGCCCACGGGGCGGCCGCCTGGAACGCGGCGTGCCGGGACGCGGGGGTGCCCACGCAGGAGTTCGTCTCCAGCAACGTGGTCCCGTGCGGATCGACGATCGGACCGATCTCGGCGACGCGTCTGGGCATTCGCACTGTCGACGTCGGAGTGCCAATTTTGTCGATGCACTCGGCCCGTGAGCTCACCGCGGTGGTCGATCCCTGGTACCTCTCGCGCGCGATGAGCGCCGTCCTGCGGGGGTGAAAAGCCGAATCGTCCCGGAACAGGGCGAGAAGCGCGGTTGATCGGAGCGACCTGCGCTTTTGCATGTTTCCGTTGGTTCTGTCCGGGTATACATTTGACGCAATGCGGACATGACTTGGACGATTGTCCAAGAAAGAATCAGCCTGACCTGCGAAAACGTCTGATCCTCACCCTCGGTCGGTCTGGAGAAAAATACCTAGTACCGTCCGGATGCATGGACCTCGTGGGGGTGATACCACTGTGGTCATCCAGAGCCGTGAACTCGGCAAAAGAGAAATGCCGGACCATCAGGAGCCCCCTGTGCCTCGTGCAACCGTACGCACCTGTGCTCGATGCGGCTGTGTCCTCAGCCGCTACAACTCCGAAGCGCGTTGCGCCGCCTGCCGGCGCACCGAGTCAGTCCCCGTGGTGTCGCTGCCCAGCGTCCCGTCGCGGGTCTGGCAGGACGATGCCGTCCGCTCGGCGCTGGCCGACTGGGACTTCGGTCAGGTCAGCCGCATGGTGCGGCAGCTCGTCCCGCTCCGGCAGGAGGACGTGGCAGCCCTGACCGGGCTCAGCCAGTCCTACCTGTCGATGCTGGAGTGCGGCGACCGCCGCCTCACCGACGTCTCGCGCGTCGTCCAGTTCCTCACGGGGCTGGGCACGCCGCCGGACCTGGTGCGACTCCCGCTGCCGGGCATCAGCCCGCTGCCCGACGCCGCCGAGCCCGCCCGGACCACGACGTCCGGCCAGGTCAGCAGCGCGCCGGTGCAGGTGACGCCGACGGCGCCCGACCCCACGCTGCCGTGGACCGCGGACCGCATGCTCACCGCGCTCCGCCTGGCGCACGTCGCCGACAGCACGGCGGACTGGCTGCCCTCGGACGCGAACGGCCCCGTGTCGGCCACGGCGATGGCCGACGCCGCCGGGACGGACACCCCGCGCCCGGCGTCGGGCATCGCGCTGAACTCGATGATCCAGCGCTGGGACGCCGAGCAGGCCGAGCCGCTGCGCCGGGCCACGGTCGGCACGAGGGTGTCGCTCGAGCTCTGCGGGCACCTGCAGGGCACGCTGGACGAGCTGCGGGTCATGGACAAGGGCTCGGGCAGCGGGGCGGTGGCCGACCTGGCCCGCGCCCACCTCGCCCTGGTGGTCCGCATCCTGGAGCGCAGCACCTACGACGAGGTCACGGGCCGGCTGCTCGCCGCCGTCGCCGCGGACACCGCCACGCAGGCCGGCTGGTTCGCATTCGACGCGGGTCGGACGGACTCGGCACGCGCCTACATGCTCGCCGGGCTGCGCGCCGCGCACGCGGCGGCCGACGACCGGCTCGGCGCGGGCGCGCTGTCCTACCTCGCCATCCACGGCTACTCCAGCGGCGACCCGCGCGACGCGGTCCGCGCCGCGGAGGCGGGCCGACGTCGGATCGCCCGCCTGGACGCGCCGCACCTCTCCGCGACGCTCCTGACCCGGCAGGCCCGCGGCCACGCGGCCGCCGGCGAGGGCGAGGCCGCGCGCCGCGCCCTCGGGGAAGCCTCGGAGCTGTGTGCCCGCGGCCGCGGCGAGGACGACCCGCACTGGCTGTACTGGATGAACGAGGGCGAGATCCACGGGCAGTCCGGTTCGGCGCACCTGGCGCTCGGCAACACGGCGCGCGCGGTCGAGAGCTTCGGGCACGCGATCCGCGCCGAGCGCGCGGGCGAGCGCCGCACGCACGGGCTGTTCCTCAGCCGGGCCGCCCAGGCGCACGCCCGGGCGGGCGACCTCGACGCGGCCTGCGCCACGGGCGAGGAGGCGGTGAGCATCGCGGAGACCGTGCAGTCGGCGCGGCTGCGCGACCACCTGCGGGACCTGTCCGCCGACCTCCGGCGCGGCGGCTCGACGCGGCGCTCCGGCGTAGGAGCGCGAGTCCTGACGGAACGGATCGCGGCACTGTCGTCGTGACCACCGCGGTCACCTCGGGTGGCGAGGTCCGCGCCGGTGAGGCCAGGGCACTGGTGCTCTGGGACATCGACCGGACGCTCGTCTACGTGGGAGAGGTGGACCGGACGGCATACCGGGAGGCGTTCGCCGAGGTCGTGGGACGACCGGCGGAACGCCTCCCGGCCAAGGGCACCGGCGTGACGATGCCCCTGGCGATCCGCGAGCTGCTCGCGGACAACGGCGTCCCCGCGCACGAGGCCGAGGCCCTGCTGCCGCGGATGCTGGAGGTGGTGCCGCTGCGCTTCGCGGCGCACACCGACGACGTGCGCCGCCTCGGGTACGTGCTCCCCGGGGCCATGGGCGCGCTCAAGGCGGTCGCGGCCGAGCCCGACCTCGTGGCCACGGTCGTGACGGGCAACCTCGAGGAGAACGCCCGGATCAAGCTCGGCGTCTTCGGCATCGACAAGTACGTCGACGCCGCGGCCGGCGCCTACTCGTCCGACGACGCGCACCGGCCCGCGCTCGTGGCCGTCGCCCAGCGCCGCGCGGGCGACCGGCACGCGGGCTCCTTCCACAAGGGCAACACCGTGATCGTCGGGGACTCGCTGGAGGACGTCCGCACCGGGCTCGAGGGCGGCGCGCGCGTGGTCGCGGTGGCCTCGGGGACCACGCCGGCGGACCGGCTGGCCGAGGCGGGGGCCGACGTCGTGCTGCCCGACCTGACGGACTCGGGCCGGCTGATCCAGGAGATCCGGGTGCTCACCGACACGGCGTGAGTGCCCCGCCGACGCGCCCCGATCCGGGGTGCGATCCAGGGTGCGGCGACCTTGATGTTCCGACATAGTGACTGGCGTCACATGTGGGTAGACTCTGGTCTCTTCCCGCCATCGACGTTGCTGGCGGGTCGCATCCGCCTTGCACGGGTCAAGCCTGTGCCGGGCAATTCGTATCTGGGGGAACAGCCCCGGAGCTCGTCGAGGAGGACGAATGCTCGAAGACGGCATTGTTTTCGGCGCAGGCAGCTACACCACGGTGGCGGTGATCGCCGTCATCGCGGTCGCTGCCCTGGTGTGCGCGTTCGTGCTGCGCCGCCAGGTGCTCGCCGCGCCTGATGGGACCGCCAAGATGCAGGACATCGGCCAGGCCGTGCAGGAGGGCGCGTCCGCTTATCTGAAGCGGCAGTTCCGCACGCTGGTGCTGTTCGCCGCGGTCGTGTTCGGGCTGCTCTTCCTGCTGCCGGGCGACGGCGGCGTGCGGGTCGGGCGCTCCGTCGCGTTCGTCTTCGGCGCCGGGTTCTCCGCGGCGATCGGCTACCTGGGCATGTGGCTCGCGGTGCGGGCCAACGTCCGTGTCGCCGCGGCCGCGACGCGTCCCGGCGGCCGCGCCGAGGGCGCCCGCATCGCGTTCCGTACCGGCGGCGTCGTCGGCATGTCCGTGGTGGGCCTGGGCCTGCTCGGCGCCGCGCTCGTCGTGCTCGTGTACGACGTCGACGCGCCGGCCGTGCTCGAGGGCTTCGGCTTCGGCGCCGCGCTGCTCGCCATGTTCATGCGGGTCGGCGGCGGCATCTTCACCAAGGCGGCCGACGTCGGCGCCGACCTGGTCGGCAAGGTCGAGCAGGGCATCCCCGAGGACGACCCCCGCAACGCCGCCACCATCGCGGACAACGTGGGCGACAACGTCGGCGACTGCGCCGGCATGGCGGCCGACCTCTTCGAGTCCTACGCCGTGACCCTCGTGGCCGCCCTCATCCTGGGCAAGGCCGCGATGGGCGAGGAGGGCCTCGTGTTCCCCCTCATCGTCACCGCGATCGGCGCGTTCGTCGCGCTGCTCGGCGTGTTCATCACGCGGGTGCGCGGGTCCGAGAGCGGGCTTGCCGCGATCAACCGCGGCTTCTACATCTCCGCCGTCGTCGGCGCCGTGCTGGCCGGTATCGCGGCCTTCGTCTACCTGCCGTCGTCGTTCGCCCAGGTGCCCGGAACGGCAGACCTCTCCGGCGTGACCGCCGACCCACGCGTCGTCTCCGCGCTCGCCGTGCTCATCGGCGTGGTGCTCGCCGGCGTCATCCTCTGGGTCACGGGCTACTTCACCGGCACGGACAAGAAGCCGACGCTGCACGTGGCCGAGACCTCCCGGACGGGCGCGGCGACCGTCGTCCTGTCCGGCATCGGCGTGGGCTTCGAGTCCGCCGTCTACACCGCGGGCATCATCGCCGCCGCGATCTGCGGCGTCTTCCTGCTGGCGGGCGGCTCCATCCCGCTCGCGCTGTTCCTCGTGGCCCTCGCGGGCTGCGGCCTGCTCACCACGGTCGGCGTCATCGTCGCCATGGACACGTTCGGGCCGGTCAGCGACAACGCGCAGGGCATCGCCGAGATGTCGGGCGACGTCGACGAGGAGGGCGCGCAGATCCTCACCGACCTGGACGCCGTCGGCAACACCACCAAGGCCATCACCAAGGGCATCGCCATCGCCACGGCCGTGCTCGCCGCGACCGCGCTGTTCGGCTCCTACGCCGACGCCGTGTCGCACGCGCTCGGCCAGGTGGGCGACGTCGGCACCGGCCTCGTGACCTCGATGCTCAGCTACGAGATCATCTCGCCGGTCACCCTCGTGGGCGTGATCCTCGGCGGGGCCACCGTGTTCCTGTTCTCCGGCCTCGCGATCGACGCCGTGACCCGTGCGGCCGGCGCCATCGTGTTCGAGGTGCGCCGCCAGTTCCGCGAGCACCCGGGCATCATGACGTACGAGGAGCGCCCCGAGTACGGCAAGGTCGTGGACATCTGCACCCGGGACTCGCTCCGCGAGCTCGTCACGCCGGGTCTGCTGGCCGCGTTCGCGCCCATCGCGGTGGGCTTCGGCCTCGGCGTCGGGCCGCTGGCCGGGTTCCTGGCCGGTGCCATCGGCACGGGCGTGCTCATGGCGATCTTCCTGGCCAACTCGGGCGGCGCCTGGGACAACGCGAAGAAGATCGTCGAGGACGGCAAGTACGGCGGCAAGGGGTCCGAGGCGCACGCGGCCACCGTCATCGGTGACACCGTGGGCGACCCGTTCAAGGACACCGCCGGCCCGGCGATCAACCCGCTGATCAAGGTGATGAACCTGGTCGCGCTGCTCATCGCGCCCGCCGTGGTCGCGGTCAGCGTCCCGGCGGACGCCAACCACGCGCTCCGCATCGGCATCGCGCTGGTGGCGGCGGCCGTGGCGTTCGGCGCCGTGATCTGGTCCCGCGTGCGGGCGTCCCGCGTCGACGCGGCCCAGCAGGCCGAGCAGGACCGCACGGCGGCGGCAGTCTGACGCCGAAGTAGAACCGCAGCGAGATAGAACTGCAGCGAAGTAGAACCCTGGCGATCCCGCCAGGGTTCTACTTCGCTGCAGTTCTACTTCGCCAGGGTTCTACCTCGCTGCGGTTCTACCTCGGCACAGGGGTTACTGGCCCACGCGGCCGTCGACGCACTCGCGGAGCAGGTCGGCGTGGCCCACGTGCCGGGAGTACTCCTCGATCATGTGCACCAGCACGTCCCGGACCGGGATCTGCTCGTCGCCGCGGGTGACGGTCGCGCCCAGCCCGTCCTCGGGCAGCCCCTCCATCCACGTGTCGGCGTCCCGGACCTCGCGCCGCCAGTTCTCCCACGCGTCCTCGACGACGGCGGGATCGGCCACGGCGCCGTCGAAGTCCGCGTCGGGGTTCTCCGACTTGCCGAACAGCTTGGGCAGCTCCGGCTGCTCCCTCAGCACCCGCTGGAACCAGGTCTGCTCCACGTGGGCCAGGTGCCGCACCAGCCCAAGCAGCGACATGGTCGACGGCGGCACCGACCGGCGCGCGAGCTGCTCGGCGTCGAGCCCCTCGCACTTCATCTCCAGCGTGAGCCGGTAGTGCTTGAGGTAGTTCCAGAGCGTCTCCTTCTCGCCGACCGGGTTCGACAGCGCCTCGCGCGGGTCGTCGTCCGGGTCCGCCCACATGTCGGGGTAGACGGTCGCTGAGGTCCATCGTTCGGTCGTCATGAGCTCAGTGCACCCCTCGGTGCGGGCCCGGTCAACGGGATTGTCGGACGGCGGCGCCGCGGGTGCCGGCCACGGACTCACCGCACTTCTGTCCCGTTCGGCCCTCCTGATGGTCCAGACTGGGCCGGATCGCCGCTGGGGAGGCACCCGTTGTCCGCTCGTACTCGTCTGGTCGCCGCGCTGACCGGCGCGACGCTCGTCGTCGCCCCGTTCGCGCCCGCGACGGCCGCGCCCGCGACGCCCGCGACGGCGGCGCCCGCGACCGTGGCCGGGCTGCCGGCCGTCGTCGACGTCCGGACCGGTCCCGTCGACGGCCCGACCGACCCCGGGGCCTTCGTCGCCTCGTACCTCCCGCCCGACCCCGTCCCGCGGGACGAGCCCCCGCTGCGCATGCCGACGTCGTACCCGTACCAGCCGGACCTGCGCGTCTACCCGCAGGCCGGGCGCGACGCGACGGACCGGAACGGGACCGTCAGCCACGCTGACCTCGCGCCGCGCCTGAACCGGCTGATGGAGCGCAGCGACCGGGTCTCGGCGCAGGTGGTGGGACGCTCGACCGAGGGCCGCGACCTCTACCTGGTCACCGTGACGGCGCCGGAGGCCCGGGCCGAGACCGCGCGGCAGTCCGCCTGGCGGGCGGACGTCCGGGAGCGTCCGGACCGCGCCGCGCGGGACACGGCCCTGCGCGCGGGCTACAAGACGCCGGTCTGGATGACCGCGAACATCCACGGCGACGAGTGGGAGGGCACGGACGCGGCGCTGCGCGTCATCGAGGACCTGGCCACGGGGCGCGACCGCGCCACCCGGGAGACGCTCGCGCACCACCGGCTCGTGTTCAGCCTGACGCTCAACCCGGACGGCCGGACCCACGCGACCCGGACGACGTCCCTGGGCCTCGACGCGAACCGCGACATGATCACGCTCGCCACCCCGGAGGCGCGCTCCTACGTGCGCACCCTGAAGGCGGTCCAGCCGCTGTTCACGGCGGACTTCCACGGCTACACGGACGTGCTCCAGGTCGAGCCGGCGGGCCCGCCGCACGGCGAGGGCTACGAGTACGACCTGCTCCTGCCGCACGCCTACGCGATCGCGCGCCAGGTGGAGGACGACGTCGTCGCGGCCGACATCGACGGCAACACCTCCTACGACCCCCGCACGGGCGAGGCGACCGAGGAGGACACCGGCTTCGTCAAGATCCCGTACCGGGACACGCCGTCGGGCTGGGACGACTGGCCGCCGGTCTTCACGGCGCAGTACGCGGCGCTGCACGGCGCGGTGGCGAGCACGGTCGAGCTGCCCCTGGGCCGCACCGGCACGACGACGACCCGGGCCGACTCGGCCGTGGACGTCGAGGTCGCCGCCACGACGATGACGTCGATGATCGGCTACGTCCGCGCGCACTCGGACGCCATGCTCGCCAACCAGGTCGAGACGTTCGGGCGCGGGGTGGCAGGCGCGCCGAAGACCGTGCTGACCAGGGAGAACATCGACGAGGTACCCGGCCCGGGGGAGTGGAGGCGGCACTGGGACGCCGCGGACGACCAGGCTCCCGTGCACCTCCCGCGCGCCTACGTGGTCCCCGTGGGCGCGGGTCAGCGGTCGGCGAGCGACGCCGAGGACCTGGTCGACACGCTGCTCTTCCACGGCATCGAGGTGGGGCGGCTGACGGCGCCCGCCCACGTGGCCGGCACCACCTATCCCGCCGGCTCGTACGTGGTGGACCTGCACCAGCCGCTGCGGGGCCTGGCGAGCTCGCTCCTGGGCCCCGGCTCGGACATCTCCGCCGAGGTCCCCGGCATGTACGACATCTCGGCGTGGTCGCTGGCCGCCCTCTGGGGCGCGACGGTGGACCCCGTGGGCGCCACGACGGACGGCCCCCTCGGGCCCACCACCCCGGTCGACGCCGACACCGCCGGCGCGCCCGGCGACGTCCCGCGCGGGGTGCGCTGGGTGGGCTTCGACCTGGCCGGCCTCACCGACCACCGGGCCCTGAACGACCTCCTGGACCAGGGCGTCACGGTGCGGCTGACGGGCGACGGCCGCGCCGTCGTCGGGCCGCGGGGGCGCCAGGCGGCCCGAGAGGCGGCCGGCCGGTACGGCATCGACTTCGAGGCCGTGCCGCGCGCCGACTGGACGGCGGCCGAGCCGGCCGAGGACCTCACGATCGCCTACGTGGGCGACCGGGACGACCGCCTGTCGCTCCTGGCGCTCGGCTTCGACGACCTGGTGGCCGTCTCGGCGGGCGGGATCGGCACCAGCGCGGCCCTGGGCCGGCCGACGGGCCTCGAGGACGCCGACGTCCTGTGGGTGGGCACGTCGCTGGACCTGCCCGCGGGATCGGCCGGGCACGCCGCCGTCGCGTCCTGGTTGCGCGACGGCGGCGCGATCGTCGGGCGCGGGGCCGGGGCGTTCGCGGCCGCGGAGTCGTTCGGGCTGGTCAGCGGCAAGGCGGTGACGGGCGACGCCGCCGGGAACGGCATCGTCGAGACCCGCGTCCCGGGCGACGTGCTCGACGACCACCCCCAGGACCGGGGGTTCGTGTACCCGGCCGTGTGGTTCACCGGCCTGGGCCGGGGGACCACGGCGGAGCTGACCTACGGGAGCTTCCTCGCCGGGCACTGGTCGTCCGACCGGGCCGCGAAGGGGCCCGCGGCGGCCGACGGGCAGGTCGCCGCCGTGTCCGGCGAGAGGGGCCAGGCGCGGGCGTTCGTGTTCGGCACGTCGGTGTTCTTCCGCACCCATCCCCGGGGCGGACTGAGCCAGGCGGCGACGGCGATCCACTGGGCCGCCCTCTGACCTCCACGGACGTCGCGTGTGCACCGATTCCGGGGCGCCGCTGATCACCGGGGGGTGTGTGGAAGAGCGGGTGAAGCCGCTATCGTCTGCGGTGTTGTGCTCCCGAGCGCCCCGTGACCGCGGGCAGGGACGGGAGCCCCGACGCAGGGGGCCCCGACGGGGGATACCCGGAGCAGGAGAAGGTCCGTGAGTGCCGATATCGACCCGACCGAGGCCATTCCTCAGGTCACGGCCGAAATGATCGCCAGGGCGGCAGCCCGGCAGGCCCCGCCGTCCGAGCGCGAGGCGGCCGCAGCGCCCGCCACACCGCAGCGCACCGCACCGGAGCGCCCCGCACCCGAGCGGAGCGTGCCGCAGCCACCCGCGCCCCAGCCACCCGCGCCGCAGCCGCCGGCCCCGACGCCGACGCGCGCGACGGACCGGCCGGTCGCCGAGCAGCCGGCGGCGCCGGACGCCGTGCTGTCCTCGCGACCGGGCTCGTCGCCCTTCGTCCCGTCGGAGCCGTACGGCGACCGGCACACCTCGGCGGGGCACATCGCCGCCGGCCACCTGTCCTCGCTCGTGCAGATCCCGACGGTCTCGGTCTGGGACCCGCAGTACCTGGACCACGAGTCGTTCGCCCGCCACCGGGCCGCGCTGGCGACGTTCTACCCGCGCGTGCACGCCCTGCAGAGCGAGCCGGCGGGCGACCACGGCCTGCTCTACCGCTGGCCCGGCCGCGGCCGCCAGGACGTGCTGCACCCCTACCCGGTGGTGCTCATGGCGCACCAGGACGTGGCACCCGTCCGGTTCGCGGACTGGCCCGGCAACCCGTTCTCGGGCGAGATCCGCGACGGCGTCGTGCACGGCCGCGGCACGCTCGACGACAAGGGCGCCCTCGTCGCGGTGCTCGACGCCGTGGAGACCCTGCTCGGCGAGGGCTTCGTGCCCGAGCGCGACATCTGGCTGTTCTTCGGCGCGGACGAGGAGACCACCGGCGACTCCGCCCAGACGGCCGTCCGGCGCCTCTACGAGCTCGGCGTGCGCCCGTGGCTCGTGCTGGACGAGGGCGGCTCCGTCGCGACCGACGTCTTCCCCGGCCTCGACCGCAGGACGGCGCTGGTCGGCGTCGCGGAGAAGGGCCTGGTGGGGATCAACCTCTACACCACCGACGTCGGCGGGCACGCCTCCACGCCCGGGCGGTGGACCGCGACCACGCGGCTCTCCCGGGCCGTGACGCGCGTGGGCCGGCACCGGTTCGCGGCGCGCGTCAGCGCGCCCACCGCGGAGATGCTGGGCAAGGTCGCGCCCGGTGCCACGGGCACCAAGGGAGCCACGCTCCGGGCCGTGACCCGGCTGGCGGCAGGGCCGCTGCGCAAGCTCGCGGCGTGGATGCTGGCCGGCGGCGGCCCCGAGGCCGCGGCGACCGTCCGGACCACGGTGTCGGTGACCGAGCTGGAGGGCAGCCCCGGCGCGAACGTCGCGGCCGCCACGGCCCGGGCCCGCCTCGACGTCCGCGTGGCGCTCGGCGACACGGTGGACAAGACCGTGGCGCGGCTGCGCCGCGTCATCCGGGACAAGAGGGTCGAGATCGAGGTCGTGGAGAGCACCGAGCCCAGCGAGGTCTCGCCCACGGACAGCCAGCAGTTCGCGCTGCTGGGCGAGGCGGTCGGGGCCGCGTACCCGGACGCCCTCGTGGTGCCGTACGTGACCCCCTCCGCCACGGACGCCCGCCGGTTCACGCCGATCAGCGACCACGTCTACCGGTTCAGCCCGTTCGTCATGACGCGCGAGCAGCGGCAGTCGGCGCACGGTTCCGGCGAGCACCTGAGCGTCGATTCCCTGAGCCGCGGAGTGCATTTCTATCGCGAGGTGCTGCGCAAGATCCCGGGCTGACCTGGGCATTCAACAAATCGCCGAAATTGGACTAAGTTCTCCCTCTACATCGGCGAGGGAGACTTTCATGAGTGGCTCCGCAACACCGTCCGGGACGCCGGCTGGGTCGCGTGCGCCCGTGAACGTCAACGTCCACACGTACCCCGCGCAGCTGCAGTACCCGCCGAAGTCGTATCTCGTCTTCAGCATTCTGATGACCATCTGCATCTGGCCCACGGGAATCGTCGCGCTCGTGAATGCGGCGCGCGTGAACGGGCTCTGGAAGACCGGTCAGCACGACAAATCACGCAAGGCGTCCCGCCGCGCCCGCAACTGGGGGCTGGCGTCCCTCGTCATCTGGCTGGTCGTGCTGGTCGTGGTCGTCTTCTGGGCGAGCATCACCTACCTGAACGGGTAGCACTTCACCCGCAGTTCGTCAGCTATCACACGATTGCCCCTCCTGTCTTCCCCGGTTCTGCGGGTAAAGTGCGCGGCTATGAGTGCGACACGGCGCAAGGGCTCCCGGGGTGGTCGTGCTGCTTCCCGCGCCGGTGGTCCCCCCGCGAGCAACGCGCTCACCTGGGCGGAGAGCCTCGCTGCGGGTGAGCCGGCGCCGGGCGCCAGCGCGCTGGAGTGGGCCGAGGGGCTCGCGCAGAACGGCGACGCGCCCTCGCCCAGCCCGTGGGGCGGCTCGGGCGCGTCCGCGCCCGCCGAGCCCGCACCGGCCGAGGACGGCGGTACGCCCTGGGGTCCGGTCCCGGCGCCCGCTGTCGCCGGCGGTGACGCTGACGGCGGCGGCGAGGCCGAGCCGGACGCCGCCGACGCCAATCCGTGGGGCACCGTCGCGGCCGCGGAACCGGCGGCGACCCGTGGCCGGGGCAAGAACGCCGGCGGCAAGGGCGCCGGGGGCAAGAGCGGCCGGTCCCGGTCCAAGGGCAAGGGCGCCACGTCCGGCACCAAGGGCGCGCCGAAGGACGAGACGGCGCCCACCCCCGCGGGCGGTTTCCCGCTGCTCACCGGGGGCGCCGTGGCGCCGGCGGCCGACGAGGGCCCGGAGGAGCCGCTGCCCGAGGACGACGGCCCGTCCGCGCGGCCGAGCGCACCCGGTTCCCGCGCGTCGGGCTCCGCGAAGAAGGCGGGGAAGGGCCCCAAGGGGCGTATCCCCGCCCCCAGCACGGCGCAGCAGCGCAAGATCAGGAAGACCCTCCGGCGCGGCCTGCCCGCGTTCCTGGACCGCCCCATGGTGCTGGTGACGGCCGGCGTGCTCGCGGCGGGCCTGGGCCTGGGCACGGGCTGGGGCATGGACACGTTCGGCTCGTCGGGCGGCGAGATGTCCTCGGCGGACGCCGCGTCGTGCGCGCAGACGCAGATGGCGTGGACGCAGGCCGCCAACGCGCAGTCGGCGATGGTCGAGGACCAGCCCGAGACCCTGCGCAAGGGCTTCATCAACGCCCGCAACGCGCTGGACGGCGTGACGCCGCCCGAGGCGATCTCCGCGGACTGGGCGGTGGCGTTCACCTACTACTCGACGGTGGCGAACAACATCGAGAAGGTGAAGGCCAACGACGGCCCCGCCGTGCTCTCCGCCGTCGGCGGGGCGCAGGAGGAGCTCGACACCGCGGCCATGATCGAGGCGACCAAGACCATCGGGCTCTACGTCAACTCGAACTGCACGCAGTAGCCCGTCAGGATGGGGCCGTGCACCCTCCTGTGACCGACCCCGTCCTCGTCGCCTCCCTCCGGGACGACCTGGCCTCCTCCGCCTACGACGTCGACGGCGTCGAGGACGTCCTGGGCCCGCTCGCCGCGTCCGCGCTGCACCGCGAGCAGGCGCTGCCGGCTCGCCGGGCGGTCGCCGCGGCGGTGGCCGGCAAGCCGCCGTCGGACCGCGATCCCCGCGCCACCCTCGCGGGCCTGTTCCTGCTGGGCGAGCCCGTGGCGCGCGCCGCGCTGGACCGCGCGCTGCCCGCGACTGGGACGGCGGGAGCGGAGCGCCTGGGCCTGGTCGCGGCGCAGGGCACGGGGGACGACGACGAGGTGCGCGCCGTCGTGGACCTGCGGCCCTACTCGTCCGTCGACGCCGTGGGCGACGCGCGCTGGTGGCTCGCGTCCGACCTGGGCGAGCTCGCCCTCGGCGGGCGGCTGTCGACCGACCACGTGCTCGGGGCGGGCGGCGCCTCCCTGACCCTCGTCCAGGTGACCGTGCGCACCCCCACCGGCCGGGTGCTCGACCTCGGCACCGGCTGCGGCATCCAGGCCCTGCACGCGGCGCGGCACGCCAAGCAGGTGGTGGCCACGGACATCTCGCACCGCGCGCTGGCGTTCGCGGGCTTCAACGCGGCGCTGAACCGGCCGGGCGAGGTGGAGCTGGACCTGCGGCACGGCTCGATGCTGGAGCCGGTCGCGGGGGAGCGGTTCGACCTCGTGGTCTCGAACCCGCCGTTCGTCATCACCCCGCACGCGGGCGCCGCGGGGCGCGCCGTGGCCGACGCGATCGGTGACTACGAGTACCGCGACGGCGGCCGGGCGGGCGACGACCTGGTGCGCGACCTGATCCTCGGCGTCGGCGACGTGCTCGCCCCGGGCGGCACCGCCCAGCTCCTGGCGAACTGGGAGCACCGCCGCGGCGAGCCGTGGACCGAGCGCGTGGGCCGCTGGCTCGACGAGGCGGGCCTGGACGGCTGGATCATCCAGCGGGAGGTGCTCGACCCCGCCGAGTACGCCGAGACCTGGATCCGCGACGGCGGCACCACGCCCGACCGCGAGCCGGCCGCCTGGGCCGCCGCGTACGGGGCGTGGCTCGACGACTTCGCCTCCCGGGACGTGGAGGCGGTCGGCTTCGGCATCGTGACCCTCCGGCGCCCCGTCTCGGGCGCCCCGACGCTGCGCCGCCTCGAGGAGCACACCGGGTCGGTGCGCCAGCCGCTCGGGGCGCACATCGCGCGCAGCCTCGCCGGGCACGACTGGCTCGTGGCCCGGGACGACGCCGCGCTCGCCGCGGCCCACCTCGTGACGGCCGCCGACATCACCGAGGAGCGGTACCTGACGCCGGGCGCCGCCGACCCGAACGTCGTCGTGCTGAGGCAGGGGGACGGGCTGGGGCGGGGCGTGCACGCGTCGAGCCCGCTCGCGGCCCTCGTGGGCGCGTGCGACGGCGAGCTGACCGTCGGGCAGATCGTCGGAGCCCTCGCGTCGCTGTTCGAGGTGCCGGCCGACGCGCTGGCCGCCGAGCTGCTCCCGGCGGTCCGTGGGCTGGTCCGGGACGGTTTCCTGGAGGGCTGAACGGGGCCTCCTGGGCGGCCGCTGGACGCCTCGGGGCCGTTACCGGGACGTAACGTTCAGGGTCGCGCACCGATAAATTTCGTCCATGCCCGAGACATATCGGGCTATGACAGATATTTTCCACCGTGTGGAACTCGACATGCGGCACTTGAGGATGGTTGTCGCTGTTGCCGAGTCGGGCAGCGTCACGAAGGCGGCCGCTGCCCTCGGCATCGCGCAGCCGGCGTTGACTGCGCAGCTCAACCGGATCGACCGGTCGCTGGGCGGGAACGTGTTCGTCCGCGACCGGTTCGGTGCACGACCGACCGAGCTCGGTGAGCTGGTACTCAGGCACGCTCGCGTGCTTCTCCCCGCCATGGCGGCCCTCGCGGACGACGCCGAGCGACTCGTCAACGGCGACGTCGCCCACGGCGAGACCGTGCGGGTCGGCATCACCGGGACCGGGCTGGGCGGCCTGTTCGTCAACCAGCTGCACATCGGCATGCCCGGCGCGCAGGTCACCACGGCCATGCCGCCCCTGCCCGACGACGTGGCGTCCCGGCTCGCCCGCGGCACCATCGACGTCGGGCTGGTCGGGATGTGCTCCGACGTCTCGCCGCCGGCGGCCGTCGAGGTGTCCTGGACCCGGGTCTGCACCGACCCGATGTTCGTGCTGATCGACGCGCACCACCCCTACGCGGGCAAGCCGGAGGTCTCGCTCGCCGAGCTGGCCGAGGAGATGTGGCTCTGCGTCCCGTCGCACGGCTGCCTCGAGGAGTGCTTCGTGTCGGCGTGCGTGCGGGCCGGGTTCACGCCGCTCGGCATGGGCGAGGCGGAGTGGACCACCGCCGTCGACCAGGTGCGGGCGGGGCGCGCCGTCGCGCTCGTGGAGCCCGGGCAGCCGGACCCGCCGGGTGTCGCCACCGTCCCGCTGGCCGGGGCGCCCCTGCGCCGCACCCACTACCTGGGCTGGCGGCACGACGCCGACCTGCGCGTGGACCTGGAGGCCGTCGAGGGCGCCGCGCACCGGGCCCACCGCGACGCCGTCCGCCGCAGCCCGCAGTACGAACAGTGGCTCGCGATGTACGGCATGCTCGGCTGACCTCCCCCCACGTGTCAGACGTACAGGTCCCCCCGGTGACCTGTACGTCTGACACGTGCGTGCCCCGAGCACGTACGTGGTTTGCCCTCCATAGGAAATATGTATGACCTGAGTGTGATCTGGGCGTGAAGTCCAACTCCTCCTACTGTGGCGGTGCGGGTGAAAAATCATCCGTGGGTGGAAATTCACCCCCTCCGACCCAAGGAGTCGCTGGAGATGAGTCGTACATCCCTCCGGGGCGTCGCCGTGGCAACCGCCACCGTGGGCCTCTTTGCCGGCACCATCAGCGCCGTCGCCGCCGCACCGTCCGACGTCGAGGCCGCGACCGCCGGCTACGCACCGGGCCTGGTCTCCGCCATGGAGCGCGACCTGAACCTGAGCACGGCGGAGGCCGTCGCCCAGCTCGAGTCGCAGGAGCTTCTCGCCGACACGCAGCAGAGCCTGGAGAAGTCGCTCGGCGCCTCCTACGCCGGGGCCTGGGTCGAGGGGTCGGACGCGCTGCACGTCGCCGTGACCGACGCCGCCGAGGCCGCCGACGTCCGCGCGGCCGGGGCCACCCCCGTGACCGTGGACAACTCGCTCAAGGCGCTCGACGCCTGGACGGCGGACCTGGACGGCGCGCTGTCCTCGGCCGACGTGACCTCGTACCACGTGGACGTGGAGACCAACGAGATCGTCATCGACGTGGTCAAGGGCGCCACGGCCGACGTGCGTGCCGCGGTGGCCGAGGCGGGCGTTCCCGCCGACGCCGTCGCGCTGACGCAGTCCACGGAGCGTCCCCGCACGTTCGCCGACGTGATCGGCGGCGAGGCGTACTTCATCAACGGCAGCGCGCGCTGCTCGGTCGGCTTCGCCGTGACCGGCGGCTTCGTGACCGCTGGTCACTGCGGCTCGGTGGGCGCCTCGGCGAGCGAGCCGAGCGGCACCTTCGAGGTCTCGGAGTTCCCGGGCAGCGACTACGCCTACGTCTCGGTCAGCTCGGACACCCCGGTGGGCGTCGTCGACGACTGGAACGGTGGCACCGTCGCCGTCCAGGGTTCGACGCCGGCCGCCGTGGGCGCCAACGTCTGCCGCTCGGGCTCGACGACCGGCTGGCACTGCGGCACCATCCAGGCGCTGAACGCCACGGTGAACTACGCCGAGGGCAGCGTCTCCGGTCTCATCCAGACCAACGTCTGCGCCGAGCCGGGCGACTCGGGCGGCTCGCTGCTCGCGGGCTCGCAGGCCCAGGGCATGACCTCCGGTGGGTCGGGCAACTGCTCCTCCGGCGGCCAGACCTTCTTCCAGCCGGTGGGCGAGGCGCTGAGCGCGGCCGGTGTGTCGCTCCTGACGAACTGACGTCCTGAGGAACCGCGGGGCGGGTAGGGGAACTCCCTACCCGCTCTGCGGCATGTCCGCATATTGCGCCGATATGTCCAAAGCGGTATCTGGGAGTTGCCTGAAAGCGACCATACAGTGTGCCGCACTGGGTGAATCCATTGCCCCGACGACAAGGAGTCGCTGGACATGAGACGCACATCCTTCAAGGCGTTCACCGTGGCCACAGCCGCGATGACGCTTCTCGCCGGCAGCATCACCGCTGCTACCGCAAGCGCAGCTGCCGGAGCGGACAAGCCCGAGGTGACCAGCTACGCCCCGGGCATGGTCGCGGCCCTGGAGCGCGATCTCGGCCTGACCACCTCCCAGGCCGTGGACCGCCTCAAGACCGACGAGGCTCTGTCCGACAAGCAGCACTCCATCGTCAAGGCCCTCGACAAGGGCTACGCGGGCTCGTGGGTCGACGGCTCCGAGCTGTACGTCGCCGTCACCGACAAGGCCGGTGCCGCCGAGGTCCGTGCCGCCGGTGCCACCGCGGTCACCGTCGACAAGTCCCTGGCCCAGCTCGACCGCCTGGCCACGAAGGCGTTCCAGGCCGCTCCGGACACGAAGGTCGCCGGCGCGTACGTGGACGTCGAGTCCAACGCGGTGGTCCTGGAGGTCGCCAAGGGCTCGAAGGCAGCCGTCGCGGCCGCCGTCGCGCGGGCCGGGATCGCTGCCGGCACGGTCTCCCTCGTCGAGGTCGCGGAGATGCCCCGCACCTTCATCAACGTGATC
Source organism: Promicromonospora sukumoe (assembly GCF_014137995.1). Classification (NCBI taxonomy): domain Bacteria; kingdom Bacillati; phylum Actinomycetota; class Actinomycetes; order Micrococcales; family Promicromonosporaceae; genus Promicromonospora; species Promicromonospora sukumoe. Next base: position 353,899 of record NZ_JACGWV010000003.1, read on the forward strand.
GGCGGCAACGCCTACTACATCGGCGGCGGCCGCTGCTCGGTGGGCTTCTCGGCCACCGGCGGCTTCGTCACCGCGGGCCACTGCGGTGCCCGTGGCGCCACGACCACCCAGCCGAGCGGCACCTTCCAGGTGTCCTCGTTCCCGGGCAACGACTACGCCTACGTGAACGTCGGCTCCGACGACACCCCGATCGGTGCGGTCAACAACTACAGCGGCGGCACCGTGAACGTCGCGGGCTCGACCCAGGCCGCCGTCGGCTCCACCGTCTGCCGCTCCGGTTCCACGACCGGCTGGCACTGCGGCACCATCCAGGCCTTCAACGCGTCGGTCACCTACGCCGAGGGCACCGTGTCCGGCCTGATCCGCACCAACGTCTGCGCCGAGCCGGGTGACTCGGGCGGCTCGCTGCTCGCTGGCACCCAGGCCCAGGGCATGACCTCGGGCGGCAACGGCAACTGCTCGTCCGGCGGCACCACGTACTTCCAGCCGGTGGGCGAGGCGCTCAGCGCCGCGGGCGTCGCGCTGATCACCGGTGGCGGTGGCACCACGCCGCCCACGGGCTGCGCGAGCCAGGAGACGGCGTTCAGCGGTTCGCTGAGCAGCGGCGCCTACGCGTTCAAGCCGAGCAGCAGCGGGTTCTCGTCGTCGGCCGGCACCATCACGGGCTGCCTCGACGGCCCGAACGGCACCGACTTCGACCTGTTCCTGCAGAAGGTGAGCGGCAGCAGCTGGGTCACCGTGGCGCAGGGCATCACGTCGTCGCCGGACGAGAGCGTGAGCTACAACGGCACGGCGGGCACCTACCGCTGGGTCGTCGAGTCCTACTCGGGCTCGGGCTCGTACACGGGCGGCTACTCCACCCCGTGATCCCCTTCGGATGACGTGTCAGACGCTCAGGTCACGGGAGTGACCTGAGCGTCTGACACGTGCGCGGAGTCCCGGCCGGCCGGGATCAGGGGCGCGCGGTCGACTGGCGGACCAGCAGGATCAGGGCGAACGACGCCAGGGTCACAGCCACCACCCCGAGCGCCCCGCCCATGTACGCGGTGAGGTCGCCGCCGACCGGCAGCGCCCAGCCGTAGCCGCGCACGGCGCCCAGGGCGCCCACCCCGAGCACGCCGCTGCCGGCGGCGCCGAGCAGCAGCAGCCCGGCCGCGCTCGACGTCCCGGGCTCCGCCCCGGTCCGCGGCAGGTCCAGGGACGACGTCGAGCTCAGCACGCAGACGCCGGCGCCCCAGGCGAGCACCACGAGGATCGCGGCGACGACGTCGGACGGCCGGTGCCACTGCCCGATCAGCGTGGACACCCCGGTCGCGGCCGTGTACGCGGCGCCCGCGACCGCGACGAGCGGGCGCCAGCGCCGCGGCACCGCGATGAGGAGCCCGGCGGCGATCGAGGCGGCGACGGTCGTGTGGCCGCTGGGCAGGGTGTTGATGTCGGCGCGTGCGGTGTCGAGCAGGGCGGGCCGGTCGAGCACGACGTGCTTGAGCACCTGCGTGGTGAGGTTGGCGCCGGCCACCAGGATGACCACCTGGGCCGCGAGCCACCACCGGCCGCGGGCCAGCGCGAGCACGACGGCGACGGCCAGGCCGAGGCCGATGAACGAGTTGGACACCACACCGAGCACCGGCTCGGCGAGATCCCACAGGACGCCCTGCCCGGTGGCAGCGCCCTCGAGCGCGAGCTGGTCGGCGTGCTGGCCGCGCCCGGAGTTGACGAACGTGTCCCACGTGGCCCACACGCCCCACATGCCGAGGGCGGCGACGGCGGCGGCCACCACGCGCGGCCCCACCCGGGGCCGGTGGCCGGGCGTCCGACCAGGCATGGGGCTGCCGACGCTGTCGATGGCGTGGCCCTCTGCGGGCTGCGGCAGCTCGGGCGGCGGGAGGGTGCGCTCGGTCATGGCCCCACCGTAGAGGAGTCGGCTGAAGAGACGGTGTCGCTGTTGTGTGACTCTCCGTGTCTTTGACGCCACGAGTGAAAATCACCACGGTCATGTGAAACCGCCGGGCAGCCCGCTGTGACCCCGGATAGGGTGCGATCCGTCGCGCCTGGCGTACCGTGAACTCTCCAACGCCACCCGGCGCACGTCCCCAGACCCCGCAGGAAGCAGGCAGGACCGGATGTCCCAGGCACGCAAGCTCGTGATCGTCGAGTCGCCCACGAAGGCTCGCAAGATCCAGAGCTATCTCGGTGACGGCTACGAGGTCGAAGCCAGCGTGGGGCACATTCGCGACCTCCCGCAGCCCAAGGATCTCCCCGCGGAGATGAAGAAGGGGCCGTACGGCAAGTTCTCCGTCGACGTCGACAACGGGTTCGACCCGTACTACGTGGTCCACGCGGACAAGAAGAAGAAGGTCTCCGAGCTCAAGAAGGCGCTCAAGGACGCCGACGAGCTCTTCCTCGCGACCGATGAGGACCGCGAGGGCGAGGCCATCGCCTGGCACCTGATCCAGGAGCTCAAGCCCAAGGTCCCCGTCAAGCGCATGGTCTTCCACGAGATCACGCGGGACGCGATCCTCCGCGCGCTGGAGAACACCCGCGAGCTCGACCAGGACCTCGTGGACGCCCAGGAGACGCGGCGCATCCTTGACCGCCTCTACGGCTACGAGGTCTCGCCGGTGCTGTGGCGCAAGGTGCGGCAGGGCCTGTCGGCCGGCCGCGTGCAGTCGGTGGCGACGCGCCTGGTGGTCGAGCGGGAGCGCGAGCGCATGGCGTTCGTCTCCGCGGACTACTGGGACGTGGCGGGCACGTTCGCGGTCGCGGAGGCGTCCGACGGCGGACAGCCCTCCTTCCGCGCCCGGCTCACCCAGCTCGCCGGCCAGAAGGTCGCGTCCGGCCGGGACTTCGACGACCGGGGCCGGCTGAAGGTCCGCACCGGCACCGTGCAGCTCGACGAGACGGCCGCCCGCGCCGTCGTCGCCGGGCTGGAGGCCGCCGACTTCTCGGTCCGCAGCCTGGAGACCAAGCCGTACACGCGCCGCCCCGCGGCGCCGTTCACCACCTCCACGATGCAGCAGGAGGCGGGCCGCAAGCTGCGGATGTCGTCGCGCCAGGCGATGCGCACCGCGCAGGGCCTGTACGAGAACGGCTACATCACCTACATGCGTACCGACAGCCCCTCGCTGTCGAAGGAGGCGACGGACGCCGCCCGCCGGCAGGCCGCCGAGCTGTACGGCACGGAGTACGTGCCGGGCGCGCCCCGTCTCTACAACAGCAAGTCGAAGGGCGCCCAGGAGGCGCACGAGGCGATCCGCCCCGCCGGAGACTCGTTCCGTACCCCGGCGCAGGTCGCGAACGAGCTGAGCGGCGACCAGTTCCGGCTGTACGAGCTGATCTGGAAGCGCACGGTCGCCTCGCAGATGGCGGACGCGAAGGGCTCGACGGCGTCCGTCCGGCTCGGTGCGACCGTCGTCGGCGGCGCGCAGGACGGCAACGAGGCGGTGTTCTCGGCGTCGGGCACCGTGATCTCGTTCCGCGGCTTCCTCGCCGCGTACGAGGAGGGTGCGGACGCCGACAACGACGCCGCCGAGGGCGCAGCGGCCGCGAAGGAGACCCGCCTGCCGACGATGGCCGAGGGCGACGCGCTGACCGGCACCGACCTCGCCGCGGACGGCCACTCGACGACGCCGCCCGCCCGGTACACCGAGGCCTCGCTGGTCAAGGCGCTGGAGGAGCGCGGCATCGGCCGCCCGTCCACGTACGCCGCGACGATCTCGACCATCCAGGACCGCGGCTACGTGATCACGCGGGGCCAGGCGCTGGTGCCGACGTGGCTCGCGTTCGCGGTGATCCGCCTGCTGGAGGAGCACTTCGACCGGCTGGTCGACTACGACTTCACGGCCACCATGGAGGAGGACCTCGACCAGATCGCGGCCGGCTCCCGGGAGCGCGTGGCCTGGCTGCAGGAGTTCTACTTCGGCGAGGGCCCGGGCAACGTCGGCACGTCGGACGCGCTCGGCGTCGACAGCGACGGCGGCGGCCTGCGGGCGCTCGTGGAGAACCTGGGCGAGATCGACGCCGCGGCGATCAACTCCGTGGACATCGGCGAGGGCATCCGGGTGCGCGTGGGCCGCTACGGCCCGTACCTGGAGGACCTCGCGGCCGAGGTCGAGGAGGGCAAGACCCCGCCCCGCGCCTCGGTGCCGGACGACGTCGCGCCCGACGAGCTGACGGTCGACAAGGCGCGCGAGCTCCTGGCGGCGGGGGCCGACGACGGCCGCGTGCTCGGCACGCACCCCGAGTCTGGCAACCCGATCGTCGCGAAGAACGGCCGGTACGGCCCGTACGTGACGGAGCAGCTCCCGGAGCCGGACCTCGACCCCGACCTGTCGGCCGCGGCGAAGAAGCGGGCGCTGGCCGCCCTGCCCAAGCCGCGCACGGCGTCGCTGCTCAAGACGCAGGCCCTCGACTCGGTGACCCTGGAGGACGCCCTGCAGCTCATGTCGCTGCCGCGCGTCGTGGGCACCGACCCGGAGTCGGGCGACGAGATCACCGCGCAGAACGGCCGCTACGGCCCGTACCTCAAGAAGGGCACGGACTCGCGGACCCTGCCGTCCGAGGAGGCCATGTTCACGGTCACCCTGGACGAGGCGCTGGAGATCTACAAGCAGCCCAAGCGGGGCCGCGGCCGCACCGCGACGCCGCCGCTGCGCGAGCTCGGCGACGACCCGACCAGCGGCAAGCCGATCCAGGTCAAGGACGGCCGCTTCGGCCCGTACGTGACCGACGGCGAGACCAACCGCACCCTGCCGCGGGACGTCACCCCGGAGTCGATCACCGCGGAGCGGGCCATCGAGCTGCTCGCGGACAAGCGTGCCCAGGGACCGGCCAAGAAGCGGACCCCCGCGAAGAAGGCCCCGGCGAAGAAGGCGGCCCCGGCCAAGAAGGCCCCCGCCAAGAAGGCACCGGCCAAGAAGTCCTAGCCGTGTCAGACGTACAGGTCACCCCGGTGACCTGTACGTCTGACAGGTCGCGGGGCCGGGTCCGGCTCAGCGCCGCAGGCGGCGGCCCGTCACGTGGGTGGGCGTGATGCGCACCCACGTGTCCCGGGTCTCCTCCAGGTAGCTGATCAGGTTGGTGGACTCGGCCGCCGCGATGTCGGCGTCGGTCTCCAGGATCTCGGCGGTGCCCTTCACGACGACGCTGTACGCGATCTCCGGGCCCCACTGGTCGACCTCGAACGCGACCTTCTCGTTGATCGCCACCTCGGCGACCTTCGTGCCGGGGATGGTGTGGAAGTAGATGGTCCGGTCCGCGACGGCGAAGTTCAGCGGGAAGATCTCGGGCTCGCCGCCGACGGCGGTGCCGAGGCGCCCGATGGGCTGCATGGAGAGGAACTCCCAGCACTCGTCCTCGGTGATCGCCGTGATGCTCTGCTCGTTGTCGTCCATCTCCCCATCGTGCGCCGGGTGCGCGGACGTCGCCCAGCGGGAGCTGCCCGGGTCGATGTCGGCGGTCGCGGTTAGGGTGGCGGCGTGAACGCACCTGGCTACTTCATCTCCTTCGAGGGCGGCGAGGGCGTGGGCAAGTCGACCCAGTCACGCCTCCTCGGCGACTGGCTCGCGGACCTGACCGGCCGCGAGGTCGTGCTCACGTTCGAGCCGGGCGGCACCGCGCTCGGCAAGGAGCTGCGGGCCGCCGTCATGCACGGGCAGGACATGGGCCCGCGGGCCGAGGCGCTCATCTACGCGGCGGACCGCGCCCACCACGTCGACACCGTGGTGCGGCCCGCGCTGGAGCGCGGCGCCGTGGTCGTCACCGACCGCTACGTCGACTCGTCGGTCGCCTACCAGTCCGGCGGCCGGGACCTGCCCGCCGGCGAGGTGGAGCACCTGTCCCTCTGGGCCACCAAGGGCCTGCGCACCGACATCACGATCGTGCTCGACCTCGACCCTCAGGCTGCCGCCGCCCGCCGCGCGGCGGCCGAGGGCAAGGGCGAGCTGGACCGGCTGGAGCGGGCCGGCGTGGAGTTCCACACCCGGGTCCGGGACACGTTCCTCCAGCGCGCGTCGGCCGACCCGGAGCGCTACGTGGTCATCGACGCCTCGGCCCCGGTCGACGACATCCAGGCGCAGATCCGGGTCGACGTCGCGGCTCGGCTAGGCCTGACCCCCGTGGTCACCGAGGCCGCCGCCGTCGGGGTCCCCCAGGACGAGGACCGCTCGTGACCGTGTGGGACGACGTCGTCGGGCAGGAGTCCGCGGTCGCCGTGCTGCAGGCCGCCGTGGCCAACCCGGCCGCGATGACGCACGCGTGGCTGGTGACGGGCCCGCCCGGCTCGGGCCGGTCGGTGGCCGCGCGCGCCTTCGCCGCCGCGCTGCAGTGCCCGGACGGCGGGTGCGGCGTGTGCCGCTCGTGCACCACCACCATGGCGGGCACCCACCCGGACGTGACGCTGCTGGCCACCGAGAAGGTGGTCATCGCGATCGACGAGGTGCGCGACCTGATCATGACGGCGTCCCGGTCGCCGTCGGGCGGCCGGTGGCGCGTGATCGTCATCGAGGACGCCGACCGCATGGCGGAGCGCACCACCAACGTGCTGCTCAAGGCCATCGAGGAGCCGCCGCCGCACACGGTGTGGGTGCTGTGCGCGCCGTCGGTCCAGGACGTGCTGCCGACCATCCGGTCGCGCTGCCGCTCCGTGGTGCTGCGTGTGCCGCCACCCGAGGCCGTCGCCGACCTGCTCGTACGGCGCGACGGCGCGGACCCCGCGGTCGCCCTCAGCGCCGCCCGCGCGGCCCAGAGCCACGTCGGCCTGGCCAAGCGCCTGGCGCGCGACGCCGGGGCACGCGAACGCCGCACCGCGGTGCTGAGCATCGCGCGGCGCATCCGCGGCGTCGGCGACGCCGTGCTGGCCGCGGGCGAGCTCGTCGACGTCGCCAAGGCGGAGGCCGTGTCGGCCACGCAGGAGCGCGACGCCGCCGAGAAGGCCGAGCTGCTGCGCGCGCTGGGCGTCGCCGACGGCGAGACCCTGCCGCCGCGGCTGCGCTCGCAGCTCAAGCAGCTCGAGGACGACCAGAAGCGGCGTGCCACGCGGCACCAGCGCGACGTGCTCGACCGCGCGATGGTGGACCTGCTCTCGCTCTACCGCGACGTGCTCGTGGTGCAGCTCGGGGCGGAGGTCGACCTGGTCAACGCCGAGCTCGCCGAGACGGTGCGCGCGCTCGCCGCGGACTCGACCCCCGAGCAGACCGTGCGGCGCATGGACTCGATCGGCGTGGCCCGCACCCGCCTGGACGGCAACGTGGCGCCGCTCCTGGCGCTGGAGGCGATGGCGATCGCGCTGCGTCCGCAGGGTTGACCGTCTACCGCAGCGGCCGTCCCGTGTGAAGATTTCGCACGGGTGAATCTCAACCACCGCGTCGCATTGTCCCGAATGCCGTCCCTGGTTAGGCTGCGGGGCGCCCCCAGAGCTGTTTCGTTCAACTAAGGAAGTCCACGGTCCGATGAGGATTCTCCTGCTGGTTTCCGCCTTCAACGGTCTTACCCAGCGGGTCTGGTGCTCCCTTCGGGAGCAGGGGCACGACGTCGGAGTCGAGCTTGCCCCGACCTTCGAGTCGGGCGCCGCCATGACCCGCGCCGTCGAGCGGGCCGACCCCGACCTGATCCTGTGCCCGTTCCTCAAGCACCGCGTGCCGGACACGGTCTACGACCGCTGGCCGACCGTGATCGTGCACCCGGGCCCGGTGGGCGACCGGGGGCCCTCGTCGCTGGACCACGCGATCCGCGACGGCCGCGACCGGTGGGGCGTCACGGCCCTGTCCGCGGTCGAGGAGCTGGACGCCGGCCCCGTGTGGGCCACCGCCGTGTTCGACATGCCGGACTCGCCGATCTCCAAGAGCGCGCTCTACAACAGCCGCGTCGCGGACGCCGCGATGGCCTGCATCGGCGAGGTGGTCCGCAAGGTCGCGGACGGCGAACGGCCCATCCCGGCGGAAGCCTGCCTGCGGATCGTGCCGGTCAGCGGCGAGCTGCCGCTGCTGCGCCGCGAGGACTTCCGGATCGACTGGAGCCGCCCCGCGACCGAGCTGGAGCGGCTCGTCGCCGCGGCCGACGGCGCCCCTGGCGCCCCGGCGGGCGTGAACGGCCGGTCGGTCTGCATCTTCGACGCCGTCGCGTCGCCCGAGCACACCGGCGCGCAGCCCGGCACCGTCGTGGGCCGCAACCTGGACGCCGTGGCCATCGCCTGCGGTGTCGGCACGCTCTGGGTCGGCTACGCCGCCGAGCTGAGCGGCCGCCGCGGCACCAAGCTCCCGGCCGCGCAGGTGATCGACGCGGGCAACGCGCCGTTCCGCCGCATCCCGGACGCGCTGGCGGAGACGACCTACGTCCGCGACGGCGCCGTCGGCTACCTGACGTTCCGCTCCTACAGCGGCGCGATGTACACCGAGCAGTGCCGCCGGATGACCACCGCCGTCGAGAAGGCCCTCACCGAGGACACCCGGGTGCTGGTCCTCAAGGGCACCGAGCACGCGTTCTCCAACGGCATCCACCTGGGCACCGTCGACGCGTCGCCCGACCCGGCCGCCGAGGCCTGGGACAACATCTGCGCCATCGACGAGCTGTGCCTCGCCATCGCGACCGCCGACCAGCTCACCGTCGCCGCGTTCACCGCGAACGCCGGCGCGGGCGGCGTCATGGCGGGCCTGTGCGCGGACGTGACGCTGGCCCGCGAGGGCGTCGTCCTCAACCCGTACTACGACATGGGCATCTACGGCTCCGAGCTGCACTCGTGGAGCATGCCCGCGCGGGTCGGGGACCACCGGGCGTCGCTGCTGCTGTCGCGCAAGCTGCCGATCTCGGTGGCCGAGGCGGCCCGCATCGGGCTGATCAGCGCCGTCGGGCCGCGCGAGTGGGGCGAGTTCACCACCTGGCTGTCCTCCGCGGCGCAGGGGTACGAGGAGCCCGCGACGCTCGGCTGGATGCTCGCGGCGCGTGCCGAGCGCCGGGCGACCGACCGGCCTCTGTCGTACTACCAGACCATCGAGCTGGCCGAGATGGCGCGCGACTTCTTCGACGACCGCAACGCGTTCTCGGTGCACCGCCGGGCGTTCCTGCGCAAGACGGCGGCGGACGCCACCCCCGAGAAGCTCCGCTTCTCCACGGCCCGCGTCTGAGCGGTTCGACCGCTCGTGAGGGGTTCCGTGCGGTTCTGAGTGGTTCCCGGACAGGTGATCGGCGGCTCGACATGCCGATCACCTGTCCTCTTGCCAAGGTTGGCCGGAGTGTCGTGCAAGATCCACGCCGCCCGCCACATGACAGGGGTGGAGGCGTCGCAGACCTGCGACACACACCTGGTGGTGTCAGAGGCGAGTGGAAGGAGCTGGGCATGAAGATCGAGCGGACGAACCGGACGGGTACGGTGGCACAGGTTCTGGCGCGCAGGGGCGCGTCGGCACTGGGCATCGGGGTGGTCGCGGTCCTCGCGCTGGCGGGGTGCGCGCAGTCCGACGTCGGAGGTGCCCAGACGGGCGGGTCGGCGCAGACCTCGTCCCCGGAGGAGAGCGACATGACCAGCCCCAGCCCGAGCGCGTCGGACGGCGAGGGCGCCGAGGACGGCAAGCTGCCCGAGGCGAGCGAGATGGAGATCGCCGCCGGGAACTCCGGCCGCGGCCTGCCGCCGGGCCTGGAGGGCAGCACCGACTCGACGGCGGGCGTCGCGTGGTCGCCGGAGCCCGGCCTGCTCTACGTCGTGACCAACGGGTCCAGCTCGTGCCCCACCTTCGCGGAGCCCGAGGCGACCATCGGCGACGGTGCCAAGCCGGCCGGCAAGTCCGCCGGCGTCGCCGCTGCCGACGGCGTGCTCACCGTGACCTTCGTGCCCGCCGACAACGGCATCTGCACCATGGACTTCGTGCCCACGACCACGGTCGTCGAGGTGCCCGCCGAGTCGGACACCGGCAAGCCGGTGCCGGTCCAGCTCGACGACAGGGGCAAGGTCGAGCTCCAGCCGCGCAGCGCCGACGGCGAGCCCGGACCGGTCGCCTGGCTCGACTCGTGAGGGTCGCGTGTCGGTTCGTCAGCGGGTAGGAAATCCACCGAGCACAACCGGTAGGTTGGCCGGGTGATTCGCCCCGCCCGCCGTCGTCGTCAGCCTGCGGCCGTCGTCGCCACGCTGCTCTCCGCCGCCCTGCTCCTCGCCGCCTGTGGAGCGCCACCGAAGGTGCAGACGGCGCTGGAGGACGTGGGCAAGTCGGACGGTTCGGCCATCGAGGGCGCGCCGAAGGGCTACGAGGACTACTACGGCCAGTCGCTGGAGTGGACCGAGTGCGGCGAGGACTTCCAGTGCGCCACGGCGTCCGCGCCGCTGTCGTGGCACGACCCGGGGGCGGGGAGCATCGAGGTGGCGCTCAAGCGCATCCCCGCCGCCGGGCAGAAGATCGGGTCGCTGCTGGTCAACCCGGGCGGGCCGGGCGGCTCCGGGGTGGACTTCGTGGCCGACCCGACCCGCTTCGGGCAGTCGCTGCGCTCGTCGTTCGACATCGTCGGCTTCGACCCGCGCGGGGTGGGCCAGTCGACGCCGGTCAAGTGCTACGACGACGCCGGCAAGGACGAGTTCCTCAGCACCGACTACCCCTACACGCCCGAGGGCCTCGCCGAGCGCCAGGACGCGGTCCGGGCCTGGGGCCAGGCCTGCGCCGAGAACACCGGGCCGCTGCTCGGCAACGTGGACACGCAGTCCGCGGCGCGTGACATGGACATGCTCCGGGGCGTGCTCGGCGACGACGAGCTCAACTACCTCGGCTACTCCTACGGCACCCAGCTCGGGGCCACCTACGCGGGTCTGTTCCCGGACCGCGCGGGGCGCCTGGTGCTCGACGGCGCGCTCGACACCACGCTCGGCTCGGACGAGGTCGCGCTCCAGCAGGCAGAGGGCTTCGAGAGCGCGCTGCGCGCCTACGTCGCCGACTGCCAGGCGGGCAGCGACTGCCCGCTCGGCGACGACGTGACCAGCGGCCTGCAGAAGATCCAGGCCATGGTCGAGGACGCCGAGCCCAACCCGATCCCGACCTCCTCGGGACGTGACGTCACCAAGAAGCTCGCGTTCTACGGCGTGGCCGTGACGATGTACGACGAGGCCTCGTGGTCGTTCCTCACGCAGGCGCTGCGGGAGGTCTTCTGGGAGGGCACCGGCGACGACCTGCTCTACCTGGCCGACGTCTACAACGACCGGAACGACGACGGCACCTTCAAGTCCAACAGCGAGGAGGCGTTCCGCGCGATCAACTGCGCCGACGCCCGCGCCGAGGAGGACATGACGAAGATGGCCGAGATCGCCGACGAGATCGAGGCCGCCGCGCCCACGCTCGGCGAGTCGTTCGGGTACTCCGGCATCGAGTGCACCGACTGGCCGTACCCGGCCGCGGAGCAGGAGTTCGACCCGGCCGCCGAGGGCGCGCCGCCCATCGTCGTCATCGGCACCACGAACGACCCGGCCACCCCGTACCGCTGGGCCGAGGCGCTCGCCGGCACGCTGTCGTCGGCCGTGCTCGTCACCTACGAGGGCGAGGGGCACACGGCGTACGGCCGCTCCAACACCTGCGTGAGCAACGCGGTGGAGACCTACCTGCTGGAGGGCAAGGTGCCGGAGGACGGGCTCACCTGCTGACCCAGTTCTGCGGATCGGGCACGTCACACGGTTTCGCTTTGGAACCTGGGTCATGCATTGGGTACAGTTGGGCCCGCTCACCCATCCGGTCCTGACCGGTGTGCGGTGCGTGCGCCGCCTTAGCTCAGTCGGCAGAGCGTCTCACTCGTAATGAGAAGGTCGTGGGTTCGATTCCCACAGGCGGCTCCACCAAGAAAACCCCGTTCGACCAGGCCATATGTGCCTCGGTTGGCCGGGGTTTCTTGCATCTCAGGCTCCGTTGCGGGCATCTCGCGCACCCCCCGCGCTCCCCGGGTCGTTGTTCAGCCTGTTCAGCCCTGCCTTGTCGGCGTCGGTCCCGAGGAAGTGCAGGTACCGGTTCGTGGTCGCGATCGACTCGTGGCCGCACCACGCCTGGACCGTTCCCGGAGCGACGCTGCGGGACAGCCAGAGGCACGCGGCAGTGTGCCGCAGGTCGTGCAGGCGTCGGCCCTGCCCCGTCTTCTCCCACGACAGAACGCGGACCGTCGCCGTGCGCCAGAGCTGCGAACCGCCGTCGCTCGTGAACAGCAGATCATGCGGAGCACGACCGTCCGCCAACCCCTGCACGATCGACAGCACACGATCAGCGAGCGGCACGCGGCGCATCGACCGGCCCTTGGTGGCCTTGACCGGCGACCCCTCCGGCTGGCTACGACGGACCATCAGACCCGGTGTCGGGACCTCCACGAAGTTCGCCACCTGCATGGCGCGCATCTCGCCCCAGCGCAGCCCGGTCCAGCCCATGACGAGCAGGATGTCCGCCAGGCGCTCGTCCTTCATCCGCCAGACCAGATAGGCCGCCTCCAGGCCGTCCTCGGTGAACGGATCCATCTCCGTCAGCTCGTCAGAGCCCTTGGGCACCTTGACGCCGGTCACCGGGTTCTTCCCGACCAGACGCTCACGCACGCACCAGGCGAAGAACACCGACAGGCTTGCCCGGTACCTGACCACGGACGAGTCAGCGAGCCCGCCCGCAAGCAGCACCTCGAACGACCGAGCCACCTCACGCTCAGACACCGCCGACAGGTGCACGTTCTGCATGCTCGTCGGAATGAGCCGCCGCAGGTCCAGGTCCGCCGTGTACGTCTTCTTCGCGACCGTGATCTTGCGGACCGCCAACCACCGGTCAAGCACGAGGCGGAGGCGTTCCTTGCCCGCCCGGGGATCGACGCCGCCGTCGAGCGCAGCTCGTTCCCGGTTGAGCCAGTTCTTGGCCTCGGTCTTGGTGTCGAACGTGCGCGACCCCACGAACTGACGACCGTTCTTCAACTGCGCACGAAACCGGCCCGTCGCCGTCTTGGTGATGCTCACGCTGCTACCGCTTCCAGCCAGGTCGCCACGTGGTCACGCCGGTATCGCGGCAGCGACGGGGATAGCCACGTCACGCGCGGACCCTTCCCAGCCATACGCCACCGGCACACCGTGGACGGCGCGACCTTCAACCAGGCAGCCACTTCCTCAGTCGTCATGTACTCGTCCATCGCTTCCCCCTCACCGTCGTGTTTCACGTGGAGCCTTCTGACCTGCCTTCCACTGCGCGTACTCGCGGGCACGAGCTGCGGCGGCCTCAGCGAGCTCCTTCTCGCCGTTGCTGGCCCAGCCGGTCCCGGAGTAGGACCACGAGCCCTCGACGACGAGCGTGGTTTCCTCGTTGTCGGCCAGGAGGCGGCGTTCCAGGTCGGCCACGTCCAGCGGCTCCCCGGCCCGCTCAGCCTCAGCAGCCATGCGGGCGAACCTGGCCCGAGCGGTGCGGAGGCGGCCGAGGGTGACGGAGTAGCGGCGTGACTTGGACGAGAAGTGGCCCCTGAAGCCGAGCATGTGCGCCCACTTCGCCAGCAGCCGGTACGGCGAGTTGATGCACTCCCCGCACACGCACCCGTCCTCGTCCTCCTCCGGCTCGTATCCGTCCGGACGGCAGGCGGTGGCAGCACGGTCAGCCAGGCGGCGGCACTGCCGGGTCAGGCGGGACAGATGCGGGCGGGGTGCGACAGGGTCGACGTTGGTGGACTTGGTGGCGTACTTCGCCAGGTACCCCGCGACCTGTTCCGGGCCGAGAGTGTCGCTGGAGCGTGCTTCGTCGGCGACGCTGCCCGGCAGGCCAGTGCTCACGGTCCGCGTATCAACCTGGACCCCGAAGGCCAGTTTGCGCGGCACGTCGGCACCATCGACCGGAACAGCTACGTACTCCACCCCGAGAGCGGCAGACTCGATCAGACCCTTCAGCGTGTCCCCGTCCACGGGCGCCATCGACCCCGGACCGTCCGGACCGTCCAGGCGCACCAAGGCGTGGAAGTGAACGGACCCGCGCGCCTGGTACTCAGCCACCTTGGCGTACTGCATGGAGACCGCGTGCTTCAGCTCGGTGTCCGTCAGGCCCAGGTAGGACGCGAGGGCACGCCGGAGCGCGATCGTGAACCGGCGCCACAGTTCCGGGGCGTGCCACTGCCAGACGATGGCGGTGTCCCAGTCGTAGCAGTCCCAGCACAGCGGCGAGCCAACAGCCTGGTCGTTCTCGGTGTGGACGCGCATGCAGGACTTGGACCGGCCATGCGGGCAGACCTTGGCGCGGTCGAAGGGGCGGCAGGTGCCTCCGGTCTTGTGCCCGTCCTTTTTCCGGATGCCGTGGACGTGCCCGAACGACGGCGCGGTCAGGGTCGCGAACACCAGGGGTGCGTCTGCGACGGTCTCGGGGACGGTCTTGCCGCCGAGGAGGCCGGATCGGATCATCGCGAACGTGTCGCGGGCGTAGACACGGGAGCAGGCCGGGCAGATGTCGGCACGCCGGTTCCCGCACGGCCGGTAGAGCTGGCCCATCGGGGCGTCGGCCGAGTGGTACTCGGAGACGACCTCACCGGTCGTGGTGTCGACGGTCATGGAGGACCCGTTGAGGCGGATCGGGTGGGAGCAGTAGCCGACAGCCGCGGCGGTGTCGGCGAAGGCGTCCAGGGCGTTGCGGAAGGTGCGGCCACGGGCGGACTGGGTAGCGAACCCCAGAGCGCCCGGGCCGACCTCCAACGGTGCGTGCTCCCCGAAGCCGGAGAACGTCAGAGCGGTGTTCATGCTGCTGCCTGTTCGGGCAGATCGAGACCGGGCAGCGTGTCCTGCACAGCGACCGCCGCCGAGGACTCCGGCCAGACGGTCAGGTCACGCCCAGCCCAGAACCCGGCCGTGGTCTCGGTGACGACCGTGGAGACCTCACACGCGGCCAGCACGGGGCAGGCGGCGCACACCCGGGCCATGCGGGCACGGTCGGCGGGGGAGGTGTCCTCGGCGGTCCAGGGCAGATCCCGCAGGCCCTCACGGGCGCACGCGGCGCCGAGCATCCAGCCCGTGGCGGGGATCATGCTTCGGCCGCCGTCAGGTTCAGGCCGGGCAGGTCCAGGGCGTCCTGAGTGATCGGACGGACCCGACCAAGACGCGGACGCCGAGCAACCGGAGCAGGAGCGGCAGCCGGGGCTGCGGCCGGAGCGGGCGATTCGGCCGGCAAAGGCTCAGGGACCGGCACGGGCTCCGGCTCGACGACGGGCGCAGGCTCGATGACTGTCACCGGCTCCGGCTCGACCACGGCCACCTCGGCCACCGGTGCGGGCTCGATGGCGGGACGGTCAGCGACCACGAGAGACGCCAGGGCGTGGGTCGAGGTCAGGACTGAGAGCGGGGCCAGCGCCACCAGGACGACGCCGACGATGGTCCGCAGCTCGGGGCCGACGTCGTAGGCGTGGGCGGCGTTCGCGCCGATGCTCACGACGGTGAACCCGAACATCAGGGTCCAGGCCCACGCCGAGGAGTGCCCACGGTCGCGCAGCACGAGGGCCACCAGGCCGTACACGAGCACCGAGGCGTCGATGACGACGGGCACGAGGAACGCCAGCGCCTCCGGCACCCGACCCCACAGCGCGGCATCCCGGAGAGACGCGAAGGACAGTGCGAACGAGGCCAGTGCGACAGCCAGAGTCAGGACGACGGTGAAGACGAGCACGGGCCGGGAATCGGCCGCGATCCGGGCCACAGGCCCAGGGGTGCGATTCATGATCAGACCTCCTCAGGGGTAGCGGCCGGAACGGCCGGACGGGTCGTGCGGGGCTTGCGCGGTGCGCGAGGCTTACGGGTACGAGTACGAGGCGCGGGAGCGTCCTCGTTGGTGGGCTTGCCCGCGTTGTCGTTCGGCGTGGTGCGGCGAGCAGCAGCGGCCCAGGCGTTGGCAGCGTCGGCACCGTCGCGGGGCTCGGGGGCGGCGTGGGAGGCCGGGGCGGCGTACCGCTGGGCGACCTCGCGGATGAGTTCGTCGGGCCAGTACGCGAACCGGACCATTACCGGTGCGCCGTCCTCCCGGACGAGGTACCCGGTGCCGGGGTCCGAGCGGGAGATTTCGTGTGCCGGGGCCTGGAGTGCGGCCGGGCCGAGCACCATGTCCGACTCGACGTCGGAGTCCAGGCGCAGGGCGATCTTCTGGGGGTAGAGGTTGCGCTGGCCCACGGCCTCCTGGCGGGGGTTCTGCACGCAGGAGACGACCACGACACCGAGCGCGCGACCCTGGGTCAGGATCTTGGACATGAGCCGGTCGGCCTCACGCCGGGTCTCGAACTCGGAGTACGCCATCAGGTCGGCGAGCTCGTCGATCATCAGGACGTGCAGCGGCTCCGCAGAGGTCGGGACGTGCAGGCGGGAGACGCCGCGCATGGACTCCTTGCGGCGGTCGATGACCCGCATCAGAGCCCGCAGGACCTCGATCGAGTCCTCAGTGGTGTAGGCGACGCGGCCGAACAGGGCACGGCCCATCTCGAGTTCCACGCCGCCCTTGAGGTCGAGACCCCAGGCGCAGACGGTGCCGTCGTGGATCGCGGGGGCCAGGCCGCCGATGACCGACCACAGCACCGACCCCTTACCGGCACCGGTGGCACCCGCCACGAGGGTGTGACGGCCCCGCACGACCATCTCAGCGACGTGACCGGTCCGGGACAGGCCGACGGGCAGGGCGTCCGGGTTGGCGCCCTCCAGGACGGGCATGCGAGCCATGACGGGGGCGATGCGGTAGGTGGTGAACAGGGCCAGGTCCAGGACGCCGGGCTTGACCGGGGTGACCTCGAACCCGTGCGCCCGGTACGCCGAAGCGATGGCCGGGGCGGCGCGGTGCAGGGTGTCTGGGGTCTGGCCAGGGAACGTCTCGACCCGGAGCACGACCGCGCCGGGCTGGTGGGAGACGTGCCGCAGCTTCGAGACCGTGACGGTGCCGTCCGGCTCGGCGCGGTACAGGGAGCAGGAGCGGGCGACCTCGGGCCAGTACGCGGCCATCCTGTGCGCGTGGACCCGACGCCGGTACCGGGCCGGTGCGATCATCGCAAACAGGCCCAGCACGATCCCCGGGGACAGGAAGACCAGCAGCGCCAGGAGCGGGCCGGTGATCCGGTCCCCGGGGGTCTCGGCCAGGGTGAGGATGCCCCACCAGCCGACCGAGACGACGACGCCGAACACGGTCGGCATCCAATGCCGGGCAGCCCACACGGTCAGGGCCCGCGTGAACATCCAGTCCCGATACGCGATCCACGCCGCGACCCGCCACGTCTTGCCCATCCAGTCGGAGCGACCCACCGTGGAGGCACGAACCGCGGTACGGGCCGAGGTGACTCGGGCGTCCAGGCGGGCACGCAGTCCCGTGTTCGGCGTCGTCGGGGTGCTCATCGGTCCCGTCCCTCCTTCTCGATCTCGTCGGCGAGGGTGCGCGAGGCGCGGTCGGCGGTCTCCTGGGCGTCTTTGAGCGCGATGAACGCGGCGTACAGGGCCTCGGAGACGTCATCCAGGCCAATCTCGGTGGCCCACTGGTCCATCCGCCCGACCATGACCCGGGAGGTCTCCAGGTCCTTGCCCATCTCCGCCAGCAGGTCGGGGTGGTCCTTCTTCGTGATCTGTCGCTTGAGCATCAGCCCATCTCCTTCTGTCCGAGTCGTCGCTTGGTCTCATCGAGCTGTTCGACCAGGGCCGCCGAGGCCCGGTCCATGCGGTCGTACTGGTCGGCCGTAGCCGGGTCGGTCGGGGACTGCGGGAAGACGGTCAGGGCCCACGCGAGGGCATCGATCGCTTCCCCAAGGCACCCGGAGACCTGCCACCACGCCTCCTGTTCGGTGCGCGGCATCACGTCGCCGTCGCCGGGGCCGGTCGTCATCACTGGCCCTCGTCCTCAGCACGCAGGCGACGGGCCACGTCCTCACGCGCGGCACCGATCCGGGTAGCCACCGCGCGCAGCTCTTCGAGGGCCGGGTCGTGGGCGTTGGTGTACTTGCTCAGGCCCGCCAGCGGCTCGACCGCGCGCAGCACATTGAAGTTCGCCTCACCAAGGCGGTGGTTCGCCTCGTCCAGCGCGTTCACCGCCCGCTGGTTGACCTGTCGGGTCGTCTCGTCCAGTGCCATCAGCTCTTCCCCTCCTGTTCCATACGCAGCCGCACGGCGATCAAGTGACGGGTCTGGGACATCCGTCCGGACGTGGTCTCGGCGTCCTCGATCAGGTCGTCATATGCCCCGGTCAGCACCGCCACATCGATCACGTGACGCTGGGCGCGGTTCCACGCCTCTGAGGCCTGAGCACCCGCGATCTGGGCGGCCAGCAAGGCGTCGACCACCTCCTGATTGACCTGCCCAGTCGTCTCGTTGGTTGCCATCAGCTCTTCCCCTTCCCTCGGCGGCCGACCCAGGTGCCGGACTCGTCGTAGAACTCGGGCCGCTCGGCCCGGTGCGCGGTCGACGCCGCGAGACTGATTTCCGTGTGCAGGGTCTCGGCCTGCTCATGCATGCCCCGGACCTGCTCAGCAGTGCCGAAGACCCCGGCACGGTCGAGGGTTCGGGCCGCACCGTTCAGCGCGGTCACGGCCTCAGACATGTACGTCGCCGCGTTGCCCAGCGCCTCGGCCCTGCCCGTGGGGGCGGGTAGTGGAGCGCCCGCCCCCGAGCAGTTGTCGCCGGTCATCGGTCAGGCCGCCTTGCCCGCGTCGGGGCGGGCCGAGGTCGGGACGTCGGCCTTGCCGGGCTCGCACACGTCGTCGGCCTTGTACGACCAGGCCAGGCGCGGCCGGGTGCCGTTGTCGTCGACGTAGGGCAGGGCCGTCAGGCCCACGAACTCGATGGGCGTCCAGGGGAACGGCGTCTTGTTCTCCGGCGGGACCGGCTGGTGCGGGGCCGCGATCTTCACGGTCACGGCGGTGTCCTTCTTGCCCGCCTCCTCGTCGGCGTCCAGGACCACCACCTGCCACAGCGGCAGACCGGTGTCCTTGTCCCGCTGCTGCGGACGCGACCCGTCGGGGCGCTTGTCGGCGTTGAAGTCCTGCACGGGCTCGACCTCGCCCTTCAGGAACGCTCCCTTGGGGAACACGTCCTCGTGAGCCACTGCAAACCGTCGCTGCATCGCCATGTTGTCTCCTGGTGTTGAGGGGCCTAAACATCGACCCGTCATGTGAACCCGTCGAAGTTGAGGGGCCTAAACATGAAGATAGGCCTCGCGACCCGCCCCGTCAAGGGGTCTAAACTCGGGAACCATGAACATCGACGAGTTCGAGCAGACCAGGGCGGAGAAAGACCCTCTCCGTCAGGCGCAGCGCGCCACCGAACTCATCGACGTCTACAAGAACCGGAGCGCAGAGCTCGCTCGCCTCCGTAAGGCCGCCATCGACCGCGCGTACGCCGAGGGTCGCTCCTACACAGATATCGCGAAGGCGAGCGGGATCACCAAGGGCCGGATCACACAGATCCGAAAGAGCGCCCCTCCGGTCGCCCGAGCGTTCTTCGGCGTCGGCCCGGTCACGGTGGCAATTCCTCGGCGCGCACTCGATGAACGGCCGCTCGGCGTCATCGCCGCCGAAGACCAGGCAGCAGCGGATGCCATGGCAGAACTGCTTGTGCTCCTCGGACACCAGCCGCGCTCCTTTGAGATCCCACCCAGCGGCGAATGGGAACCGCCCGCCGATGCGGTGGCGATCTGCGGCCCGAAGTCTTCTCACGTCACGGCCGAGGCGATCCAGTCCGATCCTTATCTGTCGTTCGAGCCGGACAGCGAGGGCCGATGGGTCATCACCGATCGGCAGACCGGTGAAGTGTTCGTCTCGCCGTGGGATGACATCGGTGACAAGACGCGGGACATCGCCTACGTGGCGCGCCTTACCCGCAACAACCGGCAGGTGCTCGTCGTCGCAGGTGTACACGCGCTCGGGTCGATCGGGGCCGTGGAGTACCTCCGACGCAACCTCGATGACCTGTTCGACGCCGTGAACGAACGGCCGTTCTCGCTCGTCGTCGCGAGCACCTTCGACGACCTGACTGTGACCGAAACCGAAGCGCTATGGGGGCCGAAGGTTCACTCGTGAAGACACTCGCCGCAACACTTGCCGGTGCATCCCGCAACCAGGACCGCTACGTCATTGGAGAGAGATTCGCCGCAGTGCTCGACGGGGCGACCTCCGTAGCCGGAGACCGGTCCCACGATCCAGGTTGGTACGCGGAACAGCTCGCGGACGCCATCGAGAAGACGGTGCCGCAAGGCGGCTCCCTCGCGGGTGCCGTGGAGGAGGCGATACGCGCAGTCCGCGACGCCCACGGGCTAACTGCCGAGAGCACACCAACCAGCACCGTCGCTCTGGCCCGCTGGTCGAACGACACGGTCGAGACGTACATGCTGGGTGACAGCTACGGCGTCATCCTCTACGCGGAAGGCACCGAGGCCGTTCACACCGATGACCGGTTGGACACCGCCGCCGTCAACGAACGGGCCGCCTACCGAAAGCGACTGGCCGAGGGCCACGGGTACGACGACGGCCACCGTGCGCTATTGCTCGACCTGCAAGCCGAGCAGGCCCGACACTGCAACCGGCCCGACGGCTACTGGATAGCCGGAGCCCAACCCGAAGCCGCACGCCATGGGATCACGACAGCCGAAGGCCGAGCGGGAGTCTCAGCACTCGTGCTCGCAAGCGATGGCGTCGACCCGGCACGCCACCCCGACGCCACGACATGGCGTGACCTGTACGACGAGGCGGTCGAGCGCGGACCCGAACAGGTGCTCCAGCGGATCCAGGACGCAGAGGCTGAGGACGCGGACGGCCGACGCTGGCCGCGCTCGAAGCGCCACGACGACAAGACCATCGTGATCGCGATCCCGTAAGGCCCGTTTCTCCGGCGACGCGGCGGAAATAGTGTCTAGATCACAATCCAAGCCATAACGACCAAGCCGATCACGCCGAAGAAGAAGGCAACGGTGTGGAGGGTTACTACCCGCTCGGTAAGGTCCGGCCTCCTCTTGGTCATCCAGGCACCGACCGGGCTCCGGAAGACCTGCTCGCGAAAGCGCCTCGGGTTGCTGAACGGCGCCACGAGGATTAGCGCACCGACGACGCTCAGCGCCACCTTCAGCAGCAGGCCGGACTCCATCGCGCCACCACGCTCCCAGATCGTCGATGCCCAAGCGGCTCACAGTATGCCGACGAACCATGCGGGTGTCAGCAGCCGTGAGGAGTTTCTTTACTGGCTCAAGGCGCCGCTGCGCGGCGCTGGGCCGTCCGGCCGGCGGGGGCCCGCGATGGGGCCCCGCGCTCCGGGCCGCAAGCGGCCCTCCGCGCACCCCACCGCACCCCGACGGCCTACCGGCCCCGAATATGACGAAGAGACGGTCCCGACTCCAGTGGTCGAGACCGTCTCTCGTTGTTGCAGCTGATGCCTCCGGCGGGCACCCGGGAATCAAGAGGAGCAGGGGAGCCGCGGTGCCCCTGTTCCTCCGTCATCCATTGGCTTGACCGGGACCCTGACACCGAACCCGCCGCCAGCGCAACAGGTCCCGCCGACACCCAGCACCACGGCACCAGACCTGATGAGCGGGACCTGTTGCACTACCGGCAGAACCGACGTCCGAGACGTGCCCCGCGCCAACGGATGACGGAGGAACAGGGACCCCGAAGCAGGAGCATGTTGGGTCACAGACCCGCGATGACGGCTCCGACTCCGCGCACCCCCCGCGCACCCCCAGCGAGCAACATGGTGGTTCGAGCGCACCGCATGCACGCGGAACGAGGCGAGGAATCCGGCCCGTCGCGCCCCGGGACGTTCTCGTAATGAGAAGGTCGTGGGTTCGATTCCCACAGGCGGCTCAGACCGCAGAAACCCCGCTCGACCAGGCCATACGGTCCAGGTCGAGCGGGGTTTCTTCGTTGGTCAGGGGCCGTCTGGTGAGCCATCCGGGGAGCCATTGGTACTGCCGGGGTACTCCGCGCGCCCGAGCCGCTCCCCGAGCCACCCCTCGATGTCGTCCAGCCCCGCCCGGCCCATCGGCGTCGGGTGGCCCGTGAACGCGTGCGGGGCACCGGGGTAGACGCGGAGGTCGACGTCGACGCCGGCCGCCGAGAGACGCCCGGCCATCGCGAGGTTGTCCTCCAGCAGGATGTCCGCCTCACCCACGACCATCAGCACGGGCGGCAGGCCGGTCAGGTCGCCGTAGAGCGGCGAGACGTCCGGGACCGTCCGGTCCGCGACCGATCCCGCGTACGCCTCCAGGAAGTACTCGTCGGCGATCAGGCGTCCCGCCGGCGTCCGCGCGCTGAGGTCGTAGGTGCCGAACTGGAGCACCGCGGCGTCGACCGCGTCGACTCCCCGGTCGCGCAGGCGCAGCAGCGTGGTCACCGCGAGGGTTGAGCCGGCCGAGAAGCCGCCGATCGCGAGCCTGCTGGTGCCGAACCGTTCGGCCATGTGCTCGGTGAGCCAGAGCGCCGCGGTCTCGCAGTCGTCCGGGGCGGCGGGCCACGGGTGCTCGGGGGCGAGGCGGTAGTCGACGCTCACCACGGTGATGCCGAGCGCGTCGGCGAGCGTCCGGTTGCGGACGTCGCTCGCGGCCGCGGCGCCCATGTAGAACCCGCCGCCGTGGACCTCGAGGAGCACGCCGGCGCTCGGCGTGCCCGCAGGTTCGTGGATCCGCACGGGCACGCTGCGCCCGTCCGCGCTCGCGACCTCCTCGACGGCCGGCGGGTCCGCGGCGGCGGGGTTCGCGAGCCGCGCCCGGACGGCGCGCAGCTCCTCCGGGTTGCCGGGGCCCTGGCCGGCCGGGCGATGCGCGTAGAACGCGCTGGTCTCCTCGACGAGGGGCAGGAGACGGGGGTCGATCAGGTGGGAGAGTCCGAGGTTCATCGCGGCCCAACCTACGACCGCGCCGCGGCCGCCCACCAGGGCAATTCGCCTCACCCAGATCGGGTGACGGCCGGGCCTCGCGCGACCCCTACCGTCGGGCCCATGAGGCACCTCGGATGAGCGCGACGAGCACCGGGGGCGTGCTCGCGGCGACGTGCGTCTCCACCCTGGTCGTCAACGCGAACACCTCCGCCGTCAGCATCCTGCTGCCGGCGATCAGCGACGACACCGGCATGTCGGTCGACACGCTGCAGTGGGCCGTGACCGGCTACTCGCTCGTCGGGGCCGCCGTGATCATCACGTCCGGCTCGCTGGGCGACGTCTTCGGCCGCAAGCGGGTCTTCCAGCTCGGCTTGGCGCTGTTCGTGGTCTCCTGCGTGATCATCGCGCTGGCGCAGTCGGGCGGCATGGTGATCGCCGGCCGCGTCATCCAGGGCGCCGCCGGCGCGACCATCCTGGCCTGCGGGCTGAGCCTCCTGTCGGTGGCGACCAAGGGCGACGAGAACCTGCGCGCCGTCTCCCTGTGGGGCGCCGCGGCGGCCGTGGGCGCGGCGGCGGGGCCGCTGGTCGGCGGCGTGCTCGTCGACGCGACCGGCTGGCAGGGGCTGTTCTGGATCGACGCCGGCGTCGCGGTGCTGTGCATGGTGCTCACCTGGTTCACGGTGGCGGAGTCCAGCGATCCCGACGCGCCCCGGTCCGTCGACTACCTCGGCACGCTGCTGATCGCCCTGACCCTGATGCCGCTGATCCTCGGCGTCAGCAAGAGCGGCGACTGGGGCTGGTTCTCGGTGCCGACGCTCACCTGCTTCGCCATCACGCTCCTGGCGGGCTGGGGCTTCGTCCGCACCGAGCGCCGGGTCGCGGCCCCGCTCCTGGACCTGGCCCTGCTGCGCAACCGGACCCTGGTCGGCGCGACCATCGCCATCCTGATCGGCGCCGGCACGATCAACGCGCTGATGTACCTGCTCAGCCTCTACTTCCAGGACCCGTCGACCCTGGGCTTCTCGCCGCTGGAGGCGGGCCTGGCCACCCTGCCTGCGACGGTCGGCCTCGTGGTCATCGCCCCGTTGGTGCCCCGGCTCGCCGCCCGGTTCGGCCCACGGCAGGCCATCGGGGCGGGCTTCGCGATCACGACGGCGGGGTTCGTCGCGGTCGGCTTCGCCGACGCGTCCTGGCAGTACCTGACGTTCCTGCTCCCCCTGGTGGCCATCGCCGTCGGCATGGGGCTGTCGAACGGGCCGTCCTCCTCGGCGGCCACGGCGTCGGTGTCGCCCGACCAGGTGGGCGAGGCCTCCGGCTTCTCCAACATGGCCCGCTACGTCGGGGCCGCGGTGGCGACCGCGCTCGCGGCCACCATCTACGCCACCGTCACCGCCAACCAGGTGGCCGACGGCGCCGCGGACCCGGACGCCCTCTCGTCCGGCCTCGCCGCCGCGTCGTGGGTGATGGCCGTGTTCAGCGCGCTCGGCCTGCTGCTCGCTATCGTCGTCATCGTGCGGTACCCGGCCGGCCGGCCCGGCGTCTCCGACTCGGCCGCGGCGGCCGCCGCCCACCTGCACACGCTGCCCACGACCGCCGCCGCGCCGGCGGCGGCCGGGGACGCCACGTCCGTCGACCAGCCCTCGGGAGAGACGTCATGAGCACCGCGGAACCCCTCACCGCCGTCCCGTTCACCAGCCGGGACTACGCCGCCCGGATGGCCCGGGTGGTCGACGACGGCCGCGCGGCCGGCCTCGACGGCGTCCTGGTCGCGCCCGGCCCGGACCTGGTCTGGCTCACCGGCTACCAGCCGACGGCGATCACCGAGCGCCTGACGATGCTCCTGCTCACCACGGACCGGGAGCCCACGCTGCTCGTCCCGACCCTGGAGCGGCCCGACGCCGAACGGGCCGAGGGCGCGCCCGCCACGACGATCACGGGCTGGACGGACGGCGTCGACCCCTACGACGTCGTGCGCGGGCTGCTGCGGCCGGACGGCACGTACGGTGTCTCCGACAACACGTGGGCCATGCACCTGCTGGGCCTCCAGTCGGCGCTGCCCGGGTCGCGCTACGAGTCCCTGACCCGGCGGCTCCCGATGCTGCGGGCCGTCAAGGACGACAACGAGCTGGCCCGCCTGGCCGCCGCCGGGGCCGCAGCCGACGCGACCTACGAGGAGATCCTGCGCGTGCGCTTCGCGGGACGTCGGGAGACCGACGTCGCGGCCGACCTCGCCGACCTGCTGCGCGCCCACGGCCACGAGCAGGTCGACTTCACCGTCGTCGGGTCCGGGCCCAACGGCGCCAACCCGCACCACGAGGCGGGGGTGCGCAAGATCCAGGAGGGCGACTGCGTCGTGCTCGACTTCGGCGGCCTGATGTTCGGCTACGGCTCTGACACGAGCCGCACGGTCTGCGTCGGCGAGCCCACCGCGCAGATCCGTGAGGTGCACGAGGTCGTGCGCCGCGCCCAGCAGGCCGGCGTCGAGGCCGTACGGCCGGGGGTCGCCTGTCAGGAGGTGGACCGGGCCGCGCGGCGGCTGATCACCGAGGCCGGGTACGGCGAGCAGTTCATCCACCGCACCGGCCACGGCATCGGCGTCACCACCCACGAGCCGCCGTACATGATCGAGGGGGAGGAGCTGCCGATGGTTCCCGGCATGTGCTTCTCGGTCGAGCCCGGCGTCTACCTGCCGGGGAGCTTCGGCGTGCGGATCGAGGACATCGTCACGGTCACCCCGGACGGCGCGCGCCGCCTGAACACCACCGACCACGGGCTCCGGATCGTCGAGTGAGCAGAGCGCGCCGGGTGAGCCGGGCGCGCCGAGCTGGTCCGGCGATCAGGCGACGAACGCCTCGGGCCCGAACCTGCCCCACGCGACGAACCCGGCCAGGACTAGGTACGTCAGGTCCAGCAGCATGAGCCGGTACTCGCCACGGCTGAGGCGGGTGACGGCGGCGCCCACCATGATCATCGCCAGGCCGAGGGCGGCCAGCGGCACCAGGCCGGTCGCGACCCCGAGCAGGGCGGGCAGCACGAGGCCGAGCCCGCCCAGCACCTCGAGCACCCCGATGGCCCGGACGGTCCCCGGTCGGAAGTCCTCGACCCACGCCGCGGCGGGCCCGGACGCGAAGATCTTCTCCTTGCTCAGGACCACCTTCACGCCACCACCCGCGACGTAGGCGAGCGCGAGCAGTCCGGCCACGGTCCACAGGGCGATGTTCATCGAGTTCCTCTCACAGCGACGGTCGCTGTCGTCCCGCCGACGAGACAGGCGCCCCGTGCGTGACGACGTGCCCGCCCGCGACGACGTGCCCGTGCGTGAGACGGTCCCGCGCGCAACGGCCCCGTCGTCGTCCGCCCTACCGCCGGGCGGACCGCCCGCGGAACTGCCTGCGCGACCGCCCGGCCAGACCGTGCAGGGCCCAGCCCAGCAGCGCGCCCACCGCGTAGAACGGCAGGTCGGGCGCGTTGAAGGTGGTGCCGAGCACCAGCCGGGCGAGCACGCTGTGCGCGCCCAGCTCCGCGGGGATGCCCGTGAGCTGGAAGAGCTCGACGCCCACGCTCACCGCGCACGCCACCGCCGCGGCCACCCACCCGCGCGTGCGCGGCGCGACCACCAGCACCAGCCAGAAGATCAGCAGGGCGTAGAGGGCGTCGCCCGCGTACTTCGCGACGTCGCCGTCGAGCACCGAGCGCACGGACAGGCCCGCGGCCACGGTCAGCACGGCCGCGACGGCCGGCGCGGCCCGACGGCGGAGCGCGGCCAGGGCGGTCGGGGCGGTCGGGGTGGACTGCATGCGGCGAAGGTACCCTCTCTGCCATGGCATGGACCCGCCCCCGACGACGCAAACCCGTCACGTACCTGCTCGGTGAGCCGGTCGAGGAGTACCCCGCGACCGCCCCGGAGGTGGACCGCGGTCACGTGCTGCGCATCACCGAGATCGGCGAGCCGGTGCTGCACAACCCCGCGCGGACCGTCGAGGAGTTCTCCACCCCGGAGCTGGCCCGGCTGGTCGACGACCTGTTCGCCACGATGGAGTCGGCCCAGGGCGTGGGCCTCGCGGCGCCCCAGGTGGGGGTGGACCTGCGGGTCTTCGTGTACGACCTCACGGACTCCTCCGGTGACCGGCACGTCGGCCACGTGGTGAACCCGGTGCTGACCCAGGACCTGGAGGCCGAGCCCGAGACCGAGGAGGAGGGCTGCCTCTCCGTGCCCGGCGCCTATGAGCCGCTGGAGCGGCCCGGCGCGGCCACGGTGCGGGGCGTGGACCAGCACGGCGCCCCGGTGCAGCTCTCGGGCACCGGGTACCTCGCGCGCTGCTTCATCCACGAGTCGCAGCACCTCGACGGCACCCTGTACTGGGACCACCTCAGCCCCGAGCTGCAGGCGGACGCGCTGGAGCAGCGCGACGAGGAGCGGCCGCACATCGTCGCGGAGCGCCGCGAGATCGCGATCGAGCTGGACAAGACCCCGCCGGACTACCCCGAGAAGCCGGCCGGCGGTCGCTGAACCCGCCCCCTCGCACGTGTCAGACCCTCAGGTCCCCCGGGTGACCTGAGGGTCTGACACGTCCTGGATCCACGTCGCCACGGCCTGCGCCACGGCCTTCTCGCGCGCGACGCCGCGCATGTCGTGCGCGCCGGACAGCGTCACGGTCGTGACCGGCCCGGGGATCGCGGCGACGTGCTCCGCGAACTCGTCGGGCGTGCCGAACGGGTCCTTGTCGCCGGACACGAACAGGGTGGGCACCTCGATCTGCCCGAAGTGCTCGACCCGGAGCTTCTCCGGCCGCCCCGGCGGGTGCAGCGGGTAGCTGAGCAGCACCAGCCCGGCGGCGGGCAGCCCCTCGGCGACCGCCATCGAGCACATCCGCCCGCCGTACGACCGCCCGCCGAGCAGCAGCCGGTCCGTGCCGACGCCGAGCTCGTCCGCCCAGGCCGCGGCCTCCGTGCGCAGGTGCCCGACGGCGACCGGTGCCCGGTCCGGCATCCGGCGTCCCTCCAGGCGGTACGGGAAGTCGACGCGCCGGACGGGCAGCGGCGGGACGGCGTCGGCCAGGGTCTGCTCGACCGTGACGAGGGCCGGGCTCTCGCGGCTCGCGCCCGCTCCGGGGGTCAGCAGGAGGCCTGCGGGAGTGGTCACCGCCCCAGTCTGCCCCGGACGGCCCCGGCGGGCGGCGCGAGCCGGCGTCCCCGGTGCTGCGGTCTCAGGTGAGGTGGTCTCGGGCGCTGCGGTCTCAGGTGAGGCGGCGCAGCAGCATGAGCGCGCCGCCGACGGTCAGCAGCGTGCCCCCGCCGAGCACCGCGACCCAGCCGAGCGGCGAGATCACGTCGTCCTCCTCGGCGGTCCGCAGCTGCGCCTGCGCCGTCGACCGCCCCTGGAGGTTCTGCACCACCGCGGCCCCGGCCGACGTGTCCGACGGCGAGGGGGTGGGCGTGGGGGAAGGCGTGCTCGCGGGCGTCGGGGACGACGTCGGGCTGGGAGCAGCCGTCGGCGTCGGGGTCGGCGTGGGGTCCTGCGCCGGTCGGTCGGGCTCGGCCGGACCGGCCGGCTGGGCGGGCCCGGCGGGCTCGGCCACGGCGGGCGCGGTCGGCGTCGGGGCCGGTTCCTCGGTCTCCGCGGGGGCGGGCGTCGGCGTGGGGGTGGACGTCGCGGTCGGCGCCGGGGCCTGCTCGGCGGCGGTGCACATGGTGTTGCCGCCCGACTCGTGCCAGTTGCTGGCGTCCTCCACCTCGACCCAGACCACGCAGTAGCCGTCCGGGTACGCCCGCCGGGCCTCCCAGAACGACGTCCAGCCGCTGGACTGCTCGTTCCGGGTCAGGTCGCGGGAGTACGAGCGGGCGCTCTTCGACGAGAGCGACCGCACCACGTACGTGACCTGGTCGCTCTCGCGGCCTCGCTCGAAGGCCACGCCGTCGGCGCTCACCCAGATGTTGTCGGCGTAGGCCTCCGCGGCCACGGCGCGCTGCCCGACGGCGGCCGTGCCCACCAGGGCGAGCACCACCAGCAGGAGCAGCGTCAGCAGGAGCCGACGTCGTACGGGGGCGTGCCGTGCCGTGGGCCGCAGCGCCACGGCGGAGGCAGAAGGGCGGATCACGGCGGCGATCCTATCGCCGTGGCCGCGCCGCGGTTCAGAACCGTGGCCCTTCCTCGCCGTGGAGCAGGTTGCGGATGGGCCGCGTGATGACGTCGATCCGGTCCACCAGGTCGACGGGGCCCGTGACCACCAGGCCACGGTCGGCGGCCGGCGAGTAGACGGCGGTCACGTTGCGCACGGTGACCCGCATGCAGCGCTTGGCCGTGCCGTCGACGTGGAACTGGCGGCTCTCGCACGGGACGTCGTCGACCTCGGCGACGATCGCGCGCATCGCGCTGCGGTAGTCCTGGTACGACTCGGCGAGCTCGGTCACGTCGGCCACCTCGGGCGAGGCGCCCGGGTCGACGTCGGCGTGCAGCGGCGCGACGAGGGCCCCGCTGCACGCGGCACGGACGATGTCCTCGATCTGCGCGGGCGTGGCCGGGACGCGGAGGGTCTCGACCTCCACGGTCTCGCCGGCGAACGTCCGATAGGAGCGCAGGAAGCGCTCCTCCGTGGGGTCCGTGCTGTCGGACACCCCGGTGACCTCTTCCTCGACGAGATCGAGCCCCCAGGTCAACGGGTCGTCCACCTCGCCGACGACACCGGAGAAGCGCGCGAAGCGCGCGACGATCTGTTCCCAGGACTCGGGGGTCGGGCTCGGTTCGTCCGCCATGTGGCCTCCCGGCGCGGGTGCGGGTCTGAGAACGAGACTGCCGGGTGCGCGGGGAGGCGTCAACGACCTTCGCCGGAATCAGCCCGGAATCAGCCCGGACTCGCCGTCGTTGCCGCTCACCCGGGCGTGTCGCCGCGCGCCGGGTCGGACTTTGCCGTTCGCGGGTGGTCCATCGTCACGCCCCTGGCGAACATGGGCATCAACCGGTACATGGGCGCGTTGGGAGCGCATAGAGTCATTGCGGTCAGGCCTGGTACCGCCGGTGCAGGTGTACGCCGCTCGTGAGGGAGCAGCACATGTTCGAGAGATTTACGGATCGCGCCCGTCGGGTCGTCGTCCTCGCCCAGGAAGAGGCGCGGATGCTGAACCACAACTACATCGGCACGGAGCACATCCTGCTCGGCCTCATCCACGAGGGTGAGGGCGTAGCCGCCAAGGCGCTGGAGTCGCTCGGGATCTCGCTCGACGGCGTCCGCACCCAGGTCACCGAGATCATCGGTGAGGGGCAGCAGGCGCCGAGCGGGCACATCCCGTTCACGCCCCGCGCCAAGAAGGTCCTTGAGCTGTCGCTCCGCGAGGCGCTGCAGCTCGGCCACAACTACATCGGCACGGAGCACATCCTGCTCGGTCTCATCCGCGAGGGTGAGGGCGTGGCAGCACAGGTGCTCACCAAGATGGGTGCCGACCTGAACAAGGTGCGCCAGCAGGTCATCCAGCTGCTGAGCGGCTACCAGGGCAAGGAGCCTGTCTCCGCCGGTGGCCCTCAGGAAGGTCAGCCCGCGGGCTCGGCCGTGCTCGACCAGTTCGGCCGCAACCTCACCCAGGCCGCGCGCGAGGGCAAGCTCGACCCGGTCATCGGGCGCACGCAGGAGATCGAGCGGGTCATGCAGGTGCTGTCCCGCCGCACCAAGAACAACCCGGTGCTGATCGGTGAGCCCGGCGTCGGCAAGACGGCCGTCGTCGAGGGCCTCGCACAGGACATCGTCAAGGGCGACGTCCCCGAGACGCTCAAGGAC
Source organism: Promicromonospora sukumoe (assembly GCF_014137995.1). Taxonomy (NCBI): domain Bacteria; kingdom Bacillati; phylum Actinomycetota; class Actinomycetes; order Micrococcales; family Promicromonosporaceae; genus Promicromonospora; species Promicromonospora sukumoe. Next base: position 384,433 of record NZ_JACGWV010000003.1, read on the forward strand.
AAGCAGCTCTACACGCTGGACCTGGGCGCCCTCGTGGCCGGCTCGCGCTACCGCGGTGACTTCGAGGAGCGCCTCAAGAAGGTGCTCAAGGAGATCCGCACGCGCGGCGACATCATCCTGTTCATCGACGAGATCCACACCCTGGTGGGTGCGGGTGCCGCCGAGGGCGCGATCGACGCCGCCTCCATCCTGAAGCCCATGCTGGCTCGCGGTGAGCTGCAGACGATCGGTGCCACCACCCTCGACGAGTACCGCAAGTACGTCGAGAAGGACCCGGCCCTGGAGCGTCGCTTCCAGCCGATCCAGGTGTCGGAGCCGTCGCTCGAGCACGCCATCGAGATCCTCAAGGGTCTGCGCGACCGCTACGAGGCGCACCACCGCGTGTCCATCACGGACTCCGCGCTGGTCTCCGCGGCCACGCTCGCGGACCGGTACATCAACGACCGGTTCCTCCCGGACAAGGCGATCGACCTGATCGACGAGGCCGGGGCCCGCCTCCGCATCCGTCGCATGACGGCGCCGCCCGAGCTCAAGGAGCTCGACGAGTCCATCGCCGAGGCGCGCCGCGAGAAGGAGTCGGCGATCGACGAGCAGGACTTCGAGAAGGCCGCCGGGCTGCGTGACAAGGAGAAGCAGCTCACGCAGGTCCGCGCGGACAAGGAGAAGGCCTGGAAGTCGGGTGACCTGGACACGGTCGCGGAGGTCGACGACGAGCTGATCGCCGAGGTCCTCGCGATGTCCACGGGCATCCCGGTCGTCAAGCTCACCGAGGAGGAGTCCAGCCGGCTGCTCCACATGGAGGACGAGCTGCACAAGCGGGTCGTCGGCCAGGAGACCGCCATCAAGGCCCTGTCGCAGGCCATCCGCCGTACGCGGGCCGGCCTCAAGGACCCGAAGCGTCCCGGTGGCTCGTTCATCTTCGCCGGCCCCACGGGTGTCGGTAAGACCGAGCTCGCCAAGGCGCTCGCCGAGTTCTTGTTCGGTGACGAGGACGCGCTCATCCAGCTCGACATGTCCGAGTTCTCGGAGAAGCACACGGTCTCGCGACTGTTCGGCTCCCCGCCCGGATACGTCGGCTACGACGAGGGTGGCCAGCTCACCGAGAAGGTGCGGCGCAAGCCGTTCTCCGTGGTCCTGTTCGACGAGGTGGAGAAGGCGCACGCCGACATCTTCAACTCGCTGCTGCAGGTGCTCGAGGACGGTCGCCTCACGGACTCGCAGGGTCGCGTGGTCGACTTCAAGAACACCGTGATCATCATGACCACCAACCTGGGCACGCGGGACATCGCCAAGGGCGTCCAGACCGGCTTCAACGCCGGCGGCGACCTGGTGACCTCCTACGAGCGCATGAAGGCCAAGGTCAACGAGGAGCTCAAGCAGCACTTCCGGCCCGAGTTCCTCAACCGCGTCGACGACGTGGTCGTGTTCCCGCAGCTCTCGCAGGACGAGATCATCGAGATCGTCGACCTGGAGATCGCGAAGCTCGACCGTCGCCTGCGCGACCGGGACATGGGCATCGAGCTGACCCCCGCCGCCAAGCGTCTGCTGGCGGAGAAGGGTTACGACCCGGTGCTCGGCGCCCGTCCGCTCAAGCGGGCGATCCAGCGGGAGATCGAGGACACGCTGTCCGAGAAGATCCTGTTCGGCGACCTCACGGCTGGTCAGCTGGTGATCGTCGACGGCGAGGGCGAGGGCATCCTCGGCGAGTTCACGTTCCGTGGTACGGAGCGCGACGAGCGTCGTCGTCCGACCCCGGCCGAGCCCCAGTCGGTGCCCGCGGGCGCCGGACTGGTGCCGCGCGACCTGCCGCCGTCGGGCCAGATGGCGGCCGGCGGGGCGTGATCGCCCGGTAGGACCCGGTCCTGACACAAGGCCCGGCCACCCCGCAGGGGGTGGCCGGGCCTTCGTCATGCCCGGCGCCGGACGGCGCTCAGCGCGGGGCGCGGCCGAAGGTGCGCTTCTACCCCGCGATTGCGCCCGGAATCAGCCCGATTCTGGGCGTAATCGCTGGGTAGAAGCGCACCACTGTTGCGGCCCGGCTCGCGGGTGCGGCCCGACCAACCTCCTGACTCGCCATGCCTACGACGCCGAGTCAGGTGGGTGGGCGGACCACGCGACTGACTCGGCGGGGCCGGGAGGGCGGGTCAGGTGGGTGGTGTTGGCGCCAGCCGTCAGGCGGCCCGCGGCGGGACCGACAAGCCCGCCGGGAGCAGGGGCGGCAGCAGCTCCCGCAGCGCGCCGACCCGCTCCGCCCGGGCCGCGCCCCGCAGCCGCTCGACCGGCGCCGTGATGCTGACCGCCGCGACGCCGCGGCCGGCCCGCAGCAGCGGGATCGCGACGCAGGCGATGCCGCGCTCGTTCTCCTCGGTCTCGCCCGCGACGCCGCTCCGCCGGGCCTCGGCCAGCACGTCGCGCAGGTGCGCCGACCCCGTGTCCGAGCCGGCCAGCCGGTCCAGCGCCGTGTCGTCGAGGTCCTGCACCGACAGCAGCGCCCGGCCCAGGGCGGTCGTCGCGGCGGGGCGCCGTCGTCCGACCGCGGACCACACGCGGACCGCGCGCTGCGGCTCGACCTTGTCCAGGTAGACCACCTCGCGGCCGGCGAGCACGCCGAGGTGCACCAGCTCGTCGACCTCGGCGCTCAGCGCGGTCAGGGCCGGGTGCAGCAGCGCGGGGAGGTTCTCCTCGGCCAGGTACGAGCTGCCCAGTGCCAGGGCGGAGGGGCCGAGGCGGTAGGCGCCGTCCGCCGTCTGCTCGGCGTACCCGCGGTGCCGCAGCGCGGCGAGCGTGCGGTGCAGCGTGGGCTTGCTGACGCCGACCGCCTGGGCCAGCGCCGCCAGCGGCGCGCCCGCGGCGCCGAAGCCCGCGAGGGTGTCGAGGGCCAGCAGCGCCTTGTCGACGCTGCCGAGCGGGCTGGCATCCATGGGGCTCCCTCACGTAGCATGCGTTTCGCAGTGAACAACAGGCGTTCACCATAGCGAAACGGAGCACGCATGTCATCCCCCGACACCCCGGTCCTCGACGCGCTGGCCGCGCACCGGCTCGTGCCGGTCGTCGTGGTCGACGGCGCCGACGAGGGCGCCCGGCTCGCCGACGCGCTCGTCGCGGGCGGGCTGCCCGTCGCCGAGATCACGCTGCGGCTCGCCGGCGGCCTCGACGCCATCCGCGCGGTCGCCAAGAACCAGCCCGACGTCGTGATCGGCGCCGGCACCGTCACCACGGTCGCCCAGGTCGACGACGTCGTCGACGCCGGCGCGCGCTACATCGTGTCCCCGGGGCTGTCGGCCGCCGTCGTGCGCCGCGCGCAGGAGCACGGCATCCCCGTGCTGCCCGGCGTCGCCACGCCGTCCGAGATCATGGCGGCGCTCGACCTGGGCGTCGACGTCGTCAAGCTGTTCCCCGCGTCCGTCGTGGGCGGGCCCGCCGCGATCAAGGCGTTCTCCGCGCCGTTCCCGGGCCTGCGGTTCGTGCCGACCGGCGGCGTCAGCGCCGCCAACCTCGGCGACTACCTCGGCCTGGACCCGGTCCTCGCCGTCGGCGGCTCCTGGATGGTGGACCGCAAGCTCGTCACGGCGGGGGACTGGGACGAGATCACCCGCCGCACCCGTGATGCCGTCGCGCTCGCCGCCCAGATCGACCAGGAGAAGAACCGATGACCTCGCTGAACGTCCGCCCCGCCGCCGAGAGCGCCTACGACGTCGTCGCGCTCGGCGAGGTCATGCTCCGCCTCGACCCGGGCGACCGCCGGGTGCGCACCGCCCGCAGCTTCGACGTGTGGGAGGGCGGCGGCGAGTACAACGTGGCCCGCGGCCTGCGCCGCTGCTTCGGCCTGCGCGGCGCGATCGTCACCGCGCTCGCCGACAACGAGATCGGCCGGCTCGTCGAGGACTTCATGCTCACGGGCGGCCTCGACACGCAGTACGTGCAGTGGGTGCCCTACGACGGCATCGGCCGCTCGGTGCGCAACGGCCTCAACTTCACCGAGCGCGGCTTCGGCGCGCGCGGCGCGGTGGGCGTCAGCGACCGCGGCAACACCGCCATCGCGCAGATGAAGCCCGAGGACGTCGACTGGGACGCGCTGTTCTCCCGCGGCGTGCGCTGGCTGCACACCGGCGGCATCTTCGCGGCCCTCTCGGAGTCGTCGGCCGACGTCGCCGAGGCCGCCATGTCCGCGGCCCGCCGGCACGGCACCATCGTGTCCTACGACCTGAACTACCGGCCCTCGCTGTGGAAGGGCATCGGCGGCGAGGAGCGGGCGCGCGAGGTCAACCGGCGCCTGGCCGAGCACGTGGACGTGATGATCGGCAACGAGGAGGACTTCACGGCCTCGCTCGGCTTCGAGGTCGAGGGAGTCGACGAGAACCTGACCGACCTGGACACCGGCGCGTTCCGGGCCATGATCGAGACGGCGTCCGAGGCCTACCCGAACTTCCAGGTGATCGCGACGACGCTGCGCGGGGTGCGCTCGGCGTCGCGCAACGGCTGGGGCGCCATCGCCTGGTCGCGCAAGGAGGGCTTCGCCGAGGCGACGCACCGGGCCGACCTGGAGATCTTCGACCGCGTCGGTGGCGGCGACTCCTTCGCGTCCGGCCTGGCCTACGGGCTCATGGAGCTCAGCTCGCTGCAGGAGGCCGTCGAGTACGGCGCCGCGCACGGCGCACTCGCGATGACGACGCCGGGCGACACCACCATGGCGACGCTCGCCGAGGTCGCCAAGCTGGCCGGCGGGGGCAGCGCGCGCGTGCAGCGCTGACCTGCCGTCGGGGCGGGGTCGGGGGCGGGGTGAACGTGTCCGCAGATCGGACCGATCTCGCCCCCGACCAGCGCAGACAGGGTGCACGGTGCAAGGATTGGTGGCATGTCCCAGAGCATCCTGTTCATCGGTGGTAGCGGAATCATCAGTCACGCCTCGGTGGCCAGAGCCGCGCGGCTCGGGCACCGGGTGACGGTGCTCAACCGGGGCAGATCCTCGTCCCGTCCGGTGCCGGCCGAGGTCGAGACGCTCGTCGCCGACGCGAACGACGCCGAGGCCGTCGCCGCCGCGATCGGCGGCCGGGAGTTCGACGTGGTCGCCCAGTTCCGGGCGTTCAGCCCCGAGCACGTGGCGCGCGACGTCGCGCAGTTCGCGGACCGTACCGGGCAGTACGTGTTCATCTCCTCGGCGTCGGCCTACCAGACGCCGCCGTCGCGGCTGCCCGTCCGCGAGTCGACGCCGCTGCGCAACCCGTTCTGGCAGTACTCGCGCGACAAGATCGCCTGCGAGGACCTGCTGGTGCGCGAGCACCGGGACAACGGCTTCCCGGCCACCATCGTGCGTCCCTCGCACACCTACGACCGCACCATCCTGCCGACGTCGGGCGGCTGGACCGACGTCGCCCGCATGCGCGCGGGCAAGCCCGTCGTCGTCCACGGGGACGGGACGTCCCTGTGGACGATCACGCACACCGAGGACTTCGCGGTCGGGTTCGTGGGCCTGCTCGGCAACCCGCTGGCCGTGGGCGACTCCTTCCACATCACCGGCACGCACGCGCCCACCTGGGACCAGATCTACACCTGGCTGGCCGAGGCGGCCGGCGTGCGGAGCCCCGACCTGGTGCACGTCGCGTCCGAGACGATCGCCCGCGTGCTGCCCGAGATGGGCCCGGGCCTGGTGGGCGACAAGGCGCACTCGATGGTCTTCGACAACTCGAAGGTGCGCAGCCTCGTGCCCGAGTTCGGCACCACCATCACCTACGACATCGGCGCCGTCGAGCAGATGTCCTGGTTCGACGCGCACCCGGAGGCCCAGGTGGTCGACGCCGACATCGACGCGGCCTTCGACCGTCTCGCGGCACACGCCCGCTCGGTCTGACGCCGCGAGTCAGGCCGGCGGCGCCGTCGACTCCCGGACCACCAGCTCCGTCGAGAGGTTGAGGCGACGGACCTTCGGCGACCGGCCGCGGGCGATGTCGAGCAGGATCTGGGTGGCGGCCGCTCCCATCTCGCGGAGCGGCTGCCGCACCGTCGTCAGCGGCGGGCCCACCCAGGAGGCCAGGGGCAGGTCGTCGTAGCCCACGACGGACACGTCCTCGGGGACGCGCAGGCCGAGCTGGTGCGCGGCGCGCAGCACCCCGAGGGCCTGCATGTCGGAGCCCGCGAACACCGCCGTCGGCCGGTCCGGCAGGGACAGCAGCTCCAGGCCCTGCTCGAAGCCCGCCTCGACGTAGAAGTTCCCCTCGCGCACGAGCGCGGGGTCGACGACGGCGCCCGCCTCCTCGTGCGCGGACCGGAACCCGTCGACCCGCGCCCGGCTGCACAGCATCTTCCAGGGGCCGGTGATCATGGCGATGCGGCGGTGGCCCAGCGCGAGCAGGTGTCGCGTGGCCTGGAGCCCGCCGTTCCAGTTGTCGGAGCCCACGGAGGCGACGTCGGCGGGCGGCTCGCCGTCGGTGTCGATCACCACGTAGGGGATGCCGCGCCGGTCGAGCTGCTGGTGCTGGCTCTCCGACAGGTTCGCGGCGACGAGCAGCACGCCCAGCGGCGGCCGCGCGACCGTGGTGTCGAGCCACCGGGCCGGCGGACGGTGCTCGCCGCCCAGCTCGGACAGGATGACGCTGGTCCGCAGCTCGGCGGCGGCGTCCTCCACGCCCCGGATGATCTCCATGGACCACGCGGAACCGAGCCGGTGGAAGACCAGGTCGATCAGGCCCGAGTCCGGCGGCACGGTGGCCGGCCGGCGTCGTCGGTACTGGTGCTTCTCGAGGGCGGCCTCGACGCGGTCGCGGGTCGCGGCGGCGACGTCGGCCCGGCCGTTGAGCACCTTGGAGACCGTGGGCACCGAGAGGCCGAGCTCGCTCGCGATCGACGCGATGGTGGGTCCCGGGCGCGCGCCGGTCATCCTGCCCACCCACCTTTCGATCGCGACGTCGGAACTTTCGAACCGAAGGTACACCGTGGCGGGATCGTGACCTAGCCGGTCGCGGACCGTCCCTTGACGTTCGCCCGGATCTCACCCTACTGTCCCTCACGACAAGAACTATCGGCACTGTCGTCGATAGTTTCGAAAACGTTCCACAAAGAGGTGGGGATGGCAACCGAGCTACGCGGCGCGACAGAGCTACGCGGCAAGGAGACGTGGGGCCTGGCCCTGCGCAAGCACTGGCGCCTCTACACGCTCGCGCTCCTGCCGGTCATCTGGTTCCTGGTCTTCCGCTACCTGCCCATGGCCGGCAACGTCATCGCCTTCCGCCGGTTCCGGCCGGGCGGGTCGATCTTCGGCGAGGAGTGGGTCGGCCTCTACTACATCGAGCGCTTCATCCAGGACCAGGCGTTCTGGCAGGCGTTCCAGAACACGGTGATCATCGGCGCGCTGACGCTCGTGATCGTGTTCCCGCTGCCGATCATCCTGGCGCTCCTGCTCAACGAGCTCCGCTCGCGGGTGTTCAAGCGGTTCGTGCAGACGGTCAGCTACCTGCCGCACTTCATGTCCGTCGTGATCGTCGCCGGCTTCGTCTTCGAGCTGACGTCGCTGGACGGCACGGTGAACCGCCTGGTCAAGCTGTTCGGCGGCGACCCCATCTCGTTCATGCAGCAGGCCGACTGGTTCCGCACCATCTACGTGTCGTCCGAGGTCTGGCAGACCGTGGGCTGGGGCACCATCCTCTACCTCGCCACGCTGACCACCATCGACGCGCAGCTCTACGAGGCGGCCCGTATCGACGGCGCCAACCGCTGGCAGCAGACGTGGCACGTCACGCTGCCCGGCATCCGCCCCACGATGATGGTGCTGCTCATCCTGAACATCGGCCAGTTCATGCAGGTGGGCTTCGAGAAGATCTTCCTGCTCTACAACACGCTGACCCAGCCGACGGCGGACGTGATCTCCACGTACATCTACCGCGTCGGCCTCACCTCCGGGCAGCTGAGCTACGCCACGGCGATCGGCCTGTTCGAGGCCGTGATCGGCCTGGTCCTCGTCTTCTCCGCCAACGCCATCTCGCGCCGAGTCACCGGGAGCTCCCTGTGGTGAACACCGCCCCCGCCCCGACCACCGATCCCGTCGGCGGCGACGTCCCCGACCTGACCCGGCCGCGGCCCGAGACCACCACCGTCAAGGACACGCCCGGCTACACCGTGTTCCGGTGGGTCAACACGACGATCCTGGTGCTGGTCGCCGCCGTCACGCTCTACCCGTTCCTCAACCTGGCGGCGCGTGCGTTCAGCTCCGAGGCCGCGATCCGCAGCGGCGACGTCACCGTGTGGCCCATCGGCTTCAACACGACGACGCTCATGTCCGTGCTGGAGCAGGACCTGTTCTGGCGCAACTACGCGAACACGGTGGTCTACACGGTGGTGGGCACCGCGATCGCCATGGCGCTGACCACGACGTTCGCCTACGTGCTGTCGAAGAAGTACCTCAAGGGCCGGATGATCCTCATCGGGTTCGCGGTCTTCACGATGTTCTTCACCGGCGGCCTCATCCCGAACTACATCCTGGTCAGCGAGCTCGGGTTCAAGAACACCATCTGGGCCGTCGTCGTGCCGCAGGCGATCAACGTCTTCAACCTGCTCGTCATGAAGTCGTTCTTCGAGAACTTCCCCGTGGAGCTCGAGGAGGCGGCCGCCATCGACGGGCTGACCACCTACGGGATCTTCTTCCGGGTGGTGCTGCCGCTGAGCAAGGCGGTGCTCGCGACGATGGTCCTCTTCTACGCGGTCTGGTTCTGGAACTCCTGGTTCCCCGCGTTCCTCTACATGGACGACCCGGAGATGTACCCGGTCACGGTGTTCCTGCGGAACATCATCGCCGGCGCCACCGGCACCGGCGAGGGGCTGAGCGACGTCGCCGTCCAGATCGGGGCCAACGTGAAGGCAGTGACGATGCTGCTCACGGCGCTGCCGATCGTCTGCCTCTACCCCTTCGTCCAGAAGTACTTCGTGTCCGGCGTGATGCTCGGCTCCGTCAAGGGCTGAGCACGCCGGACCACCGCACCGATCCGCCGTCGGACGACGACGTTCACACCCCGGAGGAAGTCAATGATGATCACCCCTAGAAAGGCTGCCGCGGCGACCGCCGCGGTCGCCCTCGGACTCACGCTCACCGCGTGCTCGTCCGGCGACGACGACGGCGCCGCCGTCGACATGTCCACCAAGATGGTCGGCGCCATGGAGGACTACGGCGTCGGGACCACCTTCAAGGCGACCGAGCCGCTCGAGTTCGGTCTCATGTACCGCGACCACCCGAACTACCCCCTCCAGAAGGACTGGTCGATCCTCAAGGCGTTCGAGGAGCAGCACAACGTCACCTTCGACATCCAGTCGGTGCCCCTGGCCGACTGGCAGCAGAAGCGCGCGCTCCTGATCAGCTCCGGCGACGCCGCCGACCTGATCCCGTCCACCTACGCGGCCGACGTCGAGACGCTCACCTCGGGCGGCGCCGTCCTGCCGATCTCGGACTACCTCGACTACCTGCCCAACTTCCAGGACAAGGTCGAGAAGTGGGGCCTGCAGGAGGAGCTGGACAGGCTCCGGCAGGCCGACGGCAAGTTCTACGTGCTGCCCGGCCTGCACGAGAACCCCAAGCCGTCGTACTCCATCGCGATCCGCGAGGACTGGTGGGAGGACGCCGGCCTGGAGGACCCGACGACCTGGGACGAGTTCGCCGACCAGCTCGAGGTGATCAAGGAGGAGCACCCCGAGCTCGACTACCCGTACACCGAGCGCTGGTCCATCAACGGCCCCCTGGAGGCCACGATGCAGGCGGCGGCCGGCAACTTCGGCACCGAGGCGGGCTGGGGCTACGGCGACGGCGTGACCTGGAACGGCTCGGAGTACGAGTACACGGGCACGTCCGAGGGCTACAAGGAGCTGGTCTCCTACTTCGCCGACCTGGTGGACCGTGGCCTGCTCGACCCCGAGGGCCTCACCCAGGAGGACGACCCCGCCATCGCCAAGCTGACCACCGGCAAGGTCGCCGCCCTCGGCGTCAACGACCAGGAGATGACGCGCTACCGCACCGGCTTCGAGGAGGCCGGCGACAAGGACGCGAAGCTCAAGGAGATCGTGGTCCCGGCCGGGCCCGCGGGCAACATCATGGACGCCACCACCGGCGGCCAGTTCGAGTCCGGCATCGCGCTGTCCGCCGGCGCCGCCGAGCGCGACGACTTCGTGGCGATGCTGCAGTTCGTCGACTGGCTCTACTACTCCGACGAGGGCCTCGAGTTCGCCAAGTGGGGCGTCGAGGGCGAGACCTACACCAAGGACGCCGACGGCACGCGCACCCTGGCCGACGACGTCGACTGGAGCGGCCTGAACCCGGGCGCGCCGAAGCTGCTGAACACCGACTTCGGCTACTACAACGGCGTCTGGTCGCTGGCCCACGGGTCCACCGAGGACCTGGTCAAGTCGACGCTGACGCCCGAGGTGCAGGGCTTCCTCGACGAGATGAACCAGAAGGACGTCGCGGAGCGCGGCCCCGGCATCGCGATGGACGAGATGCAGCGCGAGGAGTCCTCGCTGCTGCAGACCAACCTGCAGGACCTGGTCATGACGGCGACGTCGCAGTTCATCCTGGGCGACCGCTCGCTCGACGAGTGGGACGCGTACGTGGCGGAGCTGGAGAGCGCCGGTTCGCAGACGTACGTCGACACGGTCAACCAGGCCGCGGGCGTCACCGAGTAACGACTCGTTGAGTGCGGGATTTTCGTCCTCCGAACGCCGTTCGGAGGACGAAAATCCCGCACTCAACACCGGAGGGGGAGTTCGTGGAGCGGGTTTTCGTATCGGGTTCCGGGAGCGGAGTGCTCGGGGAGGCCTGGCGCACCTGCGTCGGCACGGGGCGGTTCAGCCTCGCGCTGCGGCAGGACTACCAGGAGTCCCTCGCGCTGGTACAGCGGGAGATCGGCGTCCGGCACGCCCGGGGCCACGGCATCCTGCACGACGACGTCGCCGTGCACCGCACGTACGACGCCGCAGGTCACCGGGGTACCGCCTACGCCTTCACCTACGTGGACCAGGTGGTCGACACCTACCTGCGGCTCGGCGTCAAGCCCTTCCTCGAGCTCGGGTTCATGCCCCAGGCCCTCGCCTCCGGGGACCAGACGGTGTTCTGGTGGCAGGGCAACGTCACGCCCCCGCGCGACCACGCCGAGTGGGCGGACCTCGTGCGGGCCCTGCTGCGGCACCTCGTCGACCGGTACGGCATCGACGAGGTGCGCACCTGGCCCGTCGAGGTCTGGAACGAGCCCAACCTCACGCACTTCTGGGCCGGCGCCGACCAGGAGGCGTACTTCCGCCTCTACGAGACCTCGGTGCTCGCCGTGAAGGACGTCGACGCGTCGCTCCAGGTGGGCGGTCCCGCCATCTCGCCGGGCGCCGACGACTGGTGGGAGCCCTTCGCCGAGTTCGTCACCCGGCGCGACCTGCCCGCCGACTTCCTGTCCGTGCACGCCTACAGCTCCGGCCCGTCGCAGCACGTGCCGTTCGGCGTCTACCAGACCCTGCGCGGCCCGCAGCACCTGCTCGACCAGTTCGCGCGCCCCGGCAAGATCCTCGCCGGGACGGCGCTCGCGGGCCGACCGCTGCACGTCACCGAGTTCAACACGAGCTACCGGCCCGACAACCCCGTGCACGACACGGCCTGGAACGCCGCCTGCCTCGCACCCGTGCTCGCGGGCGGCGGCGAGCACGCCGACTCCTTCTCCTACTGGACGTTCAGCGACGTCTTCGAGGAGGAGGGGGTGCCGGCGTCGTTCTTCCACGGCGGGTTCGGCATGCTGGCCCACCGCCAGGTGCGCAAGCCGACCTACCACCTGTACGCGTTCATGGCGAGGATGGGGCAGGAGGTGCTCGCGCGCGGTGTCGACCACCTGGTCACGCGGCACGCCGGCACGGGACAGGTGACGGTGCTCGCCTGGCAGCCCGTGGGCGGCACGGACGACCCGGCGGAGCCGGACCGGCACGAGATCCGCCTCAGCCTCCCCGTCGCCACCCCGCTGGTCGAGCGGACACCGCTGGTCGAGCTTGTCGAGACCTCACGACAGGTCTCGACAAGCTCGACCAGCGGCGGCAGTGGTCGGGTGTTCGTGATGCGGCACGACGTCGACGAGCTCGCCGGCAACGCCTGGGCCGCCTGGCGCGAGATGGGGCGGCCGGCGTCGCCGTCGGGCAGGCAGCTCGACGCCCTGCACGAGGCGAGCGAACCCGCCCGGCGCGCGTACTCCCTCCCCGTCGTCCCGACGGCGGACGGCGGACGGGTCGACCTCGACCTGACCCTGGGCCGGCACGGCGTCACCCTGGTGACCCTGGACCCGGTCCGCGACGAGACCCCGCCCTGGCTCGACGACTCGCGCATCCTGGGCCGGACCCCTAGCGACAAGGACGACGCATGACCGACTCGAAGATCCTGTACGGCGGCGACTACAACCCCGAGCAGTGGCCGCGGCACGTCTGGGAGGACGACTACGCGGCGTTCGACAAGGCGTCGATCGACACGGTCACGCTCAACGTCTTCTCCTGGGCCACGCTGCAGCCGGACGAGGACACCTACGACTTCGCGCGGCTCGACGAGATCGTCGCGCGCGCGGTCGAGGGCGGGCGCGGCATCGTGCTGGCCACCACGACCGGCGCGCTGCCGCCGTGGCTGGCCCACCAGCACCCCGAGGTGGAGCGCACCGACTTCCAGGGCCGGCGGCACGTGTTCGGGCAGCGGCACAACGCCTGCCCGAGCTCGCCGGTCTATCGGCGGCTGTCGGCGGAGCTCGCCGGCCGCATCGCCGAGCGGTACGCCGGCACGCCCGGCCTGGTCGCGTGGCACGTCGGCAACGAGTACGGCGGGTTCGACGGCGGCTGCTGGTGCGACCTGTGCGCTACGGGCTTCCGCGACTGGCTGCGCGCGCGGTACGGCACCCTGGACCGGCTGAACGAGGCGTGGAACGCGACGTTCTGGTCGCACACCTTCAGCGACTGGGCGCAGATCGTGCCGCCGAACATGCTCAGCGAGCACTGGCGCGGTCCCGACCACACCGCGTTCCAGGGCATCACGCTCGACTACCGGCGGTTCATGTCGGACGCGATGCTGGCGAACTACCGCGACGAGAAGGCCCGCATCCGCGAGCACGACGCGACCACGCCCGTCACGACCAACTTCATGGGCATGTTCCGGCCGATCGACTACCACCGCTGGGCCGCGGACCTCGACTTCGCCTCCTGGGACAACTACCCGCCCGGCCCGCGCGAGCACGCGCGGATGGCGCTCGCGCACGACGTCATGCGGGGCCTCAAGGACGGCGCGCCCTTCTGGGTCATGGAGCAGACGCCGACCATCACGGCCTCGCGCGACGTGAACCCGGTGAAGCGGCCGGGTGTGCTCCGGCTGTGGTCGTGGCAGGCCGTGGCGCACGGCGCGGACGCCGTCCTCTACTTCCAGATGCGGCAGGCGAAGGGGGCGAGCGAGAAGTACCACGGCGCCGTCCTGGACCACGCCGGGCGCACGGACACGCGCGCGTTCCGCGAGGTCGCGGCGCTGGGCACGGAGCTGGCCGGGCTGGGGGACGCCGTGACCGGCGCGCGGACGCCGGCCCGCGTCGCGCTGCTCTTCGACTGGGACTCCTGGTGGGCCGCCGAGATGACGGACGGCTTCAACCGGCACGCCAAGTACGTCGACACCGTGCTGGCGTACTACCGCGCGCTGTGGCAGGCGGGCGCGCAGGTCGACGTCGTGCCGACGACGGCGGACTTGACGCCGTACGACGTGGTGCTCGCGCCGATGCTGCACGTGCTCAAGGGCGACGTCGCCGACCGGCTCGCGGCCGTGACCGAGCGCGGCGGCTCCGTGCTCGCGTCGTTCTGGTCGGGCCGCGCGGACGAGGACGTCAACGCGTTCCTCATGGACGCGCCCGGGCCGCTGGGGCCGCTGTTCGGCGTGCGGGTCGAGGAGACGGACTCGGCGGAGCCGGGGGTCTCCAACCCGGTGACGCTCTCCGACGGGGCCGACGGGGCCGACGAGGTGGTCTCGGCCGCACAGCTCGTGTTCGAGGTGCTCGTGCCCGAGGGCGCCGACGTGATCGGCACCTATGGCACCGAGTTCTACGCGGGCACGCCCGCGGTGACGCGGCACCGGCCCGGCGGGGACGACGGCGGCGAGGCCTGGTACGTCGGGACCGGGCTGGACGACGCCGGGGTCGAGTGGGTCGTGCGCCGCGTGCTCGGCCGGCACGGGCTCGTGGGCCCGTACGCCGACGCGCCCGACGTCGAACTCGCCGTGCGGTCGAAGGACGGCGTGCGGTTCGCGTTCGTGCTGTCGCACGCGACCGGGCCGGTCGAGGTCGCGGCGCACGCGTCCGGCGTCGACCTGCTGACCGGCCGGGCCGTGCGGCAGGGGGAGACGCTGCGGCTCGAACCGACCGACGTCGTCCTGCTGCGCGAGGACCCGTCCGGGGAGCCGGCGTGAGCACCGGCGGGCCGGGGCGCACCGGGTCGGGGCGCGAGGAGCTGGGCAACGACCGGGTGGGCGATGGCGAGCGGCGCGAGTTCGGGGAGGGCGTGCTCGGGCGCGCGACGGCGCTCGTGTACTGGCACCTGGTCGTCGAGCTGCTGCTCGTCGTCGCCGTCCTGCCTGGTGCGCTGGCCTCGCTCCTGCTGGAGCGGACGCCGGGCAACGCCGTGCTCTTCGCCCTGTGCCTGCTGCCCGTGGGGCCCGCGGTCTCGGCGGGGCTGTTCGCGCTCCGGGACCGTACCCGGGCCGAGGGGCTGACCCCGGCGGCGTCGTTCTGGCGCGGGTACCGCCTGAACTGGAAGGACGCCCTCAAGGTGTGGGTGCCCGCGCTCGCCGCGGGCGTCGTCGTGGTGCTGGGGCTGGCGAACGTCGGCGCGGGCGGTGTGCCCGGCTGGTACGCGGGCGTGCTCGTCGTCGTCGGCGCGGGGCTGGCCCTGTGGACGGTGAACGCGCTGCTCGTCGTGTCGTTCTTCGGGTTCCGGACCCGGGACGTGGTGCGGCTCGCGGCGCACTACCTGGGCGCGAAGCCGCTCGTGACGCTCGGCAGCCTCTCGCTGCTGGTGCTGGCGGGCGGCATCGTGGTGCTGACCACGGAGGCGGTGTTCGCCCTGGTCGCGGTGGTCTGGCTGGCCCTGGTGCTGCGCAACGCGGGGCCCGTCCTGGCCGACGTCGAGGCGCGCTTCACGGACGCGGCCTGAGCCGGCCTGCAACTCGCGGCGACACAAATGGCCGGGTGAGATTGTCCGATCTGGGTAGGTGCGTCACAGTGCATGCATGGTGATCAAGCAGGGGGACCCGGGACGGCTGACGTATCGGTATCTGCGCGTGGCGATCGTGGCCGTCGTGCTGGTGCTGTTCGTGTCGCTGGCGATGCAGATCGTCGCCGACCACGGGCGGCTGGCGTCGGGCGAGGAGTGGTGGCACGCGTCGATCAGCGCCTACTTCTACTCGCCGGTGCAGAGCGTGTTCGTGGGCACGCTGGTGGCCATCGGCACCTGCCTGATCGCGATCAAGGGGCGGCACGGCGCCGAGGAGGTGCTGCTCAACTTCGCGGGCATGTTCGCCGTCCTCGTCGCGCTGGTACCCACCCCGCTCGACGCCGACATGTGCACCGCCGAGCCGTACTGCGTGGACGTGCCCGAGCGAGTCGGCAACAACATCGGCACGCTGCTGCTGGTCGGCGGCCTGGTGCTGGTGCTCGCGACCTGGCCGAGGCGCCGCGACCTGGCGAACCGCCACGGCTGGGACCTGTGGCTCACGTGGCTGGCCTGGGCCGCGACCGGCGTCTGGCTGCTCGTCTGGCCAGGCGGCTTCCTGACGGCGGCGCACTACGCCGCGGCCGTGCTGCTGTTCGTCTGCCTCGTCGCCGTCGCGTGGATCAACGGGTCGGACGACGCCGTCACGGCCCAGTCGCTCGAACGGCTGCGCGGCATGTCGGCCGCGGCGTTCCGGGTCTGGTACCGGTGGATCGCCGTGGTAATGGCCGTGGTGCTCGTGGCGGGCCTGGCGACCATGGCGGTGCTCGACCGGTTCGCCCCCGACTTCTTCCCGCAGACGCTGTTCGTGGTCGAGGCCGTGCTGATGCTGGTCTTCGCGCTCTTCTGGGTGCTGCAGACCATCCAGTTCTGGGAGATCGGCCTGCCGGCCCGCGCGCGCGTGGACGACCTCAGGGTCGCGGGCGACACACCTTAGGGCTCACCCGTGGCCGGCGCGTCGCCGGAGGGAGAACTGTTCCGCCGGGCGTGTGTTGCCGTGAGTAGACATTGTCTACTCACGGCAACACACCCCCAGCGCGCAGTGTTGCCCCGGCGACCTAGCCGAGCGGGTTGCGCCGATTACTTTTCTTCGCCCGGCCGGTCGGACCTGGCATGGGTGACGACGCCGCACGTGCCGCGCAGGCTCTTGTCCAGGAGGCCGTCGACCGGTTCGTGGCCGACGATCCGGGGCTCGGCGTGCAGGTCGCCGTCATCCATGAGGGCGAGCTCGTCGCCGACGTCGCGGGCGGCCCGGCCCGTGGCCCACGGGGCCCGGCCGTCCGTGAGCCGACGGCGGCCGTCACACCCGACTCCCTGCTGTTCGCGGCGTCAGCGGCCAAGGGCGTGGCCTCCGCCGTCGCGCACGTGCTGGTGGAGCGCGGCGAGCTGGCGTACGACCTGCGGATCGCCGACGTCTGGCCCGAGTTCGCCGCGCACGGCAAGGGCGGCGCCACCCTGCGGCACGTGCTGCTGCACTCGGTGGGCGTGCCGGCCCCGCCGTACACGACGACGGTCGGGGACCTGTGCGACTGGGACGGCATGTGCCGGTCGCTCGCCGACGCGGAGCCCTGGTGGGAGCCGGGCACCGGGTTCGGGTACCACGCCCAGACGTTTGGCTTCCTGCTCGGCGAGACGGTGCGGCGGGCAACGGGGCACACGCTGTCGTGGTGGCTCCGGGAGGCCGTGACGGGCCCGCTCGGCGTCGAGGACGATGTCCACTTCGGCGTCCCGGCGGCGCAGCTCGACCGGGTCGCGCCCCAGGTCCCGGCGCCAGGTCCGCCGTCGGCCCCCGAGACCGGCTCGCCCGCCGACCGGGCCCTGCCGCCGGGCATCCGGCCGGACGCCGCCTTCGCCAACCGGCGCGACGTGCTCACGAGCGACATCCCCTCCGGGGGCACGATGTCGGCGCGCGGCGCGGCGCGCGTGTACGCGGGCCTGCTGGGGTACGACGGCGCCGCCCTCGTGTCGCCCGAGCGCCTGACGGAGCTGGCCCGGCCCGCCTACGAGGGGCCGGACGAGGTGATGGGACTGCCGTCGGTGCGGTGGGCCCTCGGGTTCGCCCCCTCCCGACCTGGCCCGGACCCCTCCCGCCCGGGGTCGGCCTTCGGTATGTTCGGCGCGAACGGGTCCGGGATGTGGGCCGACATCGACTCCCGCGTCGCGGTGGCCGTGCTGCGGAACCGGTTCGGCCCGGACCTGAGCACCGCCGGCGAGATCGACCGGCTCGTCGCAGATCTTTTTCCGACGTCGTCCCGAGGAGAAGACTCATGGACAACCCAGTGACCGAGCTCGACGCACGATTCAGCGACCCCAACGTGCAGCCCACGGCGTGGGAAGAGGCGCAGGGCGTGCTCGAGAACGCCCAGCTCTCCTGGCTGACCACCGTGCGCGCCGACGGCCGCCCGCACGTCACGCCGCTGGTCGCCGTCTGGCACGAGGGGGCGCTGCACTTCACCACGGGCCCCGAGGAGCAGAAGGCGGTCAACCTGGAGGCCAACCCGAACGTCGTCCTGACCACCGGCGACAGCACCTGGAACAAGGGGCTCGACGTCATGGTCGAGGGCCCGGCCCGGCGCGTCACCGACCAGCGGACCCTGGAGCTGCTCGCCGCCGCGTGGCGCGACAAGTGGACCGGGCAGTGGCAGTACGAGGTGGGCGACGGGGCCTTCGCCAACGACATCGGCGGGACCGCGCTGGTGTTCGCGGTGCAGCCGACGAAGGTGCTGGCCTTCGGCAAGGGCACGTACAGCCAGACGTCGTACGTGCCTCAGTAGATCCTGCGCCCCCGCTCGTCCGGGATGCCGGACTTGCGGAAGAAGTAGGTGTTCACCTGGTCGCGCCACTCGGTCGCGCTCCGGAGCTGCTCGGCGAGCCGCTCCGAGACCCGCTCGGAGACGTGCGGGTCCACGAGCGTCGAGACCTCCGACCAGGCGCCGATCATCGCCTCGACCCGGGCCACGCCGTCGAAGTGGCTGTCGTAAATGTGCTGCACCACGGTGCTGCCGCTCTGCAGCACGTGCGTGTACGGCACGTGGTGGAAGAAGAGCAGCAGCTCGTCGGGGCACGTCGACGGCGACTCGTACACCGCCGACCACGGGGCCGGGTACTGGCCCGCGTAGCCGGTGCCGGTGCGCACGGTACGGTCCACGCCGATGCCGTCGCGGTCGGCGAAGTGGTAGGTGCCCCACGGGGTGTACTCGTAGCCGTCGACGTCGGGCCCGTAGTGGTGGCCGGGGCGCACCATGAAGCCGACGCCGAGCGGCGACGTGTACTGCTCGTACGTCTCCCACGACCGGTCCAGCACCGTGTGCAGCGCGTCGCGGACGGCGGACGGCGTGCCCGGGAAGGTCAGCGCCGCCCACTCGTCGAGCAGGGCGCCCGGGTCGAGCGCCGGGTCCCAGCACAGCCGCCCGTAGGCGTAGAGGTTGGCCTGGGCGAACGGGTGCCCGGTCCAGAACTCGTCGTCGCCCACGTTGGACACGGCCGCGAACCCGCCGGCGGGCTT
The DNA here is from genome assembly GCF_014137995.1 of Promicromonospora sukumoe. Taxonomy (NCBI): domain Bacteria; kingdom Bacillati; phylum Actinomycetota; class Actinomycetes; order Micrococcales; family Promicromonosporaceae; genus Promicromonospora; species Promicromonospora sukumoe. Next base: position 403,163 of record NZ_JACGWV010000003.1, read on the forward strand.
GCGCCAGGTGCCGGTGCCGGGGTCCTCGACGGCCTTGCCCCGGCCGGTCGCGAGGTCGGCGACGGTGGGCGAGCCGCCCTCGCCGCCGGACGCGTCCCAGAACCGGAACCGGAGGATCTGGCTCCACTGCGGCCCCAGGTACACGGCGTGCTGCTGCTGGCCGGTGTACTCCTGGGTGACCTGCAGCTCCAGGGCCACGCGGGTGTGCGGCATCGCGGCCAGCACGGGGGACAGGGGCTCGCGGACCTGGAAGTCCAGCGGGCCGTACTTGACCTGGAGCACCACGTTGTCCGAGAAGGCCCCGTCCAGCGGGTGGAAGTGGTCGTACGCGGCGCGGGCCCGGTCGGTCGACCGGTCGCGCCAGTCCTGCTTGTGGTCGTAGACGAACGCCCGCCAGTGGATCAGCCCGTCGTAGGGCTCGACGGCCGCGGCCAGCATGTTCGCGCCGTCGGCGTGGGTGCGGCCGTAGGCGAACGGGCCGGGCTGTCCCTCGGAGTCCGCCTTGACGACGAAGCCGCCGAAGTCCGGGATGGCGTCCCAGACGCGCGCCGCGGCGCGCACCCACCAGTGCGCGACGTCCTGGTCCAGCGGGTCCGACGTGTCGAGCCCGCCCAGCGTGATGGGCGAGGCGAACGACACGGACAGGTGCACCCGGATGCCCCAGCGCCGGAAGACGGCGGCGACCCGCACGACGTCGCCCAGGTCCTCGGTCAGCAGCCGCGCCTCGCGCGTGTGCACGTTGACGTTGTTGATCGCCACGCGGTTGATCCCGACGGCGGCCAGCAGCCGCGCGTACCGCTCGACCCGGGACAGGTCGGCGTGCACGTAGCCGTGGTCGTAGAAGATCGAGCCGCCGGAGTAGCCCCGCTCGACCTGCCCCATCACGGGGTGCACGTCCACGTTGTCCCAGTGGTCGAGCATGCGCAGGTCGGTCGCGGGCGCGTGGGTCTCGTCGGCGTCGGGCCCGTCGAACGCGGCCTCGCCCAGGCGCACCACGTGGAACAGTCCGTGCAGCAGCCCGGCGTCCGACGCCGCCTGCACGACGACGGCGCCCGCCTCGCGGGTGAGCCGGAAGCTCTCGTCGGTCCCCTCGCCGGTCGAGCCTGTCGAGACCATCGGCGTCTCGACAGGCTCGACCAGCGGTGGCGACAGGGTCAGGACCAGCTCGGCGTCGGACACGCCGTCGCCCACCTCCAGGCGCGAGAACGCGCCGCCGAACCGGGCGGTCGCCGCGGCGACCTCCTCGGCGACGGTGCCGGTCAGCGCGCCGTCGCCGGCCACGACGACCCGGCGGCTGCCGAGCGCGGCGAACGCGTCGTCGTGCAGCCAGGCCGAGTGGGCGGTGTGCTCCGTGAGGGGGCGGGAGTCAACGGTCACGGGGGTGTCCCATCCGTCTTGCGGTTGATATGCGGATATGTGGGGCTCTACGGGAACTCTGCCTCAGCGGCGGCGCCCGGTCCACCCCAGGGCTCAGGTCCACCCGGCCCGTGAAATCTGGGTGATCACCACTCCACTTCGAAGCCTAGGTTTCTTCGCTTTGGGGCGCCTCAAAAGGGAGAAACTTAGGTTTCGAAGGGGAGGGCGACGACGGCGCCGGGCCGGGCCCGGGGACGACGGCGGCCGGGCCGGCGCCCGACGGGACCGGCCCCGCCCCGCTGTCCTCAGCGGGCCGCGTACGCCTGCTTCGGCAGGTGGTAGGCCAGGTCGGCGGCGGTCTCCACGGCCTCGTCCAGGTCGAGGCGGTGCTCCGCGACCAGCCGGGCGAGGTAGCCGGCGTCTACCCGGCGGGCCAGGTCGTGCCGCGCGGGGATCGAGCAGAACGCGCGGGTGTCGTCCACGAAGCCCGACATGTTCGAGAACCCTGCCGTCTCCGTCGCGGCCTCGCGGAACCGGGCCATCGCGTCAGGCGCGTCCAGGAACCACCAGGGCGCGCCCAGCCGCAGCGCCGGGTACACGCCGGCCAGCGGCGCGAGCTCGCGCGAGTACACGTCCTCGTCGATGGTGAACGCGATCATCCGGAAGCTCTGCGAGTTGCCGAACGCCTCCAGCACCGGGCGCAGGCCCTGCGCGAAGTCGACGGCCACGGGGATGTCGTAGCCCTTGTCGGGGCCGAACGCCGCGGCGACGGCGGGGTCGTGGTCGCGCAGCACGCCGGGGTGGAACTGCATGACCAGGCCGTCCTCGGCCGACATCGCGGCCATCTGGAACAGCATGTGCGCCGAGAACGCCGCCTCCTCGGCGGCGGACAGCACCGCGCCGCCCGTGTCCGGCTCGGCCGCGAACGCCTTCTCGAACAGGGTGCGGGCCACGTCGTCGGGCAGCGGGGTGGTGTCCGCGCTGAAGTGGCCGTGGTCCGTGGCCAGGCCGCCCGCCGCGACGAACGCGGCGCGGCGCTCGCGGAGCGCCGCCAGGTAGCCGTCGTAGGTGTCGGTGGCGATGCCGGACGCCGTCGCGAGCCGCTCCAGGTCGCCCCGCCAGGTCGCCCGGGCGGGGTGCAGCAGCGGGTCGGGCCGGAAGGTCGGCAGCACCCGGCCGGGCAGCTCGGCGGCCAGCCGGGAGTGCGCGTCGAGCGGGCTCCAGGCCGGGTCGGTGGTGGCGATGACCTCGATGTTGAACCGGTCCAGCAGCGCGCGGGGGCGGAAGTCCGGCTCGGCCAGCCGCTCCGCGATCTGGTCGTAGACCTGGTCGGCCGTCTCGGCCGACGGGCGCACCGTGACGCCGAAGATCTCGACGAGCTCGTGCTCCGTCCAGTACCGCGTGGGCGTGCCGCGGAAGTGCTTCCAGCCCGCGCAGAACCGCCGGAAGATCTCGCGCGGGTCGGCCTCGAAGCCCGGCGCCCCGGCGGGTCCGACCCCCAGCTCCGGGAGGTTCGCGCCCTGCGAGACGAGCATCCGCGTCAGGTAGTGGTCGGGGACCACGAGGAGCTGGGCGGGGTCGGGGAACGGCTCGTCGTCCGCGAAGGCGTCGACGTCGACGTGGCCGTGCATCGACACGATCGGGAGGTCCTGGACCGCCGCGTAGATCTCGCGGGCGATCGGCCGCGTCACGGGGTCGGCGGGCAGGGCCCGGTCGGGGTGCAGCGTCCAGGTGTCGGTCACAGTGTCCTCCTGAGGGCAACGTTGCCGGTTCGGGTAAGCGCTTCCGCATCGTAGGCACTGCCGTGCATCGATACGAACGTGGGTCGCCATACGGACGTAAAGAATCGGGCGTTGCGAACGTTTGCAGCCAAACCCTACGATAGAGCGCAAACGTTCGCAGTGTCGCGAATCGCCTGGAGGTGGCATGGTCACGGTGCACGACGTCGCGCGTGCCGCCGGCGTCTCGATCTCCACCGTCTCCCGCGCCCTGACCGCTCCCGAACGGGTCGCGGCCGCGACGCGCGACCGCGTCGTCCGGGTCGCCGCCGAGCTCGGCTACCGGCCCAACCCCACCGCGAGCGGCCTGCGGCTGGGCCGCACGCACGCCGTCGGCCTGCTGGTTCCCGACCTGGAGAACCCGTACTTCGCGTCCGTGACCAAGAGCGTGCAGGCCCGGGCCCGCGCGGAGGGCTACGAGGTGTTCGTGGCCGACACGGACGAGGACCCCGACGTCGAGCCCGAGCTGATCGGCGCGCTCGCCGCCCGCACGGACGGCCTGCTCGTCGCCTCGCCGCGCTCGGGCGAGGCCGAGCTGCGCGCCGCGCTGGTGGGCGTCACCGCGGTCCTGGCCAACCGGGAGCTGTCCGGGGACCTCCCGTTCATCGCCGTCGACGACGCCGACGGCGTGGCCCAGATCCTCGGGCACCTGCACGCGCTCGGGCACCGGTCGGTGGGCGTCGCAGCGGGCCCGCCGTCGTCGTGGTCCGGCCGACGGCGCGTCGCCGGGCTGATCGACGCCGCCCGCCGCTGGGACCTGGAGCTGGTGCAGCTCGGCACCTTCCAGCCGTACTTCGCGGGCGGCACCCAGGCGGCCGACCACGCGCTCGCGAGCGGCGTCACCGCCGTCGTCGCGTTCAACGACCTGATGGCGCTCGGCATCCTGGACCGGCTGCGCCGCCGCGGCGTCGACGTGCCCGGCCGGATGTCCGTCGTCGGGTTCGACGACGTCCAGCTCGCCACCCTGTTCTCGCCCGACCTGACCACCGTGCACGCGCCGCTGGCCCGCCTGGGCCGGCGCGCCGTCGACCTGCTGCTCGCGCGCCTGCGCGGCGGCACGCCGGCGAACGTCCAGCTCCCCGTGGAGCTCACGATCCGCGGGTCCTCAGGACCCGTACCGGCCGGGACGGCCGACTGAGGCCGTCCCGGCCACCAACCCCGGGCGACGGAGCCCGGGAGAGAGGAAGGCACCATGCGTACCTCGAAGAAGGCGGTGGCGCTCGCCGGCGTCGCCGCGCTGGCCCTGCTCACCGCGTGCGCCCCGCCCGCACCTCCCGGTGGGGAGAGCGGCGGCGCCGTGACCGACGCGTCGGAGGTCCCCGACACGCCGTCGGAGCCGGTCACCCTGAACATCCTCGACGTCGCGGGCAACCAGCGGCTCACCGAGGGCATGGTCGACGAGTTCGTCGAGAACAACCCGGACGTGATCGAGTCGGTCACCTGGGAGACGGGCGGCGCGCCCGACGTCACGGGCATCGTCAAGCCGCAGGTGGACAGCGGCAACCTCTCCATCGACGTCGTGTTCACGGGCAACGACGGGCTCGCGGCCGGCATCGGCCAGGACCTGTGGATCCCCCTCGTGGACGACTACGGCGACCGGCTGACCAACCAGGAGAACTACCTGGAGCCCGCCGCGAACATGCAGGAGCTCGCCGAGGGCTACGGCGTCGTGACCACGTACTACCCGTCCGGCCCGCTGCTCCAGTACGACCCCGAGGTGGTCGGCACGCCGCCGGCCACGCCCGAGGAGCTGCTGGAGTGGGCGGAGGCCAACCCGGGCAAGTTCGGGTACGCGCGCCCCGCGAACTCCGGCCCCGGCCGCACCTTCCTCATGGGCCTGCCCTACATCCTGGGCGACGAGGACCCGAGCGATCCCGAGAACGGCTGGGACAAGACCTGGGCATACCTCAAAGAACTCGGCCAGTACGTCGACACCTACCCGACGGGCACCGGCCAGGTCGTGACCAACATGGCCGACGGCACCTGGTCGATGATCCCCACGACGACCGGCTGGGACATCGCGCCGCGCGCCGAGGGGCAGCTCCCCGACACGCTGGAGGCCGCCGCGTTCGACGACTTCACGTGGGTCACCGACGCGCACTACGCCGCGATCCCGAAGGGCCAGAGCGCCGACAAGATCAGCGCGATCCTGCTGCTGCTCCAGGACATGCTCACGCCCGAGCAGAACGCCAAGGCGTACGACGCCGGCTACTTCTACCCCGGCCCGGCCGTCGAGGGCGCGACGCTCGACCTCGCGCCGCAGGAGTCGCAGGACGTGATCGAGGAGTTCGGCCGCCCGCTGTTCGACGAGCTCATCGAGTCGCAGGACGCCGTCGTCCCGCTCGACGCGGACTCCATGGTGACCGCGTTCGACCTCTGGGACCGTGAGGTCGGCGGCGGCAAGGTGGAGGAAGACGCGGGATGAGCGACTTCGAGTCCCTGGAGCTGCGGGGCGTCGGACGCCGGTTCGGCGGGGTGGACGCGCTGTCCGGGCTGGACCTGACGATCAAGGCGGGCGAGTTCGTCGCCCTGCTGGGGCCGTCCGGCTGCGGCAAGTCGACGGCGCTCAACTGCCTGGCCGGCCTGCTGCCGCTGACGCACGGCGAGATCCGGCTCGACGGGAAGCGGATCGACACGCTGCCCCCGGAACGGCGCGGGTTCGGCATGGTCTTCCAGTCGTACGCCCTGTTCCCGCACCTCAGCGTGGCCAAGAACGTCGCGTTCGGGCTGCAGATGCAGGGCGTGCCGCGGGCCGAGGTCGACGCGCGGGTGCGCGCCGCGATCGAGCTGGTCAAGCTCGGGGAGCACGCCCGCAAGCTGCCCGGGCAGCTCTCGGGCGGGCAGCAGCAGCGCGTCGCCATCGCCCGCGCGGTGGTGCTCGAACCGTCGCTGGTGCTCATGGACGAGCCGCTGTCGAACCTCGACGCGAAGCTGCGGCTCGACATGCGCACCGAGATCCGGCGGCTGCACCAGTCGCTCGGCCTCACGACGATCTACGTGACGCACGACCAGGAGGAGGCGCTGTCCCTGGCCGACCGCCTGGTCGTGATGCGCGAGGGCCGCGTGCAGCAGGTCGGCACGCCCGACGAGCTCTACGAGAGCCCGACGAGCTGGTACGTCGCCGACTTCATGGGGTACCGGAACATCCTGCCCGCGACGGTGGTGTCGGTGGCCGGGGGCGAGGTTGTCGTGGAGCTGCCGGGCATCGCCGATGCCGGCGTGCGGCTCATCGGTCGTGCCGTCGGCGGCCTGGGGGCGGGGGACCGGGTGCGGGTCGCGGTGCGGCCGGAGGACTTCACGGTCGTGGCGGCCTCGCGGGTCGAGCCCGGTTCGCGGGTTGAGCCTGTCGAAACCCGGGTCTCGACAAGCTCGACCAGCGATGGTGGCTCGACCAGCGGTGGGGGTTCCGTCCCGGGTTCCGTCGCCGTGGTCGAGTACCACGGGCGGGAGTTCGCCGTCGGCGTCCAGGCCGGGGACACCATGCTCCACGCCCGTTCGACGACGGCGCCCGACGTCGGCGGCGCGGTCACCCTGACCGCCCCTGTCGACCGGGTGCTCGTGTTCCCGGAGGCGTTGGACGCCGTCGTCCCGCAGGCGCAGGAGGTGGCGGCGTGAGCCGCGCCCGCCGGGGAGGCACGCCGTGAGCGCCGTCGGGCAGCGGCCCGGGCGCGCGACCGCGAGCCTGCGGCACCGCCTTGCCGAGCGGGGCGTGGACCCGGTACTGCTCCTGCTCCTGCCGGGGCTCGTGGTCGCCGTCGCGCTGTTCGTGTACCCGTTCTCGTACGGGATCGGGCTCACGGTCCAGCCCACGGCGGCGATGCAGGAGCAGTGGGGCGGCGGGATCTTCGCCAACTACGTCGCGTTCTTCCGCGACCCGTTCGTGTTCGACTCCGTGTGGCTCACGATGCGGCTGGCCCTGCCCGCGGCGCTGTTCAACGTGCTGGCGTCGGTCCCGGTGGCGATGGTGCTGCGGCACCGCTTCCGCGGCAAGCGGCTGCTGACGTCGCTGCTCGTGCTGCCGATCACCCTGGGCACCGTGCTCACCGCGCAGGGGCTGCTGATCTTCGCGGGGCGGCAGGGCTGGATCAACCGGGTGCTGCTGGAATTCGGCCTGATCGACGAGCCGCTCAAGCTGGTGAACAACTACCTGGGCGTCATGTTCTCCCTGGTCATCACCGGCTTCCCGTTCGCGTTCCTGCTCATCTCGTCCTACCTGTCGGGCATCGACCCGTCGCTGGAGCAGGCCGCCAAGACGCTCGGTGCCGGCTGGTGGCAGCGGTTCCGGCGGATCGTCCTGCCGCTGCTCGCGCCCGGCCTCGCCACGACGTTCGTGCTCACCTTCGTGCTCGCCTTCTCGGTGTTCCCGTCGGCGCGGCTGGTCGGTGATGCCATGGGCGAGACCCGGGTCATGTCCCTCATGGCGTTCCGGGCGTTCGGGGAGCAGAACGACTACGCCATGGCGTCGACCATCGCGCTGATGATGGGCGCCGTCGAGCTGCTCGTCGTCGTCGCCGTGCTGGGCCTGCGCTCGCTGCTGTACCGCGGGACCACGGGAGGGAAGGGCTGATGGCCACGACATCGCTGGAGCGGCCGCTCGCCGCGCGACCGTCCACCTGGTTCGTCTGGGCGGGCATGACGGCGTTCGGGGTGTTCCTGCTCGGCATCCTCGTCGCCGTCGTGGTCGACTCGTTCGGCCGCCAGTGGTTCGACACCTGGCTGCCCGACGGCCTGACCACCGAGCGCTACGCCGAGGCCTGGGACCGGTTCGCGCTGGGCGAGGTCATCGGCGTGACCGTCGGCGTCGCCGTGCTCGTCGTCGTCATCTCGGTGCTGGTGGGCGTGCCCGCCGCGTACGTGCTGGCCCGCCGCGACTTCCCGGGCAAGCGTGCCGTCATGCTGCTGTTCCTGCTGCCGGTGCTCATGCCGCCCATCACCTACGGCATCCCGCTCGCCACCGTCATGTACTCGTTCGGGCTGGGCCGCACGCTGACCGCCGTCGTGCTGGTCAACCTCGTGCCGTCCGTCCCGTTCGTGATCCTGACGATGACGCCGTTCATCGAGCAGATCAACCCCGCCATCGAGTCCGCCGCGCGGATGTGCGGGGCCCGGACCTGGCAGGTGTTCACCCGCGTCCTGGCCCCGCTGCTCGTGCCGGGTATCCTCGCGGCGGCCATCCTGGTGCTGGTACGGACCGTCGGTCTCTTCGAGCTGACGTTCCTCGTGTCGGGCCCTGGTTCGGACACACTCGTCGTCGCCATCTACCGTGGCATGACGGCAGCCGGCGGCGGTGAGGCGAGACAGCTCATCTCGGCCCTGTCGGTGATCTACACCGCGACGATGCTCGTCATGCTCGTGGTGGCGCTGCGGTTCGTGAACCCGACGCAGCTCGTGGCACAAGTCAAGGAGACACGTGATGACTGAGGACCGCCTGCACCGGGACCACCTCCCGGGCGGCATCGACGCACCCGTGATGCCGACGGCGGTGGGGATAGTCCACCTCGGCATCGGCGCGTTCCACCGGGCGCACCAGGCCGTCTACACGGAACGCGCCGCCATCGCGACGGGCGACACCACCTGGGGCATCCTGGGCGTCACCCAGCGGTCCGCGACCGTGCGCGACCAGCTCCGCCCCCAGGGCGGCGTGTACACGGTGCTCACCGCGGGCGAGCAGGAGTCGTCGGTCGAGCTGATCGGCTCCGTCGTCGACGTCGCCTACCCCGCCGAGGAGACCGGGCGCGTGCTCGCCACGATCGCGGCGCCGACCACCCACGTGGTCACGCTGACGATCACCGAGAAGGGGTACGCCCGGCGGCCCGACGGGTCGCTCGACGCCGACGCCGTGCGGGGGGACCTTGAGGCGCTCGCTGCTGGTGCGGGGGGTGCTGCTGCGGCCGACGGCGGGGTGCAGCCGGCGGCGTCGGCCATCGGTCTGCTGGTGCGCGGCCTCGCCGCGCGCGCCGTCTCTGGCGTGCCGATCACGGTGCTGACCTGCGACAACATGGTCGACAACGGGCGCGTGCTCGAACGCCTGGTGCGCGAGGCCGCGGACGCGGCCCTGCCCGGGCCCGAGGGCGACGTCCTGCGCGCGTTCCTCGACCAGAGCGTCACGTTCCCGTGCTCCATGGTCGACCGGATCGTGCCGGCGACCACCCCGGAGCAGCGCGACCAGGTGGAGCAGACGCTCGGCGTGCGGGACGAGGGCCTCGTGGTGGGCGAGCCGTTCGCGCAGTGGGTGATCGAGGACCGCTTCGCCGGGCCGCGCCCCGCGTGGGAGGCGGCGGGCGCCACGCTCACCAAGGACGTCGCGCCCTTCGAGCAGGCCAAGCTGCGGCTGCTCAACGGCACGCACTCGCTGGTCGCGTACGCGGGCTGGCTCGCGGGTCACTCGACGATCGCTGGCGGCGTGACCGACCCCGAGATCGCCGAGCGGGCGCGGCAGTACCTGTTCGACGACGCGCTGCCGACGCTCACCGCGCCCGAGGGCCTGGACCTGCGGCAGTACGGCGAGCAGATCCTCGCCCGGTTCGCGAACCCGCACACGGGGCACACCACGGCGCAGGTGGCGATGGACGGCACCCAGAAGATCCCGTTCCGCTGGGGCGGCGTCCTCGCGGACTCGCTGGCCGCGGGGCGGGAGCCGGAGGGGGTGGCGTTCGGCCTGGCCGCGTGGGCCGAGTTCGTCCGACGCCGGACGCGTTCCGGCGAGGGCGTCGACGACCCGCGCGCCGCGGAGCTCGAGGCGCTGGTCGGCGCCGCCGAGGTGCCGGGCGGCTCGGACGGGCTCGGCGACGTCGAGGGGTTGGCCGGCATCGAGGAGGACTTCCGGGCGCTGCTGGCGCTGCCGGGCCTGCTGCCGCCGGGGACGCCGGAGAGCTTCGTCGACGCGGTGGCGTCGGAGATCGACTCTGTCATCGGCTGACCTGGCCGGGGCGGCCTGACTGGCTGGGTCGGGGCCGGGTCGTCCCGGGCTGGTCGGGTCTGGCTGGTCAGGTCAGGTCAGGTCTGGCTGGGTCGGGCTGGGTCTAATCCGGCTGGTCGGTCGGGCTGGGGGGAACATCCCGGTCGACCGTCGGGTCGCTGAGCTCCCTCCCCTTCGAGACCTAAGTTTCTTGGCTTTGGGGCGATCCAAAGCCAAGAAACTTAGGTCTCGAAGGAGAGCGGGCGGGCGCCCGTACGGCTCGCCCCGGTCGGATCTAGGTGGGTCGGATCCGGCTGGTCGGTCAGGCCGCCGTGTCTCCTCTCCTTCGAGACCTAGGTTTCTTCGCTTTGGGCCGCTTCAAAGCGAAGAAACGTAGGTCTCGAAGGAGATAGGGGTGCGCGCCCGTACGTCCCATTCCGAGGCCCGACGCCGGGAAAGCCCTTTCCAACGGTCGACGCCGCGGGTAGGGTGCCTGCGGACCGGTGCGACGAGGTCGTGCCTGTACGGTCGGGTGATCGATCACACGCGTCGACGAGGACGGAGCACGATGAGAGTCACGATCCTGGGCACAGGTGCCATTGCCGGGGCCCACGCACGAGCGATCGCGGACCTGCCGGCGCACGGCGTGGACGCGACCCTGGTGCACGCCGTCGACATCGACGCGGCGCGGGCGGAGGAGTTCGCCCGCGAGTACGGCGTCCCCGGGCACGGGACCTCCCTGGAGGACGTGCTGGGCGAGACCGACGTGCTGCACGTCTGCACGCCGCCGGGCGTGCACGCCGACGTCGCCGTGGCCGCGCTCAAGGCGGGCGTGCACGTGGTGGTCGAGAAGCCCGCCACGCTGTCCCTCGCCGAGATCGACCGCATCGCGGAGGCCGAGGCCGCCTCGACGGCGTCGTTCACGCAGGTGGTGCAGCACCGGTTCGGGCACGGCGCGCGCCTGCTGCGCCGTCTGCTCGACGACGGCGCGCTGGGTCGCCCGCTCGTCGCGACCTGCGACACGCTGTGGTTCCGCGGGCCCGCGTACTTCGAGGTGCCGTGGCGCGGCCGCTGGGACACCGAGGGCGGCGGCCCCACGATGGGGCACGGCATCCACCAGTTCGACCTGCTGCTGGCGACGCTCGGGCCGTGGTCCGAGGTGACGGCCATGGCGGGCCGGCTGGCCCGGCACGTGGACACCGAGGACGTCTCGATGGCGATCGTCCGGTTCGCGAGCGGCGCGATGGCCACGATCACCAACTCGCTGCTGTCCCCGCGGGAGACCTCTGACCTGCGGTTCGACACCGAGGCCGCGACGATCGAGCTGTCGCACCTGTACGGGTACACGGACGCGGACTGGACGTTCACGCCCGCGGCCGACCGGGACGACGTCGCGCAGCTGTGGCAGCCCGACCCCGAGGCCCTGCCCTCGGGGCACCTCGCCCAGCTCGTGCCGACCTACCGGGCGTTCGCCGCGGGCGAGGCGCCGCCGGTGACCGTGGCCGACACCCGCGGCACGCTGGAGCTCGTCGCCGCGATCTACCGGTCGGCGTTCACGGGTTCGGTCGTTCGTGCGGGCGAGATTGGCACGGGCGACCCGTTCCACGAGTCGATGCGCGGCACGGGCCCGAGCTGGCCCCCGCTGAAGGCCACGACCCCCTGATCCCGTGACGGCCGACCACCGCTCCCCAGATGCCCCCGCTGGCTGGCGCCGAACGTAGGCGTTGTCCTTCTGTAGCGCCCGAGTGAGCGCTCACCTTTGTCATGGGACTCCCCCGGCTTGCAGTGACACAGCTCGCATGGATCCCGACCTCAGGCTGCGGACTACGCTCGCCCAGCTCTGATGCAGGACCCGCAGTACCGGGTCGAGGTGGCGCGGCAGCAGACGACGTACAACCAGCCGTCGTACCCCAGCTTCTACCTAGCCTCGGACACGGACTGGTCCACGGTCCCGGTCCCGGGCCGCCGCTGAGGCTTAGGGACTGACTTCGGTCGGTTGCCTTGAGACCGGTCGGTTGACGGACCGATCTCAGGGCAACCGACCGATCTCGCGTTCTCGGCGCCCTCCTCCCAATGTGCTCACCCGCAGGGTGGAGTGCCCGGTCAGAATGTCCTTCTTGCGGGGGATCAGCTTTCGCCCGCTCCCCAGCAGACTGACGGGGTGCCGAGACGAAGGAGCATCCCTATGAAGGCGAACCGCCGAGTCAGAGCAGCCCTGGGCGTGGTGGTGGCGGGCGCCCTGCCGCTCACCGGGGCGGGCGCGGTGACGGCGGCGCAGGCCGCGCCGTCGGCCCCCGCGACCACCACGACGCCCGCGAACCCCCTGGACGTGCCGACCGCCGACGACGCCCTGGCGCTGTCGCAGCAGGTGCTGGAGGCAGCCGAGCAGGCCGCCTCCGCGCCCGCCGCCCGCGCGCGGACGACGACGGACGCCGGCATCCGCCGCGAGCTCGACCGGGCCGTGTCCGCCCTGGTGGACGACGGCGCCGTCGCCGTCACCGCGCGGGTCGAGACGCCGGACCTGACCTGGGCCGGAGCCGACGGCGTCCGCGAGCTCGGGGGCCACGCGCGAGCCCGGACCTCCGACCCGTTCCGCGCGGCCAGCAACACCAAGCCGATGATCGCCACGCTGGTCATGCAGGAGATCGAGAAGGGCACCTGGACGCTCGACACCAGCGTCGAGGACGTGCTGCCCGGCGCCCTGCCGCGCGACGTGACGATCGAGCAGCTGCTCAGCCACACGTCGGGCGCCCCGACGGCGTCGGAGTACCTGATCCTCGACAAGATGCAGGACCCGGCCGACATCGACGAGTACTTCGAGGTGCTGGGCGACCACTACTCCGACGGCGACCACGTCCGGGCCGCGCACACCGCGCCCTGGATGCTGGAGCCGGGCACGGGCTTCTCCTACTCCAACGCCGGGTTCGTCACGCTCGGGATGATGCTGGAGAAGGTGAACAAGACCGACCTCGACGAGCTCCTGGAGGAGCGCGTGTTCGAGCCGGCCGGCATGCGGTCGACCGACTACCCGGAGGGCCCCCACAAGCGCGGGGCGCTCCTGGCGGACGCCGCCTGGATGGGCCCCGGCACCGCCGGCTGGTACTCGGTCGAGCACTTCGACCCGACGCTGTTCCGCGCCGCGGGCGCCGTCACTAGCACGACCAAGGACCTCGCGGCCTTCAACGAGGCCCTGGTCACCGGCGAGCTGGTCTCGCCCGCGACCATCACCGACATGCTGACGCCGCGCAGCGCCGAGCCGATCGAGTACGGCCTGGGCACCTACCGCGTGCCCGACCCGTGCGTGCCCGGCGAGTACCTGTACGGGCACGACGGCGCGAGCTTCGGCACGCTGAGCTACAACCTCACCTCGCTCGACGGCGAGCGGCAGGTCACCTTCGGGGTCACCGGGCGGAACATGACGCTCGACCAGGAGGCGCTGTACGACCTCACCGACCTGCTGGTCCCGATGTTCACGGCATCCTGCTGACACCCACCCCGCCGAGATAGAACCAGGGCGAGATAGAACTGCAGCGAGATAGAACCCCAGCGAAGTAGAACCGCAGCACACGCTGCGGTTCTACTTCGCTGCAGTTATCTCGCCCTGGTTCTACTTCGCCCTGGTTCTACTGCGGCGGGGTGGGGGTGCTCGACGCGCGGACCACCAGCGTCGGCTGGAACATCACGTGCTCGGCCGGCGCGTCCGGCCCGTTCAGCAGCAGGTCCGCCGCGCGGGCGCCGAGCTCGTGGGTCGGTTGGCGCACCGACGTCAGGGGCGTGGACAGCTCGGCGGCGAACGCGACGTCGTCGTACCCCACGACCGCGACGTCGGCGGGGACGGCGATGTTCTCCGTGCGCATCGTGCGCAGCACGCCCAGCGCGACCAGGTCGTTGACGCAGAAGACGGCGGTGGGCCGGTCGCCCGACTCCAGCAGCCCGCGGATCGCGGCCTCCCCGCCCTCGGCGTTCAGGCTGGACACCGTGATCTCGACCAGCGCGGTCGCGGGGTCGAGCCCGGCGGCGACCAGCTCCTTGACCACGCCCTCGTACCGGTCGGCGCACTGCCGGATCGTGTGCGGGCCGTTGAGGAAGACGATCCGGGTGTGCCCCTCGTCGAGCAGGTGCCGCGCGGCGAGCTCGCCGCCGCGGACGTCGTCGACGGCGACGGACGAGATGCTCGGGTCCGACGACGGGCGGTCCAGCAGCACGACCCCGGTGCCGCGCCGGCGGACGGCGAGCAGGTGCTCGATGTCGTCCGTGGCCGGCACCACCATGACGCCCTGCACGCCGTGCTCCTCGAACAGGCGCAGGTAGCGCTGCTCGCGGTCGGGGTCGTCGTCCGACGACGCGACCATGAGTGTGAAGTCTCTCTGGTCCAGGCGCTCCTGGATGCCACGCGCCATGTTCGTGAAGAACGGTTTGGCGATGTCCAGGACGACGGCGCCGATCGTGGTGATAGTTCCTGCTCTTAGTTGCCTTGCAGACCCGTTGCGCACGAAGCTCAGCTCGCTGATGGCTGCCTGTACGCGGCCGCGGGTACCCGGCAATACTCGATCGGGTCGGTTGAGCACGTTGGAGACCGTGCCGACGGATACACCCGCCGCACGTGCGACGTCAGCGATGGATGCTCGACGGTGAACGGCCTGGGCCATGGGACGTCTCCTTGCGTGAGACCTTATTATGAATCGTTTCAGGCCATGAGTGGTTCAGTAGGACCGGCACGTCGAGAATTCCGGCCGGCCCACGCATCGTGAGATCTGGGCTCGCGCCACTGTCGGGTTCGGCCCGGTCAAAGCTGGACCGTCCCGAGAATCGCTGACCGGCTCACTGTCGTCAACCCCGGCCGCTGTTCTCCTTCGAGACCTATGTTTCTTCGCTTTGGGGCTGCCCAAAGCGAAGAAACATAGGTCTCGAAGGAGACGGGGACAGCAGGAGGATCGCGACAGGGGACAGACCCCTTAGTTGACGCCGCCCTCCCGCTCGTTCAGGGCCTCGACGTCTGTGTTCTCGCGCTGCCCCACGATTCGGTTCGTGAGCCACGTCAGCACCCACAGCACCAGCCCGATGCCGAGCAGCCAGCCCGCGATCGTGTAGGTGAGCGGGTCGCGCCCGGTCCAGGGGCCGACGAAGAACGCGCAGGCGATCGCGCCGACGATCGGCAGCACGGTGGGCGCCACGAAGTGCCTCCGGTCGATCGGGTCGCGGCGCAGCACCAGCACGCAGACGTTGACGATGGCGAACACCCCGAGCAGCAGCAGCGCGGTGGTGTCGCCGAGCGCCGCGACGACGTCGTTGTCCGGGTCCCGGCTGACGAAGTAGATCAGGCCGAACGAGATCGCCGTCGTGACGAGGATGGCCACCCACGGCGTCTGCCGGCGCGCGCCCACCCGCCCCAGCACACCGGGCAGCACGTTCTGCTTGGCCATGCCGTACAGCAGGCGGCTGGCCATGAGCATGTTGATCAGGGCCGAGTTGGCCACGGCGAACATCGAGATGAACGGGAGGATGTCGCCCGCCGGGATGCCCGGCGCCGCAGTCTCGACCACGGTCACCAGCGGTGTCTCGCTCTCCGCCAGGATGCCGACCGGCACGATGGCGACGGCGAACAGGGAGACGAGCACGTAGATGACCCCGGTGATGCCGATGCCGGCGATCATCATCTTGGGGAAGTTCCGGACCGGGTCGTGCGTCTCCTCGGCCATGTTCACGGAGTCCTCGAAGCCGACCATCGCGAAGAAGGCCAGGGCGGTCGCGGCCGTGACGGCGAAGAAGGCGCCCTTGTCGTTCGGGTCCTCGAACACGATCGTCCGGGAGAAGTCGACCTGGCCGGCGAACGCCGCGTAGAACCCGATCATGATCACGAGCAGCAGGCCGGACAGCTCGACGAGCGTCAGGAAGATGTTCGCCTTGACGCTCTCGCCGACGCCGCGCAGGTTCACGGCGGCGACCACACCCATGAAGACCAGGGCGACCGTGATGACGAGGGTCGCGTTGTCGGCGTCGAGCCCGAAGCCCACGGCGAGGTTCGAGGCGAACGCCCGGGACGCCGTCGACGCCGACGTGATGCCCGAGCACATGACCGTGTAGCAGACCATGAACGTGAGCAGGTGGACCCCGAACGCCTTGTGCGTGTAGAGCGCCGCGCCCGCCGCCCGCGGGTACTTGGTCACCAGCTCGAGGTACGAGAACGCGGTGATGAGCGCGATGGCGAACGCCACGACGAAGGGCGCCCACGCCGCGCCGCCGACCTGGCCGGCCACCTTGCCGGTGAGCGCGTAGATGCCCGTCCCGAGGATGTCGCCCACGATGAAGAGAAGGAGGAGCTTGGGCCCCATCACCCGCTTGAGCTCGGTCGGTTCCTCGCCGAGGGCTGCGTGCTCCTCGGCCGTTGGCTGGCTCATCCGTGGCCTCCGTTCTTGAGGCGGCACGTCGTCGGGCCGCCTCCGTGCGCTGCGGGCAGTTTCACCCCTGATCGGTCAAGAGTTCCGTAAGGGGCACAACTCGGCAACGGACGCGCCGGTACTTCTTGACGCTCTGACCTGCGCGTGGCGGCTAGGGCGTCGAGTTTTCGCGAGCTGCCCTGTGCGCGCACAGGTTCTCGTTACAACCTCCTGTTGCTGCTTGGCCGATGGCCAACTCGGCGCGACCGACTCGGATCGCGGCTCTAGCTCGTCCACTCAGGTGGACCCGGTTATCGCGCGATGCCATCGGTGCCTAGTGTGGCCGGCAGGCTTCCGGCCGTCCCTGGTGTGTGGTAAACACGGACACCCGTAGTCGCCGGCTCGATCCCCCCGCTGTGGAGGTTCTTTAAGAGCAGGCTTCGAATCTTCCGATGAGGTGTGGTGTCCCAGAATATTCCAGTGCTGCCGTCTAAACTGGTCAAAGCGCTTGCCTCCATTCCTTCCACTGCGTCTTCCGATTATCATGCTGCGGCTGCAGTAGTGAGTGAGTCTCTCATTGGCTCGGAGGTTGCCTCGCTCGAAGCGTTCATGGAGAGCGATCGAGGATCTTCTCAGGGATTCAATATCCTGTATGTGCTGTTGGCCCGCCATCGGCGACACCTTGACCCCTCCCTATATCGAAAGACCTTCGACCGTTTTGCTCACCGTTATTCTGACGAGCCGATGAGTGCTCTGCTCGCTTCAGACCTTGCGATGCTCGATGCTGCCGGACCTGACCTTGCGCGCGCGATCCAGCACGCCCAGACCGCGATGGACGCATACCCATTCAACTCTTCGCTGGTCGTGCACCATGCTCGGCTCTTGGCCGAATTTGGTTTCAGCGGTGGCGAAGTCGCGAGTGAAGAGTTGCAGTCGACATTGGAGCGCGTGGATCGTGCGATCGAGTCCGCGCCTGATGTGCCCCGAAATCGCGCGGTGAGAGCACAGTACGCGGCCTTGCTTGGAGAATTTGATGCGGCTCAAAAATCGATCCAGAGGGCGATCGACCTAGAGGATTCGACCAGTCAGGTCTATCCAATCCGAGTGATCGAGTATCAGCGGATTCGGGCAGATATTGCCCTGCGTAAAGAAGTGGCTGCAATTCGAGAGCGATCGGACGAATATGCCGAGAAGTGGTCGGAGGAGATGTCTGATCGGCTTAATGAAGAAGGGAGTTCTATCAGGAAAGAGTATGCTGCTGAGATTGGAAAACTCCGGTCCGAGTCGCTCGCGAGCCTAGGCCTTCTCGCTGCGGTCATCGCTTTTATTGTCACAACGGTCCAAATTTCACAACAGTTCGAAGTCGAGGGCGCTTTACGATTGCTTGCGGGGACCGCGGGAATGGTAGCTCTGGTTTTTGCTGCATTCGGTGCTGCGTTCGGCGTTACCGGCCCGCGACGGCTAGTTCTGCCGATTGTCCTCGGCGTTGTTCTCTTTGTGCTGGGATGGTTTCTCTAGATCCTTGTCTCCTTGGCTTTGCTTCGGAAGAGGGCGGGCTTAACCGAGCTTGTGGTTGCTGGCTGGGGGGCCGGGCGCCGTTAGTGTCAGCGGGCGCCGCTCGACGCCCGGACGTTCAGGCGGGGGCTCAGCTCGATCCGGTGCACCGGACGGTCGGCGCCCAGCCCGGCGCCCGCCGCGACGCCGTTGCCGTCGGCCCCGGCGATGCCCAGCCGGCGCGTCAGCAGCTCCACCGCGCCGGCGCCGATCGCGGCCTTCGGCGGGCTCACCGCGGTGAGCGGGGGGTCGGCCAGGCCGGCCACCTCGTCGTCGTAGGCGACCACCGCGAGGTCCGCGGGCACGCGCACACCGCGCTCCCGGGCCTGCTCCACCAGCGAGATCGCCTCGCGGTCGGAGTGCACCAGGAGCGCCGTGACGCCCGTCTCCGCGCACTTGTCGAGCACCGATTCCGCGTCGCCGGCCCAGCCGGCGTCGGACAGCGGCACGGTCTCCAGGTCGAGCACCACGTCGAGCCCCAGCTCGTCGGCCACCGTGCAGAACCCCCGGCGGACGGCGGCCGACGTCGGGCTGGTCCGCGACGTCACGAGCCCCACCTGCCGGTGCCCGCGCTCCGCGAGGTGGCGCGCCGCCGTGCCCGAGCCCAGTGCGTGGTCCGTCGCCACCGACTCCAGCGGCTCGCGGTACGGGCCCGCCGCCAGGCGGCGCTCCATCAGCACCACGGGCAGGTCCAGGTCGGCGAGCCAGTCGCCCAGCGCCGTCGCGTCGGGCCCGTCGACGGGCGGGGCCACGAGCAGGCCGTCGACCCCGGGGCCGCCGTCGTCGCCGACGAGCGCCGTGAGCTGGTGCCGGATCTGGTCCACGTCGTACGAGCCGCCGCGCAGGATCAGCCGCGCGGTCCCGTGCGCGGCGGCGCGCGCGCCGCGGATCACCTCGGGCCAGTAGTAGTCGAGCGAGGGCACGACGACGCCGATGGTCGGCTGCCCGACGTCGGCGGCGTCCTCGGTCTCCTGCCTGCCCGGCGCGCGCGCCGGGATGCGGGCGCCGCCGTGCACCTTCTCCAGCGTGCCCTCCAGGACGAGCAGCGCGAGGTCGCGCCGCACGGTCACCGGTGTCACGCCGAGCCAGCGCGACAGGTCGCTCACCCGTGCCGACCCGGTCTCCCGCACCCGCGAGATCAGGCGCTCCCGACGCTCGCTCGGGAGCGGCGCTTCGTGCGTCATGCGTCCTCCTGCATTCCTGACCCGATGGGTCTCATGGTGACCTGGAACGAGCCCGACGGCGCCTCTGAGCGCGCCGTGAGGCGCAATCTCGTCAGGTGTTCACCCCATACGGCGGTCAGCTCGGGGTCGTCGAGCGCGCGCACGTCGAGCGCCGCGTCCACGGCCGCGGGGTCCCAGGTGATGGCGAGGGCGCGCCCGGGCGGGGTGCCCGGGGTGCTGCCGGGGGCGAACCGGGCGACGGCCCGGCCGTTCGTGAGCACGACGTCGCCGGCGAGCAGCCAGTGCCACGCCGTCGGCCCGTCCGGATCGTTCGTCGCCTCGGGGGAGAACGCCCAGGAGTCGACGACGGTCACGGTCTCCGTGCCGGGCTGCAGCGCCACCTCCCGCCACCACTCGACGAGCCCGTCCACGGGATAGGCCCCACCCAGCTCGATCCGCGCCCGCCAACCCGCCGCAGTCCCGCCGTCGGGCGGGGAATCGAACGTAGAGCTGGTCGCTTCATCGGGGCTGAGAGAGCGACCAACTCTACGTTCGGCGTCCTGTCCGACGGCGGCCGCGGCGGCACCAGCACCGCCGTCCGACACCTCGAACGCCCGGGCGGCGTACTCCGCGCCCGGCGCCTGCTCCACGCCGCGGACCCGCGGCACGTTGTGCCAGTCGCCGCGCACCACCCACAGGTCGTAGCGGTCGGGGCCGAACGTGCCCGCGCGGTAGGTGGGCTTGCCGGCGTCGACGACGACGGGCACCCCGTCGAGCGCCACGATCACCGAGCCGACGTCGACGTGGTTGTGGTTCTCGTCGTTGTGCCCGCCCTTGACCGACACCGCGAGCCCGCGCGCCGAACCGGGCACGGACCGCGCGACGGCGACACCCGTCGCCGGGAACACGGACCGCCCCACGAGCGGCGGCGCGGCGGCGGGGGCGTCCGCCCAGGAGCCGGACAGCAGGCCGACGGCGCGCGGCAAAGAGGCGCGCTCGTCGAACAGGCCGTCGGGCCGCCCGCGGTACGACGCCGCGTGCTGAGCCGCCGCGTCGTCGCCCACCCGCAGCGCCCAGGCGTGCACCACGTTCCAGGGCCAGGTCGCGAGCGGCCGCGCGGCGCCGTCGGCGACGTTGACGTACCAGTCCCCGCCCAGGTGCATGGCGTGCGGGAACGCCACGGTCGCGCCGATCCGCGCCAGCGCCTCCGGGGCCGGGTCGATCCCCGCGAAGGCGAGCAGGTCCTGCGCCTCCAGCGCGCGGGCGGCGCCGTGCCACCAGTAGTGATAGCCCTCGTCGACCCCGCCGTCGGCGGGCAGGGACGCCCAGTACGCGGCGATCCCCTCGGCGACGAGCCCGGCGACGGCCGCGCGCCGGGACGGGTCCTCCTCCAGCGCGAGCGCGGCGGCGAGCACGTTGCCCTGGATCCAGGGGCTCCAGTTCATGATCGGGTGGTCGACGCCGAGCCACCACCAGTCGCGCCGGTCGGTGAAGGGCCGCAGCACCCGGGCCTGCGTCTCCTGCCGGACGCGCCAGCGCACGCCCGGCGCCCGCTCGTCGAGCCTCGGGCCGAGCAGGTGGTCGACCCAGGCGAGCTGGGCGGCGACCTCGCCCGCGCCGAGGTCCAGGTACGGCTCGGTGACGGTGGGAGTGACGCGGCCGAGCCGGTCGAAGGTGTCGTCGTGCGCCGCCCAGCACCAGGACGACTGCTCGCACAGCAGCAGCACGCCGTCGACCACCTCGTCGACGTGGGCGTCGTCCGGCTCGACGAGCGCCGCGAGCGTGGCGCGGGTCAGCCGGGCCTGCCGGGCGGCGACCTGCTCCTCGTAGGCCGTGCGGACGCCGTCGCGGAAGAACCGCGCGTACTGCGAGGCCAGGGGCTGTGGCCAGGGGGTGCCGCGCTCGGCGTCGGCCGTGGCGAGCGTGGGGGCGAGGGCGCCCCGCACGCGCTGCCCGGCCCAGAAGCTCCGGGCCGTGACGTCGGGCGCAGGCAGCGACGGTGCTGTCATGTGCACATCTCCAATGATCGAAAATGATCGTATAGGAACTCTTCGCGGAAGGCCAGGGGCTTGCCAACGGCCCGCATGGTGGGCTTCAATGGGCCATCGTTCGATCGTAGGTGATCGAAATTGTTCGTCTGAACGGTCAGGCGGACGCGGACTCGATGGAGAGGAGCGCGGTGGTGCGGCGACCTGAGGCCCTGCTCGTCATGGACGACCGGGCACTGCGCATGCAGTTCGGCCCGGACGAGGACTCCCGGCTGCGTGCGATCGCGAGGCTCGGCGAGCCCGCTCGTGTGACCGACTACGACACCCCCGAGGCGAAGGCCCGGCTGGCCGACGTCGAGGTGCTCGTCACCTCGTGGGGCGCCCCCCAGCTCACCACCGACGTGCTCGACCTCGCGCCGAACCTGCGCGCCGTCGTGCACTGCGCGGGCTCGGTGCGGTCGCTCGTGTCCGACGCCGTCTGGGACCGCGGGCTGCTCGTGACCAACGCGGTGGCCGAGAACGCGCTGCCCGTCGCGGAGTTCACGGTCGCCGCGATCGTCATGGCCGGCAAGAAGGCCCCGTTCCTCGCGAACATCGCGCGCAAGCGCCGCGACGACTGGTCCTACCTGACCGAGCACGGCGAGCTGTCCAACCGCGACCGGGTCGTCGGGATCGTCGGCTTCTCCCGGACCGGGCGGCAGGTCGTGACGCGGCTGACCGTGCCGGGCTCCGGCCCCGAGACGCGCGAGATCCTCGTGGCGGACCCGCTCGCGGACCCGGCCGCCGTGGCCGACGCCGGCGCGCGGCTGGTGCCGCTCGACGAGCTGCTCGCGGCGTCCGACATCGTGTCTTTGCACGCCCCCGAGCTGCCCTCGACGCGCAACCTGATCGGCGCGCGCGAGCTCGCCCTGCTGCCCGACGGCGCGACGCTGATCAACACCGCGCGCGGCGCCGTCGTCGACACCGCGGCGCTGGAGCGCGAGTGTGTCACCGGGCGCATCTACGCGATGCTCGACGTCACCGAGCCGGAGCCGCTGCCGGCGTCGTCGGTGCTGTACGACCTGCCGAACGTCATGATCACCCCGCACGTCGCGGGGTCGCTCGGCACGGAGGCGCGCCGCATGACCGCGGCCGCGCTCGACGAGCTGGAGCGGTACGCGCGGGGCGAGTCGTCCCGCAGCGCCGTGACGCGCGAGGACATGGAGTTCGTCGCATGACCGACCACATCGCATCGACCCGGACCGGCGCGGGCGCGCCCGGCGCCGGCCCGGCCAACGCCGGCGCCTCCGGCCCCGAGGCCCGCGCCTGGCTCGCGGGCTACGCCGACAAGCTGCTGGCCGCCGTCCGCCCGTACGCGTCGCCGAGCGGCTCGCTCATCACGCTGCCCGGCACGCCGGGCGGGTACGGCACCGCCGTCGACGGTCTGGAGGGCTTCGCCCGCACCTTCCTGCTCGCGGGCTTCCGGCTCGCGGGGGAGGACGGCGCGGACCCGACGGGGCTGGCCGAGCGCTACGCGGCCGGGCTGGCCGCGGGCACCGACCCGACGCACCCCGAGCGCTGGACCCGGCCCGAGGAGCACGGCCAGGCCAAGGTCGAGGCCGCCTCGCTCGCGCTGATCCTCGACCTCACGCGGCCCTGGATCTGGGACCGCATGGAGCCGTCCGCGCAGGAGCACGTGATCGGGTACCTCGGCTCCGTCGTCGGCGACGACGCCTACCCCGACAACAACTGGGTCTGGTTCCGGATCGTCGTCGAGACGTTCCTGCGCTCGGTCGGCGGCCCGTTCTCCGCGGACGACGTCGCGCGCGACCTCGCCGCCCACGACCGGTTCCGGCGGCCCGGCGGCTGGTTCGCCGACGGCCCTGAGCGCAGCTTCGACCACTACGCGGGCTGGGCGCTGCACCTGTACCCGGCGCTCTGGGCGCGGATGTCCGGCGCCGCGGAGGTCGCGGCCGCCGCGGGCGACGACCTGGCCGTCCGGTCGGCGTCGGACCGCGAGCACCTGGCGCGCTACCTGGACGACGCGCTCGCGCTCGTCGGCGCCGACGGCTCCCCGCTGCTGCAGGGCCGCAGCCTCACCTACCGCTTCGCGGCCGCCGCGCCGTTCTGGGCCGGCGCCGTCGCGGGCGTGGGCCGCCCCGGGCAGCTCCGGGAGGCGGCGACGCGCATCGTGCGGCACTTCGCCGACCACGACGTGCCGGGCGACGACGGCCTGCTGACCCTCGGCTGGCACCACCCGTGGCGCCCCATCGCGCAGCGGTACAGCGGCACGGGCTCCCCGTACTGGGCGAGCAAGGGCCTGCTCGGCCTGGCGCTGCCCGCCTCGCACGAGGTCTGGACGGCGGCGCCCGAGCCGCTGCCCGTCGACGTCGGCGACGTGCTCACCGTGGCGGAGGCGCCCGGCTGGGCGATCAGCGCCACGCGCGACGACGGCATCGTGCGCGTGATCAACCACGGCACCGACCACGCCCTGCCCGGCGCGGACGGCGGCGACTCGCCCCTGTACGCGCGCCTCGGCTACTCGACGGCGACGTCCCCGCTGCTGGACGCCGACGCCTGGCGCTCCCCGCTGGACCAGTCGGTGGTCCTCCTGAACGAGGCGGCCGAGGCCACGCACCGCACCGGCTTCACCCCCGTCCCCGTTGAGTGCGGGATATTCGCCCCCCAGGACCCCTCCGACAGGGCGAATACCCAGCACTCAACGGGTGCGGTGGGGCTGGGGTCCGTGGCTTCCGTGCACTGGGTGCGTGCCGATCCGGGCGCGCCCGACCACGGGTCCGGGCGGCCCGGGGTCGCCACGGCGGCCGGGCGGGTCACCACCGTCTCGATCGTCCGGGGCGCCTGGGAGGTCCGGCTGGTCCGGGTCGCCGACGGCGCGGACCCCCGCGCGACGGCGCTCCGCATCGGCGGCTGGGCCGCCGGGCCCGGGCTCGACTCGGCCCTGGTGCCGCTGGCGGGCGACATCGCGCCGGTCAGCGGGGCCACCACGGCCGACGACGTCACCCCGCTCGCCGGACCGACGACCACCCCCTGGCTGCGGTACGCCCCGGTGCCGGACGGCTGGACCGCCGTCGCCGTCCACCTCGGCCGGACCGCCGCCGGCGACCCGGCCGACCCGACGGCCCCGGCCGCCGCACCCCAGCTCGACCTCACCGCCGACCAGGCCCTCGTGACCTGGCCCGACGGCGAACGGACCACGGCAGAGCTGCCCACGGCAGACCTGCCCTGACCACGCGCACCCGGTGTTCCCGCACCGGGGCGTCGCAGGAACTCACTCGAAGGAGAGTAGGAATGAACCGCAAGATCATGAGCGCGTTCGGCATCGCCGCCGCCGCGTCGCTGGCCCTGACGGGGTGCGGCGGACAGGACGAGCCCGCGGCCGCCGACGGCCCGGTCACCATCAGCCTCGCGGGCTGGGACTTCGCGTCCACGCCCGAGTTCCAGACGCTCGCGGACGCCTATCACGAGGCCAACCCGGACGTCACCGTGGAGCTCAAGGAGTACCCGGCGGGCGACGACTACGACACCGCCCTCACGGCCGACCTCGCCGCGGGCGCAGCCCCCGACGTCTTCATCGTGAAGAACCTGAAGAACTACATCACGTTCCAGGAGGGCGGCACGCTCCTCGACATCTCGGACGTCGCCGGCGAGCTCGACCCCGAGACCGGCGGCCTGGAGCCGATGTCGGTCGACGGCGCGACCTACGCGGTGCCCTACCGCCAGGACTCGTGGCTGCTCTACTACAACAAGGAGCTCTTCGAGAAGGCCGGCGTCGACCTGCCCGACGGCTCCTGGACCTGGGACGACTACGCCGAGGCCGCCGAGCAGCTCACCGAGGGCATCGGCGAGAAGCAGGTCACCGGCACCTACCTGCACAGCTGGCAGTCCACCGTGCAGGGCTTCGCGCTCGCGCAGACCGAGGGCGCCGCGCTCGACGGCGGGGACTTCTCGTTCCTGGCCCCGTACTACGAGCGCGAGCTCGCGCTGCAGGATGCCGGCGCCCAGCCGTCCTACGCGACCGTCACCACGAACGAGCTGGCCTACCAGTCGCAGTTCGGCACCCAGAAGGCAGCGATGCTCCCGATGGGCTCCTGGTACATCGGCACCCTGGTGGCCGAGCAGGAGTCGGGCACCGCGGACACCTTCGAGTGGGGCATCGCGCCGATCCCGCAGCTCGACGAGTCCACGACCGGCACCGAGAACACCCCGGTCACGTTCGGGGACCCGACGACGATGGGGATCAGCTCCGACATCGACGAGTCCAAGGTCGAGACCGCGAAGGACTTCCTGCGCTTCGCCGCCGGCCCCGACGGCGCCGCGGCGCTCGCCGAGATCGGTATCACGCCGGCCCTGATCGACGACGCCGTGGCGGACGCGATCTTCGGGCTGGAGGGTGTGCCGCAGGACGAGCTGTCCCGCTTCGCCTACACCACGCACGACACCCTGCCGGAGAACCCGGTGGGCCAGAAGACGGCGGCCATCCAGACCATCCTGGGCGAGCTCCACTCGGCGGTCATGTCGGAGTCCACCCCCGTGGACGAGGCGATCACCGAGGCCGAGGAGCGCGTCGCCAACGAGGTCGGCTGATGGCGACTCCTGTCGCCGACGACCGGCGGACGCTCGGGCTCCCGCAGCCCGAGCGCCCGCCGCTCCGAAAGCCCCGCACCTCGCTCAAGCTCCGCAACGCCCTGGTCGGCTGGACGTTCATCCTGCCGAACTTCGCCGGCTTCGCCGTGCTCACGCTCGTACCGGTGCTCACGCTCTTCTACATCTCGCTGACGAGCTGGAACATCTTCGGGGCCGCGCAGTGGGTGGGCCTCGACAACTTCGCGCGGCTGGTGGGGGACAAGAGCTTCCACACCGCGCTCGGCAACACCTTCTACTACGCCGCGCTGCACATCCCGATCACGATCGTCGCGTCCTTGTCGCTGGCGCTGCTGCTGAACCAGAAGCTGCGCGGCGCCGCGTTCTTCCGCACGGTCGCGTTCTTCCCGTACATCACCTCGATCGTCGCGGTCGCGGTGGTGTGGAACATGCTGTTCAGCCCGGAGTACGGGCCGATCAACCAGTTCCTGAGCCTGTTCATCGGCGGCGAGATGCCCGGCTGGACCGTCTCCAAGGACTGGGCGATGCCCGCCGTCATCATCGTGGGCACGTGGAAGGACATGGGCTACTACATGCTCCTGTTCCTGGCCGGCCTGCAGACGGTGCCCGGCGAGCTGCAGGAGGCCGCGCGGATCGACGGCGCCAACGCGTGGCAGCGGTTCTGGAACGTCACGCTGCCCTGCCTGCGGCCCACGATGTTCTTCGTGACCGTCATGGTCACCATCCAGAGCTTCAAGGTCTTCGACCTGATCCTCGTCATGACCGACGGCGGACCGGGCCAGGCCACGCTGGTGCTCAGCCAGTACATCTACCAGAAGGGCTTCGAGCAGTTCGAGTTCGGCTACGCCTCGGCCGTCGCCGTCGTCCTGTTCTTCATCTGCATCATCGTGACCGTGGTGCAGTTCGTGTACAACAAGCGGAAGGAAGCGTGATGGCCGCCCGCCCGTCCGCGCTCCGGAGGTCCGGCCGGGTGCTGCTCTACACGGTGATGATCCTCGCCGCGGCGGGCATCATGCTCCCGTTCGCCTGGATGGTGATCTCGTCCCTCAAGCAGAACAACCAGGTGTTCACGGCGCCGGTGGAGTGGATCCCCGACCCCGTGCAGTGGCGCAACTACCTCGACATCTGGGTCAAGGCCGACATGGTCACGTGGGTGCGCAACACCCTCGTCCTCTCCGTCGCCGTGACGCTGCTGCAGGTGCTGACCGGCAGCTTCGCCGCGTACGGCTTCGCCAAGATGCGCTTCCCGGGGCGCGACGCGCTGTTCCTGGTGTACATCGGCACCATCGCGGTGCCGTGGCAGTCGTACATGATCCCGCAGTTCCAGATGCTCTCGAGCTGGGGTCTGAACAACACCCTGTGGGCGATCATGCTGCTCCAGGCGTTCGGCGCCTTCGGGGTGTTCCTCATGAAGCAGTACTACGAGTCGATCCCCGACTCGCTGTCCGAGGCGGCGCGCATCGACGGGCTCTCCGAGTACGGGATCTGGTGGCGCATCATCATGCCGCTGTCCGTGCCGGCCCTGGCGTCGCTGACGATCATCACGTTCGTCTCCACCTGGAACGACTACCTCGGGCCGCTCATCTACCTGCGCGACCGCGAGCTGTGGACCATCCAGATCGGTCTCCAGTCGTTCATCGGCGAGTACAACGCCGAGCACGCCCTGATCATGACGGGGTCCGTGCTGTCGGTGCTGCCGATCGCGCTGATCTTCCTGCTCGGGCAGCGGTACTTCGTGCAGGGCATCGCGACGACGGGCGTGAAGGGATGAGTGCCGTGGGGGCGGCCGGCGGTGCCGCCGCGCCGCGGCGTCGTCGGGCGCTGATCGGGCCCGAGACCTACGAGCTGGTGTTCGGGACCGTCTACACGGGCCTGATGACCAACCTGCTCCTGGCGGTCGCGTGCCTGCCCCTGGTGGTCCTGGTCGTGGCGACCGACGTCGCCACGACCTGGCCGCTCGCCGCCCTGGCGGCGCCTCTCGTCGGCCCGGCCCTCGTCGCGGCCTTCGCGGTGTTCGGCGCCTTCAGCGCCGACGGGTCGACGGCGGTCGTGCGCACCTTCGCGCGCGCCTGGCGCCGGCACCTGCGCCGCGGCCTGGCGATCGGGGCGCTCGCCACGGGCGCCGTCGTCGTGGCCGCCGTCGACGTCGCGTTCTTCTGGGGCCGGACGGCGGGCGCGGTCGCGATCCCCGTGCTGGTGACGCTGGCCGCCGTCGCGGTGCTGACCGCCGTCCTCGCCCTCGTCGCCGTGCCCGAGATGCCGGACGCGCGCCTGCGCGACGTGCTGCTCGCGGCGCTGGTGCTCGGCGTGCGCCGCTGGTACCTCTCGGCCGGTGCGCTGGTGATCCTGGGCCTGCTGGTGAGCCTGGCGGCGACCCGCCCGGCCGTGGGCCTAGGCTTCGCGGCGGCCCCGCTCCTCTTCGCGGCCTGGGGCGCCTGCCGCTTCACGCTGCGTGCCGCGGCCCGGCCGTAGGGCGCGGGCCCGGCCGTAGGCCCCGCCCGGCTGGGCCCCGCGCGGCCGTGGCCCGCCCGCCCGGGGCGGCCCGGTCGTCGTCGGCCGCTGATCGCCCTCCCCGAACCACAACTCCCCTTTGAGACCTAAGTTTCTTCGCTTTGAGCCGGCTCAAAGCGAAGAAACTTAGGTCTCAAAGGGGAGTTGCGCGCCTAGAGGTGCGGCGCCACGTGCTGGTCGTAGCGGGACAGGACCGTCTCGGCCGTCTTCGACGTCGGCTCCGCCCAGATCTGCTCGTTGAAGATCTCCGTCTCGATGTCGCCCACGTACCCGGCGTCGCGCACCCAGCCCGTGATCGTGGCGAAGTCGATGTACCCGTCGCCCACGTGCCCGCGCGAGTTCAGCGGCTCCGCCGCGAGCGGCAGCGCCCAGTCGCACACCTGGTACGACGCGATGCGGTCCTCACGCCCCGCCCGCGCGATCGACCGCTGCAGGGCCGGGTCCCACCACACGTGATAGGTGTCCACGACCACACCCACCTCCGACGCCGCGAACGGCGCCGCCAGGTCGAGCGCCTGCGCGAGCGTGGAGATCACGGCCCGGTCGGCGGCGAAGATCGGGTGCAGCGGCTCCAGCACGATCCGCACGCCGTGCTCGGCGGCGAACGGCACCAGGTCGGCGATCCGGTCGGCCACCCGGCCGCGCGTCGCGACCAGGTCGCGGTCCACGCCCGACGTCGGGGCGCCGCCCGGCGTCGACCCCACCAGGCCGCCGACGACGAAGACCAGCTCGGACGTGCCGATCGTCGCGGCCTCCTCGATGGCCTGCTTGTTGTCGTCGAGCGCGGCACGGATGCCGGCGTCGTCGGCCGCGGTGAGGAACCCGCCCCGGCACAGGGACGATGCGCGGAGCCCGGCGTCGGCGATGATGCGCGCCGCCTGCGGCGCGCCGACCGCCTGGACGACGTCGCGCCACGGGCCGACGGCGCCGAAGCCGGCGTTCGCCGCCGCCTCGCACGCCTCGGCCAGGGTCGCGTGCTTGACGGTCGCGGTGTTCAGCGAGGCCCGGCTCATGCGGCCACTCCGTTCGTCGCCAGGAACGCCCGCAGCCGCGCGGCGGCCAGGGGCGGGTCGAGCAGCATGCCGCAGCCGTCGGCCAGGCGGGCCAGCTCGACCAGGTGCCGCAGCGACCGCCCGGAGTGCAGGCCGCCCACCAGGGAGAACCCGGGCTGGAAGCCGTTCAGCCAGGACAGGAACGCAATCCCGGTCTTGTAGTAGTACGTGGGCGCGGCGAAGATGTGCCGCCCCAGCGCCTCGGTCGAGGCCAGGATCTCGTGGCCGCGCGCGGCGTCCCCGGCGTCGAACGCCTGCAGCGCCGTGGAGGCGGCCGGGTAGATCGCCGCGAAGATGCCGAGCAGCGCGTCCGAGTGGCCCTGCTCGTCGCCCGCGATGAGCTCCGGGTAGTTGAAGTCGTCGCCGGTGTAGAGCCGGGGGCGCACTCCGTCGGCCGACGGCGGCAGCGCCGCCAGCGAGCGGCGCAGGCCCACCTCGTGCGTGGCGTCGAGCAGCGACACCTTGACGCCGTCGATCCGCGGCTGGTGCGCGCGGATCAGGTCGAGGAACGTCTTCGTGGCGTCGTCCACCGAGTCCGAGCCCCAGTAGCCCGCCAGGGCCGGGTCGAACATGGTGCCCAGCCAGTGCAGGACGACGGGCTGCTCGGCGTCGGCCAGCACGGCGTCGTAGACGCGGGCGTAGTCCTCGGGCCCGCGGGCCACCTTGGCCAGCGCGCGGGAGGCCATGACGATCACCTGCGCGCCGGCGTCCTGCACCACGTGCACCTGCTCGCGGTAGGCGTCGGCGACGACGGCCAGGCCCGCGTCGCCCGGTTCGAGCGCCGCGACGACCGCGGGGTCGAGCTGGTCCGTGCCCGCGCCGCACGCGACGCGCGCGCCCACGGACGCGGCCTCGGCCGCCGAGCGGCGCACCAGCTCCTGGGTCGCCGCCCAGTCCAGGCCCATGCCGCGCTGGGCGGTGTCCATCGCGTCGGCGACGCCGAGCCCGTGCTCCCAGATCCGGTGCCGGTAGGCGAGCGTGGAGTCCCAGTCGACGACGGCGGGCGCGCCCGGCACGTTCTCCGCACCGACCTGCGGCACCACGTGGGCGGCCGCGAAGGCGATGCGCGACGTGATCGGGGCGGACGGCGTGGTCCACGGCCCGGGGGCGTTCAGCTCGACGGTCTCGGCGCCGGCGACCCGGCCCTCGGCGTCGAACACGGGGAGGCTGAGGCTCGCTCCGCTGGTAGAGCCTGTCGAAACCCCGGTCTCGACAGGCTCGACCTCCGGGGCGCTCACAGGGTGATCTCCGGGATGTCGATGCGGCGGCCCTCCGCCGACGACTGCAGGCCCAGCTCGGCGAGCTGCACGCCGCGGGCGGCCGACAGCAGGTCGTAGCGGTGCGGGCGCCCGGCCACGACGTCGCGCAGGAACTCCTCCCACTGCAGCTTGAAGCCGTTGTCGAGGTCGGCGTTCGCGGGGACGTCGAGCCACTGGTCGCGGAACGGCTCGGTGACCGGCAGGTCCGGGTTCCACACCGGCTTGGGGGTGTGCGCGCGGTGCTGGGCGCGGCACTCGCGCAGGCCGGCGACGGCGGAGCCGTGCGTGCCGTCCACCTGGAACTCGACCAGCTCGTCGCGGAACACCCGCACGGCCCAGGAGGAGTTGATCTGCGCGACGACGTCGTCGCCGCCCGGTGTCGTGACGTCGAAGATGCCGTAGGCGGCGTCGTCGGCGGTCGCGGTGTACTCGCGGCCCTGCTCGTCCCAGCGGGTCGGGATGTGCGTGGCGGTCCGCGCGGTCACGGTCTTGACCTGCCCGAGGATGCCCTCCAGCACGTAGTTCCAGTGGCAGAACATGTCGGTGGTGATGCCGCCGCCGTCCTCGGTGCGGTAGTTCCACGACGGGCGCTGGGCCGGCTGCGAGTCGCCCTCGAACACCCAGTAGCCGAACTCGCCGCGCAGCGACAGGATGCGGCCGAAGAAGCCCTCGTCCACCAGGCGGCGCAGCTTCACGAGGCCCGGCAGGTACAGCTTGTCGTGCACGACGCCGACGGTCACACCCGTGGTGGCCTGCAGCCGCGCGAGCTCGATGGCCTCGGCGAGGGTCTCCGCCGTCGGCTTCTCCGTGAACACGTGCTTGCCCTGCTGCATCGCCTTGGACAGGGTCGCGGGGCGCAGGTTGGTCATGGCGGCGTCGAACACGATGTCGGCGTCCTTGATGGCCGCGTCGACGTCGGTGGTCCAGTGCTCGACGTCGTGCTTGGCCGCGAGCTCCTTGAGCTTGTCGGCGTTACGGCCCACGAGCACGGGCTCGACCTGGACGCGCGAACCGTCGGCGAGCGTGACGCCGCCCTGGTCCCGGATCGGCAGGATCGAGCGCACGAGGTGCTGGCGGTACCCCATGCGGCCGGTGACGCCGTTCATGGCGATGCGAAGTGTGGTCACGGGCGAGACTCCATCGTCGGTGTTCGTCTGGTTCCAAGCGCTTGGGAATGCGCTTTCCAACCGAGAATAGCGCACGTTTCCGGGGGAGTACATGGGGTGTCTCGGGGGCTGGCTCGGCAGCCGGTTCTGAGATCGGCACTCTGCATCGAGACCGGTCCAACGCTGGACCGGTCTCGATGCAGAGGGCCGATCTCATTTTCGGCGTGCCGGGGGAGTGCTGGCCTCGCGGCTGATTGTCTCGGGTGGGGTGCCGACCTCAGGACTGGTCGGCCGGGGTCGCGGACGGGCGGGGCGGCGTCGAGTCGCGCAGGACCACCTCGCCGCGCACCGTCGTGCGGGTCCGCTCCGCACGCCCGAGCGCGAGCTCGGTCGCCAGCTCGCCGACCTCGGCCAGCGGGATGCGCACCGTCGTCAGCCCGGGGGACACGTCGCGCAGGGTGTGGATGTCGTCGAACCCGGCCACGGCCACGTCGTCGGGCACGCTCAGGCCCGCGTCGCGGACGGCGGCCATCGCGCCCACCGCCATGACGTCGTTGACGGCGAAGACGAGCTCCGGCAGCCGACCCGCCTCGGCCCGCTTGATCAGGTCGCCCATCGCGGAGTACCCGCCGTCGCGGGTGAACGGGCAGGTCAGGACGTCGTCGGGCGCTACGGGGCTGCCGAGCTCCGCGAGGGCTCCGGTGAAGCCGGCCGTTCGGTCCGCGGCCGTGCGGTGCCCGTCCGGGCCGGCCAGCACGGCGAACCAGCGGTAGCCGAGCCCGTGCAGGGCGCGGGCGAGGTCGGCCGCGCCGTCGGCGTTCGCGATCTCGACCACCGGCAGCCCGCCGATCGGCTGTCCGACCAGCGCGACCCCGCCGCCGGCCTCCTGGAACGCGTTCAGCGCGGCTTCGAGCGCGCCGGGGACGGGACGGGCGCCGTCGGCTGACGGGCCGTCGGCGCCGACCGGCGGGTCCGCGGGTCCGGTCTCGCCCGGGCCCGGTCCGCCGTCGGCCCCCGGCTCACCGCTGGCTCCGCCTGCGGACGCTCCGCCGCCTGCGGGTGCTTCGCTGCCCGCGGAAGCCCCGCCGTCCTCCGGCTCCAGCCGGCCACCCGCGAGGATGATCGCGCGCGACCGCTGCCTGCGCGCCAGCTCGACGAACGCGAGCTCGCGCGCCGAGCTGTGCTCGGTGGACGCGAGCGTGACGATCAGTCCGGCCCGCTCCGCCGCGCGCGCCACACCCGCGGCGATGGTGGAGAAGTACGGGTCGGCGATGTCGTGCACCACGAGCCCGAGCGCCGTGGTGCGGCCGCGGGCCATAGCCTGCGCGCTGGGGTCGGGCGAGTAGGCCAGGCGGCGCGCGGCCTCCAGGACGCGCTCGCGCAGGTCCTCGCGGACGCTGCGGGTGGCGCTCCCGTTGATCGCGCGCGACGCCGTGGCGAGCGAGACGCCGGCCTCGCGGGCGACCTGGCTCAGGGTGACGGGGGCGTCGGACATGAGGTCATCCTGCCGTGTCCGGCGCGCTCGTGGTCGCCGAGCGCGCACCCAGGGCGCAGCGAGGGCGCGGCGAGGCCCGGTCGAGAGCCCGGACGGTCGGCAGAACGTCAGGTGATCGGCACCCCGAGCTGCCGATCACCTGACGTCCTACCGACCACCCGTATCCGGCCCGAGCGCCCCCCGCCGCGCAGGGCATCCGGGCCGCGCCTAGCGTGGGGAGCGACGACGGAGGACTCCCATGACCCCATCCCAGGACGTCCCGTTCGACCCGGCGCTCACGGACCTGTACCAGGACCTGCACCGACATCCCGAGCTCGGCTTCCAGGAGCAGCGCACCGCGCGGGTCGTCGCCGACCGGCTCACCGCGTCCGGGTTCGAGGTGACGACGGGCGTCGGCAGGACCGGCGTGGTCGGCGTCCTGCGGAACGGGTCCGGCCCGACGGCGCTGCTCCGCGCGGACATGGACGCCCTGCCGGTCAGGGAGGAGACCGGTCTGGACTACGCCAGCACCGCGACCGCGACGGATGCGGCCGGGAAGACGGTCCCGGTCGACCACGCCTGCGGGCACGACCTGCACACCACGTGCCTCCTGGGCGCGGCCGACGTGCTGGCCCACGCCCGCGAGAGCTGGGCCGGCACCCTGCTCGTGGTGTTCCAGCCCGCCGAGGAGCTGGGCCAGGGCGCCCAGGCGCTGGTCGACGACGGCCTCTACGACCGCTTCCCGACCCCCGACGTCGTGCTCGGCCAGCACGTGGCGCCGCTGCCCGCGGGCAAGATCGCGGGGCATCCCGGCGCGTCGTACGCGGCTTCCGACTCGCTCCGCGTCCGGCTGGCCGGGCGCGGGGCGCACGGCTCCATGCCCCAGGCGTCGGTCGACCCGATCGTGATGGCGGCGGAGACCGTGCTGCGCCTGCAGACGGTCGTGTCCCGCGAGATCCCGAGCACGGCGACCGCCGTGCTCACCGTGGGCTCGATCCATGCCGGCGACGCCGCCAACGTCATCCCCGGTGAGGCCGAGCTGCAGCTCAACATCCGCAGCTACGACGAGGCGGTGCGGCAGCGGATCCTCGACGCCGTCGAGCGCATCGTGCGCGGCGAGGCGATCATCGCCGGCGCGACCGAGGAGCCGACGATCACCCCGATCGAGCGGTTCCCCGTGGTCGTCAACGACGACGCCGCGCTCGCCAGGACGTTCGCCGCCTTCGCCTCGTGGCTCGGCCCGGACAACCTGCTCGACCCGGGGGCAGGGGCCGGGAGCGAGGACGTGGGCATCCTGGCGACGAGCGCGGGCGCTCCCCTGTCGTACTGGCTGCTCGGCGGGACCGACCCGGCCCTGTTCACGACCGGCGACATGAGCGACCCGGCACTCCTGACCGTGCCGTCCAACCACTCGCCGCACTACGCGCCGGTGCCGCACCCGACCCTGGAGACCGGCGTGACGGCCCTGGTCACGGCCGCCCGAACGTGGCTCCCGACCGCGGCGTAACACGAGTGATCGGCAGAACGTCAGGTGATCGGCACCCCGGGGTACCGATCACCTGACGTCCTACCGACCACCTGATGTCCTGCCGAACACGCGGACCGGGTTACACCCGCGCCATGCGTAAGCCGGCGTCGCGGTGCGTGCGCTCGATGATGCTCGAGTACCCCGCGATCATCCGGACGTGGCTGAACCGGGGCCGGACCGCGGTCCGCGCCGATTCCAGCTCCTCGCGCCGCGCCGCCGCCTCGATCCACGTCGTGGCGATCTCGGCGGGGTCGTACGACGTGACGAACCCGATCCGCTCGACGATCGACGGGGCGTCGCCCACCGGCGTCGTGACCGGCACGGCCCCGCACATCGAGCCCTCGATGAGGCACAGCGGCGCGGCCTCGCCGAACGTCGAGGTCAGCGCGACGACGTCGGCCGTCGCGTAGACCAGCTCCATGTCGTGCCGCACGCCCAGCAGGTCCAGGCGCCCCAACAGGTCCGGGCGGTCGCCGAAGATCCGCTCCAGGTCGGCCTGGAGGTCCGGGTTGGCCGAGCTCATGCCCGCGCCGCACATCAGCACCCGGCCCGTGGGCTCCTGCGCGAGGAACAGCCGCGCCGACCGGAGGAAGAGCTCGGGGTTCTTCATCTCGTCGTACCGCGCGGCGTAGACCACGACGGTCGCGTCGGCGGGGATGCCGGCGGCGCCCCGCAGGGCGAGCCGGCGCGCGCCCTGGACCGGGCGGAACCGGGCCAGGTTGATGCCGTTCGGCACCACGCGCAGCAGCTCGGCGGGCACGCCCGCCTCCCGGTACGCGTCGCGCGTGGACTCCGCGCAGCAGACGACGGCGGCGAGCCGCCCCCGGTCGGCGGCGGTCAGCAGGTCGTTCAGGGCGTCGCCCTGGTGCTCCGGGTCGGACCGGTGCAGGCAGGCGATCACGGGACGGTTCGGGAACGCGTCCTGGTTCACGAGGCGGAGCGGCTGCTCCTTCAGGGACAGCACGACGTGCGCGCCGTCGGCCTGGTGGGCCGCGGCCCGCAGCTCGGCCTCGGTGAACACGCGCGGGTCGTGGTTCGCGTCGGTGCTGCGGCCCAGGGAGCCGATCCGAACGCCCGCGGCGCGCAGCGCGCGGTAGCGGGGGTCGTCCTCCATCCGCTGGAGGGTGGCCTCACGCCGGACCTCGTGGTGCAGGCTCAGCACGGAATGCTGCTGTCGACCGCCCTGATGCAGACCGGCGACCACTGTCGAGTGCAGGACACGAGCCCCGCCGCTGAAGAAGCCCTCGTAGAGCGAGAGCACACGCAAGCCGTTGCGCTGGATCACAGACACCACCTCCTGCGCCCAGGGTGAGCCCCACGGATGTGCATCACATGGCAATTCGGTTACACGAGGATTACGTATCCGAGGACTTCTGCACAAGGAGGTTTCGGATGTCCTTCTCGGCCTGAGCGGGTGATGTTTCACGGCAGCCCAGCGCGACCCACCGCTCGATCATGACCGGCTCCGACCGCAGCAGCGACGTGCCGCGGCGCAGCAGCGTGACGACGGGCTTGCGGGCCTCCGCGACGTCGCGCAGGAACCGGCACCAGAAGGTCACCAGACGGGGGCGCGAGAGGCAGATCGCGTCCGCGAGCAGGCCCTCCGCGCGGCACTCCTCGACGAGCTGCGCCGCGAAGATCCCCTCGGCGATCATCAGCGGCGAGTCGCCGATGTCCAGCCGGCGCATGCCCGTGCGGCGCGACGTCGGGATGTCGTAGACCGGCACCTCGGCGCGGCCTTCCGTCGCCAGCTCCTGCAGCGCGGCCAGCGCGCCCTTGCCGTCCCAGCTCGCCGGGCTGTCCCAGTCGACGCTGCCATACCGCTGCGGCAGGCCCGGGTGGTCGATGTCGAGGTAGAAGTCGTCGAGCTGCACCACCGGCAGGCCCAGGCGCTGCGTGAGCGACGTCTTGCCCGAGCCCGACGGCCCGGTCAGCAGCACCACCCGCGCGCGGGGGCGCCGCGCGCCCGGGGGCAGGTCGAAGAGGGCGGGCTCGGTCACGGGGTCGGTCACGAGATCCCATTCTCCCGCACCGGGTCCGCTGGTGCGGCGTCGCGGGTGTCGATGGGGCGTGATGCTCATCCCCTTCGAGACCTAAGTTTCTCCTCTTTGGGGCGCTCCAAAGCGAAGAAACTTAGGTCTCAAAGGAGAGGGACGACGGCGGCCCGCCGCGCCGACCGGACCCCGGCGAGCGGCCCACCTCGCCCGCCCCGGCGGCCCCGATCTCGGAGCCAGGAGGACGCACCGACCCTCTCCTTCGAGACCTAAGTTTCTCCTCTTTGCGGCCGCTGAAAGCGAAGAAACTTAGGTCTCAAAGGGGAGGGACGACGACGGCCTGCCCGCCCGGCCCCGGTCAGCCGCGCTGGTACCTGCCCGGCGTCGTCCGCAGCAGACGGCGGAAGTGCCGGGTCAGGTGCGCCTGGTCGTGGAACCCCGTGGCGGCAGCGACGTCGGCGGCGGGCTCGCCCGCGAGCAGCCGACGTCGGGCCAGGTCCAGGCGCCGACCCACCAGGTACCGGTGCGGCGGCAGACCGAGCTCCCGCGTGAACGCGCGCACCAGGTGCGGCATGGTGACGTCCAGCTCGGCGGCGATCTCGGCGAGGCGGACCGGCCGGGTCGGGTCGGCGTCGAGCAGGTCGCGGGCGCGGCGCGCCGTGGAGGCCGACGGCGGTTCGCGCGGCGGCGTCGGGCGTCCGGTCAGGTGCCAGGCCAGACCCTCGGTGACCAGGGCGAGCAGGCTCTCGGCCGCGACGTCCTCGCGCACGGTCAGCGCCCGGTCGAGGCCCGCGAACCGTGCGCGGAGCGTGTCGTCGGGGACCAGCGGCGCATCGACGGCCCGCCCCACGAGCCCGGCGTCGAGCACGGTGGGTTCCAGGTAGACCACGCGCTTGCGGAAGCCGGTCGCGGTCACGGACCGGCCGTCGTGCACGACGCCCGGCGGCAGCACGGTCACCCCGGTGCGCCGCGCGGCGTGCTCGTGCCCGTCCAGGCCGTACCCGATCAGGCCGCGGTCGACGATCAGCACCGTCCAGGTGTCGTGCGTGTGCGCCGGGTAGGCGTGCTCGTGCCACGCGGCGTGCAGCACCTCGGCGACACCCGGGACCGCGGGCCGCCAGGCGCGCACCACGTCCGGGGCGGGGCCGGCGAGTGCCGGGCCGGCGAGGGCCGGGCCTGCGGCGGCCGGACCAGCCGGAGCCGGACCGGCGGGGCGATCGAGCGGGGGCACATCAAGAACGTACAAGATCCAGGCCGCCGCCCGCCCGCACGCTGGGCGGCATGACCTTCGAACAGCCCAAGATCGTGATCGTGCTCCGCGACGACCTGCTCGCCTGGCAGGAGAACAACGTCACGGCGTTCCTCTCCAGTGCGGTGGCCGCTGCCTACCCCGAGCTGGTCGGCGAGACCTACCGGGACGCCGACGGCCAGGAGTACCTCGCGATGCTCGGCACCCCGGTCATGGTCATGGTGGCCGACGGCGGACGGCTCGCCACGTTCCGCGAGCGCGCCGCCACCCGCGGCCTGCGCATCGGCGTCTACACGGCCGACCTGTTCGCCACGGGGAACGACGTCGACAACCGGGCCGCCGTCGCCGCCGTCGCCACCGAGAAGCTCGACCTGGTGGGGATCGCGGTCGCGGGGGAGCGGCGCGTCGTCGACAAGGTGGTCAAGGGCGCGCGTCTGCACCCCTGATGGCGGCGGCGGTCGAGCCGCCCCGCTCCGCTGGTCGAGCCTGTCGAGACCTCAGGACACGAGCGCCACGTGCAGCGTCCGGGGCCCGTGCACGCCCTCCACGCGGTCGAGCTCGATGTCGCTCGTGGCGCTCGGCCCGCTGATCCAGGTCAGCGGCCGGCCGGGATCGGCGTCGAGCAGCCGCACGGCCTCGGGCACGGTCTGCACCACCTGGCTGGTCCGCACCACGCACACGTGCACGTCGGGGACCAGGGAGATGGCGCGCCGGCCCTGGTCGGGCGCGCCGTCCAGCACGATGGTGCCGGTCTCGGCCACCGCCACCCGCGCGGCCGTGACGACGGCGTCGATCCCGTCGAGCTCGACGGCGGACAGCGGCGCCTCCCGCGAGTCCCTGAACACCTCCACCCCCGCCAACCCGGCGACCCACGCGCGATCGATCCCGCTGGGCACGACGACGCTCCGCGCCGCCCTCCGGGTGGTCGGCAGAATGTCAGGTGATCGGTAGTCCGAGCTGCCGACCACCTGACCTTCTGCCGACCGCCCGGGATCGGCCTTCGGCGCACCCGGCAGCAGCAGCTCCGCCAGTAGCGCCGGCAGCTCCGCCGCCGAGACCCGGTGCACGTGGGCCTTGTAGTCCACGAGCCGGTCGACCAGCAGCTCCAGCACGGCGTCAGACCCGGCGCCATGCTCCCCCACGGAGCGGTAAACCCGCGGCACCTCCGCGGGCTCCGGAGCAGAACCACCCAGCGCCGTCCGGATCCGCGACAGCATCTCGGTCCTGGCGTCGCTCATCGCTCGTCCTCCCGCTCGGCCCACCAGTCTCGGAACGTCTGCTTCGGCGGTTCCGGCAGGTCCCGGGACCGCGTCCACAGCGACCCGGGGAACGGCAGCCGCTTGATCACGCCGTGCCGCGAGATCGCCCGCAGCGCCCGCGGTACCCGGGCTGCCCGGCGGAACCGGTCGCCGTCGGCCATCGCGAAGGACGCGGCCTTCATGGCGGCCTTCCAGACCCGGTCCCCGGCGTCGGGCGCGGAGCCGGCGAGCGCGACCTCGCGTGCTCGCAGCTCCACCAGGATCGACGGGATGTCGATCTTGACGGGGCAGACCTCGTAGCACGCGCCGCACAGCGTGGAGGCGTACGGCAGGTCGGACTTCTCGCCCGTGAGCTGCGGCGTCAGGATGGCGCCGATCGGCCCGGGGTAGACGGAGCCGTAGGCGTGCCCGCCGACGCGCTCGTAGACGGGGCAGACGTTGAGGCAGGCCGAGCAGCGGATGCAGTGCAGCGCCGAGCGCCCCGCCTCGTCGGCCAGGACCTTGGTGCGCCCGTTGTCGAGCAGCACCAGGTGGAACTCCTGCGGCCCGTCGCCCGGCGTCACGCCCGTCCACATCGAGGTGTACGGGTTCATCCGCTCGCCCGTCGAGGAACGCGGCAGGAGCTGGAGGAACACCTCCAGGTCGTCGAACGTCGGCACCAGCTTCTCGATCCCCATCACGGTGATCAGGGTCTCCGGCAGCGTGAGGCACATGCGGCCGTTGCCCTCGGACTCCACGACGGCGAGCGTCCCGGTGTCCGCGACGGCGAAGTTGGCGCCGCTGATCGCGACCTTCGCCGAGAGGAACTTGCGCCGCAGGTGTGCGCGGGCTGCCATCGCGAGCTCGCGCGGCACGTCCGTCAGGTCCGGCGGGGCGTCCGCCATCCGCTCCAGGAAGATGTCGCGGATCTCGGTGCGGTTGCGGTGGATCGCGGGCACCAGGATGTGCGACGGCATGTCGTCGGCGAGCTGCACGATCAGCTCCGCGAGGTCCGTCTCGACCGCCGCGATGCCCTCCTCGGCCAGCGCCTCGTTGAGCCCGATCTCCTGGGTGGCCATGGACTTGACCTTCACGACCTCGTCCGTCTCCTTGGCGCGCACCAGGTCGGCGACGATCCGGTTGGCCTCGGCGGCGTCCCGCGCCCAATGCACGACGCCGCCGCGCGCGGTCACGTTCCGCTCCAGCGTCTCCAGGAGCTCGGGGAGCCGTGCCAGCACGTCGGCCTTGATCGCCGACCCGGCGTCGCGCAGGGCCTCCCAGTCCGGCACCTCGCCGACGACGCGCGCCCGCTTGGTGCGGATCGTCCGCGTGGCGTTGCCCAGGTTGCGGCGCAGCTGCTCGTTCTCCAGCGCGGCCTTCGCGGCGTCGGGGAAGGTCGCGCCCCAGTGCAGCGGGTCCTCCGGTCGCCCGACGCCCCCGAGGGTGCCGGGCGCGGCGTCCGGGCTCGGCCCTCGGCCGGCGCGCATGGCCGGCATGCCCAGGAACGTGCTCATCGGGACACCTCCTCGCGGTCGGCGGGGTGCACCGGGGCCTCGCGCGTCGAGGCGAGGATCTCGCCCAGGTGCATGGGCCGCACGCCCGTTCCGGCGCGCGAGAGGCCGCCGCCGATGTGCATCAGGCACGACCAGTCGCCCGCGGTGAGCACCTCGGCCCCCGTCTCCACGACGTTCGCGACCTTGTCGTCGAGCATCGCGGCCGACGTGTCGGCGTTCTTCAGCGAGAACGTGCCGCCGAACCCGCAGCAGCCCTCGGCCTGCTCCAGCGGGACCAGCTCCAGCCCCTCCACGGCGCGCAGCAGCCGCTCGGGCTTGTCGCCGACGCCGAGCATCCGCAGCGAGTGGCACGTGGGGTGGTAGGTGACGCGGTGCGGGAACCAGGCGCCGACGTCGGTCACGCCGAGCACGTCGACCAGCAGCTCCGAGAGCTCGTACGTGCGCTCGGCCACCGCCGTCGCCGCCCGCGCCTCGGCCGGCAGCCCCGCGCCCTCCAGGACCATCCGCTGCTGGTGCCGGATCGAGCCCGTGCACGAGCCGGACGGCACCACGACGGCGTCCCACTCGCCGTCCGCCACGGGGGCGAACGTGCGCACGTGGTTGCGCACCACCGGCACGGCCTCGGCGAGGTAGCCGGTGTTCACGTGCATCTGGCCGCAGCACGCCTGCGCGGGCGGGAACACGACCTCGTGACCCAGGCGCTCCAGCAGCGTGACGACGGCCTTCGGGGCCTGCGGGAACATCGCGTCCGCGATGCAGGTGGCGGCCAGGGCAATGCGCATGTGCACTCTCCTTCGAGGTCTGTCCACACCATAGCCCACTGTGGACAGACCACTGAAGTAGCATGGCGGCCGTGAGAACCCACGAGCGCGTCCTGGCCCAGATCGAGGCGGGCCTCACCGCGGGCAAGTGGACCATCGGGGAACGGCTCCCGGCGGAACGGGCGCTCGCGGAGGAGCTGGGCGTGTCCCGCCCGTCCGTGCGCGAGGCCATCCGCATCCTGGAGGCGATGGGCATCGTGCGCACCGCCGTCGGCTCCGGCCCGACGGCGGGCGCCACCGTCATCGACCGGCCCGCGGCCGGCCTGGGCGCGGCCGTGCGGCTGCACGTCGCCTCCGGCACGCTCCCGGTGTCCGACGTCGTCCGCACGCGCGTGCTGCTCGAGGCGAGCGCCGTCCGCGACGCCGCCGCGGGCGCCTGGGGCGACGCCGACCTGGCGCCCTTGCGCGAGCACCTCGCGGCCATGGCCGTACCCGGGATCGGCGTCGCCGAGTTCCTGGAGCGCGACCAGGACCTGCATCTCGGCATCGCCCGGCTGGGCGGCAACCAGCTCGTCGAGGCGATCCTGAGCGGCATGCGCGCCGCCGTCGCCTCCTACGTCGCGACCGGGGCCGGGGCCGTCGAGGACTGGCCGGGCACTGCCGCGCGCCTGTGCGCGGAGCACGAGGCGATCGTGGCCGCCGTCGCCCGGCGCGACGCCGCCGAGGCGGAACGGCTCATGCGCGAGCACATCGAGGGCTTCTACCGCGAGACGGGCCTGGGCGAGGGCTGAGCCCGCCCCGTTCCGCGGCGTCGCGCTCGCGGCTGACGTGTCAGATGCTCAGGTCCCCCGGGTGACCTGAGCGTCTGACACGTCGGTCGCCTTGGTGGCCTGGACCACCGTGCGGCACGGGTCGTGGTCCGGGCCGGTGCCCGCGGCGGCCTGCTCCAGGAGCTGGCGGAGCACCGCGCGCTGCGCCGGCTCCAGCCCCGAGAGCAGCTCCTCCTCGGCGGCGGCGACGCGTGCCTCCATCGCGGCCAGCACCTCCTGGCCACGGTCCGTCGCGACGATGCGGCGCGCCCGCCGGTCG
Organism: Promicromonospora sukumoe; assembly: GCF_014137995.1. Taxonomy (NCBI): domain Bacteria; kingdom Bacillati; phylum Actinomycetota; class Actinomycetes; order Micrococcales; family Promicromonosporaceae; genus Promicromonospora; species Promicromonospora sukumoe. Next base: position 445,657 of record NZ_JACGWV010000003.1, read on the forward strand.
GCCGGGTCCTGCTGCCGCTCCACGAGCCCGCAGCCCTCGAACGCGTCCAGCAGGTACGTCATCACCGTGCGGTCGATGCCGAGCGAGGCGGCGAGCGCGGCCTGGCTCGGCAGGTGGCCGTGCACCACGGCGGTGAGGAGCTGGTAGCCGCGCGTGCCCTGCGGCAGGTCGTCGGCGGCGGCGTCGACCCGGGCGCTCCACTCGCGCAGGAGCGCGGCGAGGGACCAGCCGAACAGGGAGTGCTGGCCCGTGCGGGTCTCGGTGGGCGCTGTGCTCATGGCCTCATCCTAGTGGAATGTGCGGCGTTCAAGAAGAGTTGTGAGTAATATCGTCTGCTAGACAGACGATCTGCCGTGACGCGCGGCAGGCGAGAGCGACACGAGGGACACCGCACGCATGACCGACTACGGGCACGACCTGCTCTTCGGCACCTTCATCACCCCGTCCAACAGCGACCCGCAGGTTCCCGTGCGGCTGGCGCAGCTCTCCGAGCAGCTCGGCCTGGACCTGGTCACGTTCCAGGACCACCCCTACCAGCCGTCCTTCCTGGACACCTGGACGCTCATGTCGTGGGTGGCCGCGCAGACCGAGCGCATCCACATCTCCGGGAACGTGCTCAACCTGGGTATGCGCCCGCCCGCGCACCTCGCGCGGTCCGCCGCGAGCCTCGACCTGCTCAGCGGCGGACGGTTCGAGATGGGCGTGGGCACGGGCGGCTTCTGGGACGCGATGGTCGCGATGGGCGCCAAGCGTCTGACCCCCGGCGAGGGCGTCACCGCCCTCGAGGAGGGCATCGAGATCATGCGCGGCATCTGGGACGCCGGGAACCGCACCCCGCTGCGCGTGCCCGGCCAGTTCCACCAGGTCGACGGCGCCAAGCGCGGCCCGGCCCCGGCGCACGACATCCCGATCTGGCTCGGCGCCTACAAGAAGCGCATGCTCCGGCTCACCGGCGCCAAGGCCGACGGCTGGCTGCCCTCGCTGCCCTACTTCAAGGACGGCGACCTGGCGCGCGGCAACGCGACGATCGACGAGGCGGCCGAGGAGGCCGGGCGCTCGCCCAGCGAGATCCGGCGGCTGCTGAACCTGGGCGGCAACATCAACGACCGGTCGTCCGGGCCGCTCCAGGGCCCCGCGGACCAGTGGGTCGAGGAGCTCACCCTGATGGCGCTGGAGGACGGCGTCAGCGGGTTCATCGCCATGGGCGACGACCCCGACCAGATCCGCGCGTTCGCGGAGGACGTCGCGCCCGCCGTGCGGGAGGCCGTGGCGGCCGAGCGGCGCTCCGCCGGCACGGCGCCCGCGGCCGCCCGCCGGGGCACGGCGGCGCTGGCCGCGCGCCGCAACGGCATCGACTACGACTCGCTCCCGCCGGAGCTCGCGGCGCACGCCGTGGAGCCGGGCGACCGCGAGTACGGCGCGGTGCGGCACAACTACCTCCGCTCCGGCGCGCCGGGCCTGGTGCTCCGCCCGCAGGGCGTCGACGAGGTCGCGGCCGGGCTGGCGTGGGTGCAGAAGCAGGACGTCGAGTTCGCCGTCCGCTCCGCCGGGCACGGCATCTCGGGCCGCTCCACGAACGACGGCGGCGTGGTGCTCAGCCTGAGCCGGATGCGCTCGGTCGAGGTGGTCGACGAGGCCACGCGTCGGGTGCGGATCGGCGCGGGCGCGACCTGGGGTGAGGTCGCCGAGGTGCTGGCGCCGCGCGGCTGGGCGATCACGTCGGGCGACTACGGCGGCGTGGGCGTCGGCGGGCTCGCCACGACCGGCGGCATCGGCTTCCTGGGCCGCCTGCAGGGCCTGACGATCGACCACGTGGTCGCGGCCGAGGTGGTCACAGCCGACGGGCGCGTGCTGCACGCCTCCCGCGACGAGCACCCGGACCTGTTCTGGGCGCTGCGCGGCGCCGGCGGCAACATGGGCGTCGTCACGTGGCTGGAGGTCGAGGCCGGCGCCGTCGGGAACGTGGTGTTCTCGCAGATGACGCTCGACGCCTCCGACACCGCGGGCCTGCTGGAACGCTGGGGCGCGACCGTCGAGGCGGCGCCCCGCGGGCTCACGTCGTTCATGATCATCGGTGGCGCCCGGCGCGGGCAGTCGCCGATGGCGCAGCTCCTGACCGTGTTCGCGGCCGAGGGCGCTGACGCCGACCCGGACGAGGCCATCGCCCAGCTCGAGCTGCTGGCCGACGCCGGCCCGCTGCTCGGGCACCAGGCGCAGCTCCTGCCGTACTCGGGCGTGGTGCGCAAGGAGGACGCCCACCACTCCGGCGGCGGCGACCCCTCGGCACGGTCCGGGCTGCTGACCCACCTGGACCAGGGCACCAGCCGCGCGGTCGAGCGCCTGCTCGCCACCGGGGAGTCCTACTTCACCTCGATCCGGGCCACCGGCGGGGCGGGGAACGACGTTGCCCCGGACGCGACCGCGTACGCCCACCGGCACCAGAACTTCGCGCTCTCGGCCCTGGGCTCGGACCAGGACCGCCTCAACCAGGCGTGGGACGCCGAGGTCGGGCCCGTGATGGACGGCTCGTACCTGTCCTTCGACACCGACAGCAGGCCCGAGCGGCTGCTGGAGGCGTTCCCGGAGCCGACCCTCACGCGCCTGCGGGAGGTGAAGTCGGTCTACGATCCTTCGAACGTCTTCCGGACGAACTTCCCGATCCCGCCGGCCGGCCCGGCCGCGGGTTCGCCGGGGAGCGATGCCTGACAGGTCCGCCTTGTGCCGCTGGGTTGTGGATAACTTCACGAGCGTGTGGGTGAGAACCCGTAGGTTCGATCGCGTCCGGTTCGGCCGGACGCGATCTGACCGTTGAACCACCACCGCAGGGGTACCCATGAACCTTGTCGCCGCATCGCGCCTGGCGCGTGAGCTGATGGACCAGCACGGGCTGAAGGCCTGGACGTTCGAGTTCGACGACGCCGTGCGGCGCGCCGGCATGTGCAGCTACGGCAACCAGCGCATCAGCCTGTCCGCGCCGCTCACCCGCATCCACGACGAGCGGGAGGTGCGGGACACGATCCTGCACGAGGTGGCGCACGCGCTCGCGGGTCCCAAGGCCAAGCACGGGCCGGCCTGGCGCGACGTGGCGGTGCGGATCGGGTGCTCGGGGCGGCGCTGCGTCGACCCGTCGGCGCCGTCGATCGACGGGCCGTGGGTGGGCACGTGCCCGGACGGCCACCGGGCCACCCGGTTCCGGCGGCCGTCCGGCATCATGTCCTGCCGCTCGTGCGGGCCGCGGTTCACCGTGGCGAACCTCATCGCCTGGACCTACAAGGGGCGCAACGCGGCCATGGGGGAGCGGTACGACAGCCAGCTCCGCGGGGCGTTCCGCGAGGTGGGCGAGGTGCCGGCCACCGGGCCGGGCGCCGAGGAGCGCGTGGCGCGGCTGGCGCGGGAGCGGGACGCCGGGACGGTCATGGAGCCGTTCGACCTCGGCGCGCTACGTTGAGCCCATGGCTACGTCGTCCGCTCTCACGCTCCCGCCCGGCGCTGCCGGCTCCCGCATCGTCGGTCTGGGGCACCACCAGCCACCGCAGACCCTGACGAACGACGACATCGCGCAGCGGGTCGAGACCAACGACGAGTGGATCCGGTCGCGCACCGGCATCATCACGCGCCACGTCGCGGCCGACGACGTCACGGTCGCCGACATGGCCACGGCGGCGGCGCGCCACGCGCTCGACGATGCCGGGCTGACCGCGGACGACGTCGACCTCGTGATCGTCGCGACCGCCACGAACGACGACCGGTCGCCGAACACCGCCGGCCGGGTCGCGTACGCGCTGCGCACCGGCGTCCAGCCCGGCGCCTCGACGCCCGAGGGCGAGGAGGCGCCGGACCTGCGCAACGTCGTGGGCCCGGCGGCGCTGGACCTCAACGTGGCGTGCTCCGGGTTCGCGCACGGCGTCGGCGTCGCCGACCAGGCGATCCGCACCGGCTCGGCGCGCACGGCGCTGGTGATCGGCGCGGAGAAGCTCACCGCGTACACCGACTGGACCGACCGCTCGACGTGCATCCTCACGGCGGACGGCGCCGGGGCGGCGGTGCTGCAGGCGGCGGACGCGCCCGCCGTCGGGCCCGTGGTGTGGGGCACCGAGCCGGAGCTCACGCCCGCGGTGCGGATCGAGGCGCCCGAGGTCAAGTTCCAGCAGGACGGCCGTTCGGTGTTCAAGTGGGCCATCACGCGGGCCGCCGACCGGGCCCGGGACGTCGTGGCGGCGTCCGGGCTGAGCCTCGACGACATCGAGGTGCTCGTGGCGCACCAGGCCAACCTGCGGATCATCGAGCCGCTGGCCAAGGCGCTCGGCATGGAGGGCAAGGTCGTCGTCACGGACATCACGGAGTCGGGCAACACGTCCGCGGCGTCGATCCCGCTGGGGCTGTCCAAGTGGTGGCACGCGGGCAAGATCCCGGCGGGCGTGCCCGCGCTGCTGTTCGGGTTCGGCGGCGGGTTCGCGTGGGCCGGCCAGGTGGTGCTGACGCCGGAGCGGTGAGTGGTGGGGCGTCTCGGTAGCGGGGCGGTTACTGCGCGGAGGGCATGGACAGCGCTTTCCCGGCGTCGTATCGTTTCAGTCCCATCCACCCGACGTCGACGACGACCGAAGGAGCTCTCCACCGATGCCTGAGCCGACCACCGAGCCGATCACCGGCCCGACCCACGAGCCCGCGCCGCCGTCGGGACCGCTGCCCGAGGGGCGCCGCCGCTACGCGGTGGTCGGGACGGGGCACCGCGCGTCCATGTACGTGGACGCCCTGATCGGCACGCACGCGCCCGACGGCGAGATCGTCGCCTGGGTCGAGCCCAACCCCGTGCGGGCCGCGGCCTACGAGGCGCGGGTCGCCGCCGCGCTCGGCGGCATCCGCCCCGTGTACGCACCGGACGACCTGGAGAAGGCGATCGCGGAGCACTCCGTGGACCGCGTGATCGTCACCTCCGTCGACCGCACGCACGCCGACCTGGTCACCCGCGCCCTGCGGGCCGGTGCCGACGTCGTCGTGGAGAAGCCCATCGCCGCCCACCCCGACCAGGCCCGGCAGATCGTGGACGCCGTGGCCGAGACGGGCAGGGGCCTGGTCACGACGTTCAACTACCGCTACTCGCCTCGCAACAGCGCGCTGCGCGAGGTGATCGCGAGCGGCGAGATCGGCAAGGTGCTGTCGGTCCACTTCGACTGGGCGCTGGACACCGTGCACGGCGCCGACTACTTCCGCCGCTGGCACCGCGAGAAGGTGAACAACGGCGGCCTCCTGGTGCACAAGTCGAGCCACCACTTCGACCTGGTCAACTGGTGGATCGACGGCGTTCCCACGCGCGTCTTCGCCACGGGCGGGCGGCGCTTCTACGGCGACGACGGCGCGCACGAGACGGACTACGAGCCCACGGCGGGTGAGCGGGCCCTCAACGAGCGCGGCGTCGACCCGTGGCAGCTCTCCGTCGAGAAGAACGAGTGGCTGTCCACGCTCTACGGCCCCGAGGCCCAGGCGGTGGACGGCTATGTGCGCAACCGGTCGGTGTTCGACGCCGGCATCACCACCGAGGACACCCTCGGGCTCGTCGTCGAGTACGAGGGCGGCGCGCTGCTGACCTACTCGCTCACCGCGCACGCGCCGTGGGAGGGCTACCGCGTGGTGGTCAACGGCACGCGCGGGCGCGCGGAGCTGGAGGTCACCGAGCGCGGGTCCGTGGAGTTCGGCGACGGCGAGGCCGCGATCCTCGACCCGAGCGCCACCGAGGTCTTCGAGCAGGACACCGTACGGCCGGTCGGGGAGCGGCTCGTGGTGCAGCGGCACTGGGAGCGTGCCGAGGACCGGCCGATCGTGCGCGGCGGCGGCGGGCACGGCGGCGGCGACGCGCTGCTGCTGGCCGACGTCTTCAAGCCGTCCGAGGAGGCTGACCCGCTGGCGCGCGCGGCCGGGTACGTCGACGGCGTCCGGGCGTCGTCGGTGGGCTACGCGGGCAACCGCTCGCTGGAGACGGGCGACCCGGTCCGCATCGAGGACCTGAACCTGGGCATCTGACCCGGCGACGGGCCCCAGCTCAACCTGGCTGATCTCTCCGCGGCTGTCCCCCTCTCCTTCGAGACCTAAGTTTCTTCGCTTTGAAGCGACTCAAAGCGAAGAAACTTAGGTCTCAAAGGAGAGGGGGACAGCCCCGTCAGACGAGCAGCGCGCCGATCGCGACCAGCACCGGCACGCACAGCGCCGTCGTCCACACCGTCGCGCGCGCCGCGACGCCGTCGAACACCCCGTACCGCGTCGCGTACGTCGTGACGTTCACCGCCGTCGGCAGCGCGGCCATCGTCACCACCAGGGCGAGCGCGGGCGCGTCCAGCCCCACCGCCGTGCCCAGGGCCCACGCCGCGAGCGGGTGCAGCAGGTTGCGCACCAGCACCGCGATCGCGATCACCCAGCCCACGAGCCGGCGGCCCCGCCCGGCGGCCACGCCGAGGTCGGCATCGGCGGCCGGCATGGGCACGGCGAGCGTCATGCCGAACGTGAGCAGGCCCAGCGGTGGCGCGGCGGCGCCGATCAGGTCGAAGGGCAGCAGCACGACGTCGGGCAGCCGCGCGCCGGTCAGCTCCGACACGACCGCGACGAGCAGGCCCGCGACCGTGCCCAGCGTGATCGGGTTCCGGAACGCCGCGAGGAACACCTGCCCCATCGACCGCCAGCCCGACCGGGCGGGGGTCCCGCCGTCGGCCGACGCCGTCGCGCGGTCGAGCGCCGAGAGGGTCAGCGGCGCCAGCACCAGGAGCTGGAAGAGCAGCGTGGGCACGACGGCGAGGGCGTCGTCGAACAGGTAGACCGCCAGCGGCAGCCCGATGTTGCCGCCGTTGACGTAGACCGCGGCGAGCGTCGTGACGGCGGCGGGGCCCGCGGGCAGCCGCAGCAGCCAGCGCGCCGCGGCGGCCGTGGCCAGGCCGAGCACCGCCGTCGTGATCCACGTGACGGCCGCGCCGCGCGAGAGCACGTGCGCGAGGTCCGTCGAGGCCAGCGTGCTGAACATCAGGGCCGGCGCGCAGATCGTGAACGACAGCGTCGCCAGGGTCTGCCGGGCACCGGCCCCGCCGTCACCGCCCCGGTGACCCGCCCCGTCGCGCGCGATCCCGCGGGGAAGACCGCGGCCGGCCAGCAGACCGGTCCGCTGGATCACCCAGCCGAGCGCGACCACGCAGGCCATGGAACCGATGGCAGTCAGGACGGGCAGCACCCGTGCACCCTGTCACGCTCACCGGGACGACGTCGGGAGCGTCCACGGGGCACCCAGCTCCGTGAACGTGCGCTGCTCGCGCGCTGCGCGCTCGCACCACTCGACGACGTCGCGCACCACGGGGTGCCGCGCGTCCCCCTCGGGATTTCCCTGCCCGACGCCGCCGGGCCCGCCCGGCCCGCCCGCGACCGGAGCGACCCCGTCCACCCATTCGACGAACGCGTCGCCCACGGGCGCCGGGTCCGGCGCGGTGCGCACGGCCTCCAGGACCTGCATGAACGCGCCGGTGTCCCGGACGTCGCACAGCAGCCGCTCGTCGCCCGCCCGGGCGCGCAGCAGGTTCTCCAGCAGGCCGGTCCGCTCGTACTGCTTCTCGGCGACCACGCGCCCGGTGCGCAGCCGCACCAGGTCGCGCTCGTACTCGTACTCGATCTCGCCGTCGGTGCCCTGCACGATGACGCGGGCCGGCGTGCGCTCCGGTGCGCACAGCGTGAGTCCGAACCCGTACCGCGTGCCGTCCGTGCCCACGGCCCGGAGCGACGAGGTGTCGTCGGCCTCGATCGGGTTGGCCCGCCACAGGTCCGTGTTCACGTACGCGAGGTCCGTGCTGGTCCGGGCGCCGCCCACGCGCAGGGCGCTGGCCACGGCGTGCGCCAGCGGGTTGGTGACGACGCCGTCGACCACGGCCCGGTCGCCCATGCGCCGCCGTCCCGCCCACGACGAGCGCGTCCAGTACGCGGCGGTCCGTACCCAGGTGCCGACGGCGCCGATCCCGGTCACCTGCCCCACCTCGCCGCGCGCGATCATGTCGGCGACGGCGGGCAGCGCGTGCGACCCGAAGGTCTGGAAGCCCACCTGGCACATCCGCCCGGTCCGCTCGACGACGGCGACGAGCTCGGCGTGCTCCGCCAGGCTCGCGGTGGTCGGCTTCTCCAGCAGCACGTCGATCCCGGCCTCCAGCGCGGCGCGCGCGAGCGGCAGGTGGGTGTGGATCGGCGTGGACAGCACGACGACGTCGGGCAGCGCGTCGGCGCCGGCCGAGAGCAGGTCGCCCAGGCTCGCGAACCACGACGCGGGGGCGTCGTCCGGTTCCCGCGGGTCGACGACGGCGCTCAGCCGCGCCAGCCCCCGGTGCTCCAGCTCGGCGACCGCCCGCAGGTGGGAGCCGCCGTGGCCGTGGATGCCCACCACGGCGACCTTGGGCAGGCTCACCGCCGGCCGCCGTCGGTCAGGTCGGCGGCGAGAGCCTCGGCCGCGGCCGCCGTGAGCTCGGTGTCCAGCAGCACCGCGACGAGGTCGAGCTGCACGGCGCCGCCGTCGGGCACGACGAGCGGAGCGTCCCAGGCGAGCGCCGGGCAGGCGCCCGGGTACTCGGCCGAACGCAGGAACCACGGCCGCACCTGGCCCGGCTGCACCAGCAGGAGCGTCGTGGAGCGGCCGCCCTGCTGCTGCACGAACGCGACCCACGGCGACGTGCTGCCGTGCGCCCGGTTCTCGCCCGTACCCGCGGCCGACAGCACCGTGGTGCTCTCGGCGATCGGCAGGCGCCAGAACAGGCCGCCGTACCCGGCGCCCGGCCGCCCGTTGGTGGCGGGCGAGCGGATCTCCAGCGGGCCGTGGTCGGCGTGCAGCGTGGAGCGCCAGTCGAGCACCCAGCCGGGGGCCGCGTCGGAGCCCGGGGCCAGGGGGAGCAGGCGCGCCGAGATGCGGCGCTCCTCGCGGAGCTGCGGCTCGCCGTGCTCGTCGGACCACAGCACGTCCTCGACCAGGGTCTCGCCGGCGGCCCTGAGAGCGCCCGGGGCGCTCGAAGAACCAACCAAGGGCTCCACCCGGAGCCCCGCCGACGTCTGCCGGCCGTGGTTCTTCAGCAGCGTCGGGCCCACGTCCTCGATGAACGTGCGCCCGCCCCAGTGGCTCGTGCCGTTCACGTCGGGCACGGCGATGCCCACGCCGTAGTGGTGCCGGTGGTCCACCGGGCTCACGTCGGTGAGCGGGGTGCCCGCCAGGGTGTGCACGGGGTGCAGGTACGGCCGCCGGGCGTGCACCTTCGGCATGCGCTCGCCGCCGTCGCGGCGCACCAGCTCCAGGCCGTCGCCGCAGGTCAGGACCACGGCGTCGGCGGCGGGATCGGTAGGCACCGACCAGACCGGCGCGGCGGTGGGCGGCACGGTGGGCACCTCCTCCGGCTGCGCGACGGCGAGATCGTCGTCGGTGATGTGCACGCGTTCCGGCCCCTGCGGCACGGGGCCGGTGCTGCCGCGCACCTCCAGGCTGGGTGTGAACCGTGCAGAGCGTGCGGGGTGGGCGTCGTCGTCGATCACGGCGTGCAGCTCCCTCCAGGCATGTCGGCCGAGCTCGGCCTGTGGCACCGCGACCGTCGTCAGCGCGGGTGTGGCGTAGCGGGACAGCTCGATGTCGTCGAAGCCGGCCACCGAGATGTCGGCGGGCACGGCCACCCCGGCCTCGTTCAGGCCGGCGAGCAGCCCGAACGCGACGAGGTCGTTGAAGGCCACGGCCGCGGTGGCGCGGGTGGCGAGCACGGCGGGCGCGGCGGCGTGGCCGGCCTGGATGTCCGGCCCGGCGGGCAGGTCGAGGATCTCCAGGTCGGCGTGCCGCTCCCGGACCCGTGCCAGGCCGGCGCGGCGCAGCTCGTCGGACGCGCTGCGCACGGGCCCGCCCAGGTAGACCATGCGGCGGTGGCCGAGCGCCACGAGGTGCTCGACCACCTGGACGGCGGCGTCCTCGTAGTCCACGACCAGGCTGGGCGCGGACCCGCCGGTCTCGCGGTTGACCAGCACCACGGGCTCGACGTCGGCGATGAGCGCGCTGAGCTCGGCGTCCCCGATGCGGGGCGAGACGAGCACGAGGGCGTCGCAGCGCATCCGCGCCTCCAGGGCGATGGCGCCCTCCTGCTGGTCGTCCTCGACGGTGTCCGCGACGAGCACGCGGTAGCCGTCCTCGGCGGCGCCGTCCATGACGCCGCGCAGGATCTGCTGGAACACGGGGTTGCCGAGGTCCGGCACCACCAGGGCCACGGTCTGGGTGCGGCCGAGCGCGAGGCTGCGCGCCGCGTTGCTCGGCCGGTAGCTGAGCTCCGCCGCGGCGGTCCGCACGCGCTCGGCGATGGTGGCGTCGACCGTGCTGCGCCCGTTCATCACGCGCGACACGGTCGCCCGGGAGACCTTGGCCGCTGCCGCGACGTCCCCGATCGTGGCGACCGCACGGCGCTGACCTGCGCCTCGAACGCTGCCGCTGCCCATGTGCTCTCCGTCCGTGACCTTGTCCGACCGGATCGCGTGTGGTCCCGCGCCCTCGTCGGCGCGGTCCCCTCGTGACCGGTTTCCCGATGTGACCGTACACCATGGGAAACCGGTTCCTCATGTGGTACGTTCCTCCACCAGAGACCGGTTTCTCACCGACGAGCCGGGGATCGACGACGATCCGGAGGACAACGCGATGCGCCACCCGAACCGCGAGCCCGGGCCCTTGCGGTCCGAGCCCCTGCCCGCCCCGACGGGGCCCGTCCGCGCGGGGGTGGACCCATGTCAGTGATCCAGGAGCTCTCCCGCGGCAAGCAGGCCGGCGCCGCCCGCAAGAAGGGTGACGGCCGCTGGGCGCTGCTGTTCCTCGCGCCGTGGTTCGTGGGGCTCGCGCTCATCACGGCCGGGCCGATGGGGGCGTCGCTCTGGCTGTCCTTCACGGACTACGACCTGCTCTCCGCGCCCGAGTGGGTGGGCCTGGAGAACTACACGCGGATGTTCGACGACCCGCGGTTCCTCACGTCCCTCGGCGTCACGTTCACCTACGTGTTCGTGTCGGTGCCGCTGCAGCTCGCCGCGGCCCTCGGCCTGGCGCTGCTGCTCGACAAGGGCATGCGCGGCCTCGCCCTGTACCGCTCGGTGTACTACCTGCCCTCGCTGCTCGGCGGCTCGGTGGCCATCGCGATCCTGTGGCGGCAGATCTTCGGCGCGGACGGCCTGGTCAACCAGGTCCTGGCGCTCGTCGGCATCCAGGGCCAGGGCTGGGTCTCGCACCCCGACTACGCGCTCGGCACCCTCATGGCGCTCAACGTCTGGACGTTCGGCGCGCCCATGGTGATCTTCCTGGCGGGCCTGCGGCAGATCCCGCAGATGTACTACGAGGCCGCCTCGATCGACGGCGCCTCGCGCTGGCGCCAGTTCCGCAGCATCACGGTGCCGCTGCTGACGCCGATCATCTTCTTCAACCTCGTGCTCCAGCTCATCGAGGCGTTCCAGTCCTTCACCCGGGCGTTCGTGGTGAGCGGCGGCAACGGCGGCCCGTCCGACTCGACGCTGCTCTACACGCTCTACCTCTACCTCAAGGGGTTCGGCTCGCTCGACATGGGCTACGCCTCGGCCATGGCCTGGTTCCTGCTGCTGATCATCGGCGGCATGACGGTCGTCAACTTCCTCGCCTCCAAGTACTGGGTCTTCTACGATGACTGACGCCTCGACGCCCACACAGACCACGACGCCGACGGCGGTGCGCCCGTCGTCGGACACCGCACCCCGACCCGGCTCCCGGGCGACCGGGGGAACCGGCGGGACCGGCCCGGCCGGACGCCGTCCTGCCGCCGTCCGTCCGCGCGGAAGACGCGCCCGGGCCCGGGTGGGCAGCGTGCTCAAGCACGTGGGCCTCATCGCCTTCGGGTTCGTGATGCTGTACCCGCTGCTCTGGATGCTGGCCAGCTCGTTCAAGCCGAACGCGCTGATCTTCCGCGAGCCGGGCCTCATCCCCACCGACATCGACCTGTCCAACTACACGGACGGGTGGAACGCGCTGCTGCACCCGTTCAGCCACTACCTGATCAACTCGGCGCTGGTGGTGCTCGGGTCGCTGCTCGGCAACCTGCTGTCGTGCTCCCTGGCGGCCTACGCGTTCGCGCGGCTGGAGTTCAGGGGCAAGCGGCTGTGGTTCGCGATCATGCTGATGTCGATCATGCTGCCGATCCACGTGGTGATCGTGCCGCAGTACGTCTTGTTCTCCCAGCTCGAGTGGATCAACACGTTCCTGCCCCTGATCGTGCCGAAGCTGCTCGCGACGGACGCGTTCTTCATCTTCCTGATGGTCCAGTTCTTCCGCGGCATCCCCCGGGAGCTGGACGAGGCGGCGACCCTCGACGGCTGCAACCACCTGCGCATCTACCTGCAGATCATGCTGCCGCTGTCGATGCCGGCCCTCGCGACCACCGCGATCTTCACGTTCATCTGGACGTGGAACGACTTCTTCAGCCAGCTCATCTTCCTGACCCGGCCGGAGATGTACACCGTGCCGATCGCGCTGCGCACCTTTGTCGACTCCACGGGCGAGAGCTCGTGGGGCTCGCTGTTCGCGATGTCGATCGTCTCCCTGATCCCCGTCTTCATCGCCTTCCTGTTCGGACAGAAGTACCTGGTCAAGGGCATTGCGACCACCGGGATCAAGTAGCTCCACCCGCGATGCGACAACGACGTCAACGTCACCGAAGGAGAAACACATGAGCACCACCGGCAACCGACCGAACACGAGGCGCGGCAAGCGGCTCGCCGGCTCGGCCGCGGGCATCGCGGCCGTCGCCCTGACCCTGGCCGCCTGCGGAGGCGGCGACTCCGGCATCGGCGGGGGCGGCGACGACGCGCCCGCCGCCGCGGAGGAGTGCCCCTGCGAGATCCGCTTCGCGTGGTGGGGCTCCGACACCCGCCACGAGGCCACGCAGCAGATCATCGAGGCGTTCGAGGCGGAGAACCCGGACATCACCGTGGTCCCCGACTTCACCGACTGGGACGGCTACTGGGACAAGCTCGCCACCTCGGTGGCCGCGGGCGACACCCCGGACGTCATCACCCAGGAGGAGCGCTACATCTCGGACTACTCGACCAAGAACGTGCTCGCCGACCTGGGCTCGCTCGACATCGACACGTCCAAGGTGGACGACGGCGTGCTGGCCGGCGGCCAGATCGACGGCACCCAGTTCGGCATCCCGACCGGCATCAACGCCTACGCGCTCGTGGCCGACCCGGAGCTGTTCGCCGACGCCGGCGTCGACGTTCCGGACGACACGACCTGGACGTGGGAGGACTACGTGACCACGGCGAACGCCGTCGCGGAGGGCTCCGGCGACAAGGTCTGGGGCACGCAGGACTACGGCTTCAACGAGGCCGGCCTCAACGTGATGGCGCGCCAGCGCAGCGAGACGCTGTTCACGCCCGAGGGCGAGCTCGGCGTCTCCGAGCAGACCGTCGCCGACTTCTTCCAGGTCTCCCTCGACCTGGTCGAGGGCGGCGGCCAGCCCGACGCCGCCCGCACGGTCGAGTACCAGGCGGCCGGCCCCGAGGGCGGCCTGCTCGGCACCAACAAGGGCGCCATGGGCGTCTGGTGGACCAACCAGCTCGGCGCGCTGTCGGACTCGTCGGGCCACGAGCTGGAGCTGCTGCGCCTCCCGGGCGAGTCCGAGGGCGACCGGACCGGCATGTACTACAAGCCGGCGATGTTCTACTCGGTCTCCGCGGACACGCAGTACCCGGAGTCGTCGGCCAAGTTCGTGGACTTCCTGCTCAACTCGGAGGAGGCCGCCAAGATCATGCTGACCGACCGCGGCCTGCCGGCGAACACCGACGTGCGCGAGGCGATCCTGGGCGACCTGTCGCCCACGGACCAGAAGGTCGCGGACTTCATGGCCGACATCGAGGACGAGATCGTCGACAACCCGTCGGTCCCGCCGCACGGCAGCGCCGAGCTCGCCGACATCATGGAGCGCGTCAACACGGAGGTCCTCTTCGAGCGCGTCACCCCGGAAGAGGCGGCCACCCAGTTCATCGACGAGGTCAACGCGGCCATCGCCGACTGACCCCCCTTCGTTGAGTGCGGGATTTTCGTCCTTCTCGGGCCTCGAGAAGGACGAAAATCCCGCACTCAACGACGTTCTGGGGCTGGGTAGGATGAAACGGTTCAGAGGAGAGGTGCCACAGGTGTCACATGATCTGCTCGTGCTGCGGGAGGGCGACGACGTCGCCGTCGCCACGCGGGACCTGAGCCCGGGCGACCAAGTCGTGGTTCCCGGGGGCGGCCCGGTCGACGTCGGGCAGCTCGACGTCGGGCAATCCGTGCCGCGGGGGCACAAGATCGCGCTGCGGGCCGTGCCCGTCGGTGGTCAGGTGCGCAAGTACGGGCAAGTCATCGGGGTCGCGACCGCTCCCATCGCGGCGGGTGATCACGTGCACTCGCACAACCTCGGGTTCGAGGACGGGTCGCGGGAGGCGCCTTTGGGCGGCGCGCACCACGAGCTTCCCGTGCCCGACGGCGTCCGGCCTACGTTTCGTGGTTTCCGGCGGGCCGACGGGCGGGTCGGGACCCGCAACTTCGTCGCGATCCTGACCAGCGTGAACTGCTCCGCCTCGACCGCGAAGATGATCGCCGACCAGTTCCGCGGCAACGTGTTGGACGAGTTCGAGAACGTCGACGGCGTCATCGCCCTGACCCACACCTCCGGGTGCGGCCTGGTCCCGGACTCCGAGGGCGGCCAGATCCTGCTGCGGACCCTGCGCGGGTACGCCGCCCACCCCAACGTCGCCGGCCTGCTCGTGCTGGGCCTGGGCTGCGAGATGGTCCCCGGCGCCGCCCTGTCGGCCCGGTCCGGGCAGGTCGCCGACCTCGGCATGCCCGGCATCGGCGCCCCGGACGAGTCGCGGTCCGGGCTGTTGGCCGCCATCGCGGACGACACCGTCGTCCGCTCCCTGACCATCCAGGAGACCGGCGGCGTGCGCGCGTCCGTGCGGGCCGGCGTCGCCGCCGTCCGCGAGATGCTGCCCCTGGTCAACCAGCGTGAACGGGTCGAGTGCGACGTGTCCGAGCTGGTCCTGGCCCTGAACTGCGGCGGCTCGGACGGGTACTCCGGCATCACCGCCAACCCCGCGCTCGGGTGGGCGTCGGACCGGCTGGTCGCCTACGGCGCCACCTCGGTGCTGGCCGAGACCCCCGAGGTCTACGGCGCCGAACACCTCCTGACCGCCCGGGCCACCGAACCCACCGTCGCCAAGAAGCTCCTGGACCGGATCGACTGGTGGCGTTCCTACGTCAAGGCCGGGGGCGGCACCCTGGACAACAACCCGTCCCCAGGCAACAAGGCCGGCGGCCTCACCACCATCCTGGAGAAGTCCCTCGGCGCCGTCGCCAAGGGCGGGCAGGCCGACCTGGCCGCCGTCTACGAGTACGCCGAACCCATCACCGAGCGCGGGTTCGCCTTCATGGACACCCCCGGCTACGACCCGGTCTCCGTGACCGGGCTGGTCGCGGGCGGCGCCAACGTCGTCGTCTTCACCACCGGCCGCGGCTCGGTGTTCGGGTGCCGGCCGACGCCGTCCATCAAGGTCGCGACCAACACCCCGATGTACTCCGTGATGTCTGAGGACATGGACCTCAACGCGGGTGTCATCGTCGACGGCACCGCGACCGTCGCCGACGTCGGCCGCCAGATCTTCGACCGCATCCTCGCCGTCGCCTCCGGCCAACAGACCGTCAGCGAGGAGCTGGAGATCGGCGCGGAGGAGTTCATCCCCTGGCACATGGGCGCCGTCACCTGACCCACACGCACGTGTCAGACGCTCAGGTCCCCCGAGGGACCTGAGCGTCTGACACGTTCCACGTGGTTACGGGTAGCTCACCACCTTTGCCGGGATCGTCTCCGTGCCCGACGCCCGCGGCCCCACGCCGTTGATGACGTGCTCGTACGTGCCCACCCCACCGAGCGACACGGTGAGCAGCGAATGCATCCGAACCCCGGGCGTGACCGGCACCTCGAAGCCGTTGTCCGACGTGATCGACGCGTCCGACGTGAACACGCAGTACGACCCCAGCCCCCACGCCTCGTGCTGCGTCACGTGGTCCGCGACCTTGTACGCCGCCCACCCGCGGATGCCGTCGTGGTTCCACGCCGCCTGGTTCGGCGGGTCGTACGGCAGCTCGTTCTGGTAGAAGATCGTGCGGCCGCGCTCCCCGTTCCACAGGGTGTTGTACTCCTGGTAGTGCTCGACGAAGAGCCCGTACCCGTCCACGTCGTTGCCGTTGACCACCAGGCCGTTGCGCGCGGTGTTCACGTCCCAGCCGATGCCGTCGCCGTGGTCGCCGCGCCAGGACCAGATGTGGTCGACGATCGTGTCGTCCGCGTTGACCACGATCGCCTGGTCCACCCGCCCGGCGTGCGCGCCGCCCACGCGGACGAACACGTCGTGCAGCGAGATCGGGTCGTCGGCGTGGTCCGCCGTCGACCCCTCCGTGCCGACGGTGAGCATTGACGGCGACTCGGCGGCCCCGGCGTCGAACAGCACGCCCGCCACGCGGACGCCGTCGACGTCGCCCACCCGCATCGCCGTCTGCCCGGCCGTCGGCACGATCGTGGCGTACCCGAGACCGAGCACCACGGTGTCGGCGCGGTCCACCTCGATGGTCCCTTCTGTCTCGTAGATACCGGGCGTGAGCAGCAGGTTCAGGCCCTGGTCGAGCGCCTGGTTGATCCGCGCGGCGGAGTCGCCGGGCCGGGCCACGTAGAACTGGTCCAGCGGGATCGAGGTGCCCGACGTCGTCCCGCCGTCCCACGTCGCGCCCCGCGTACCCGACCGGGCCGACGGCACGAACACCGCGTAGTCGTCCCCGTCGAGGTAGAGGTAGGGCTTCTCGCGGATGGTGCCCGTGGTGTCCAGGGTGGTCACCGCGGGTTCCGGGAACGACGTCGGCGGGGCGTTCTCGACGCCGGAGAACACCATGTTCCACAGCGTCCCGGCCCAGCCGCCGGTGAGTGTCGAGTCGCGGGTGTACCACTGCTGCTGAGTCCAGGCGCGGACCTGCCCGTCGACGACGGAGTCGGCGATGTACCCGCCCGACGCCCAGCCGTACCGCGACGAGTGCAGCATGAGGTTGCCCTTGACGTGCACGCGCCGCATGGGCGCGGCCTGCGACACGGCCCACCGCATGTCACCGCCCGACGGCGTGACCGCCAGGTTCTCGACCGAACGCCAGAAGTTCTGCGTGGCGTTGCCCTCGAACCACTCCGCGTCGGCCCAGACGCCGCCGGTGATGTTCACGTCGTCCGGCCTCGCCCCCAGGCCGGAGATCGAGGTGTGGAAACCGGAGTTGACGTGCACCGGGTACGTGCCGGGCTCGAACAGGAACTGGTGCCGCCCGTCGCCGAACTGGTCCGACTCCTGCTGGTCGTAGACGGCGTCCACGGCCGCCTGGATCTGGTCGACGGGCGTGTCCGGGCCGAAGACCTGCACGTTCGGGCCCAGGTCGCCGCCGCCCGGGATCGGGTCGCCCGGCGTGGTGCCGCCGTCGCCCGTGAACACCCGCAGCTCCCACAGCGAGTAGCCGTACCCCGTGCCGCGCCCGGTGCCGGTCAGCCGCACGTACCGGCCCGAGCCGGCGACGTCGAGCGACTGGTTGCCGCCGGTCCCGTTCGTGACCGTCTTCAGGGTGCGCCACGTGGTGCCGTCGTCGGACGCCTCGATCCGGAAGTCCTTGCCGTACGCGGTCTCCCAGGCGAGCTCGACGCGGCACAGGTCCTGGACCGAGCCGAGGTCCACCCGGATCCACTGCGGGTCGGCGGCCTCGCTGCTCCAGCGGGTGCCGGCGTTCCCGTCCACGGCCGACGCCGCGCCGAACGGCCCCTCGGTCGACGACGCCGTCGCCGTCCGCCCGAGGGCCGCGTTCGTGGTGCCGCAGGCGGCGGCCGCGGCGCGGTCCGGGCCCGACGCCGTTCGCGCCGTCGTCGGGCCCGCGCCTGACGCGGCGCCCGACGACGGGACCCCGCCAGCCGCCGGCGAAGCCGCCGCCGTCAGCGGCGCCGCGACGCAGGCCGCGACCGCCGCGGCCGCGAGCCACACGCGCCCCGCTCTCACGAGGCCACCTCCTCGCGCGCGGCCGTGGCCCCGGCTGCGGCCGTGGTCTCGGGCACGAGCTCGTAGTTCTCGTCGAGCACGGTGCCGCGGTGCGGCTTGTAGAGGTCGTAGCCGCGCGGGTTGCACTGGAGGCCGCCGTTGATGCACTGCTCCACGAGCCGGCGCAGCACCTCGGGGTCCCAGGCGTTCACGAAGTCGTAGTGCCACGACTGGTCGGACCCGCTCACGAGCGCGACGTCGGACATGTCACCGCTGACGGGCCACGCGATCTTGAACTCCAGCATCGGCACCGCGACGGGGTGGCTCATGGGGCACTGGCCCGCGACCGGGTACGCCATGTGCGAGCCGTGGCCCATGTGGGCGGACTCCTCCGGCGTCAGGTGCGTCCCGTCCCAGCAGCTCGGCGCCTGGTACCGGATGTTGAGCTGGGTGCCCTCGGGGCAGTGCGCCGGGATCTCCCAGCTCTTGGAGATGTCGCCGCACTCCCAGCCCTCGACGGCGCCCGGCGCGGTGCGGAACTCGTCGACGGTCGCCATCATGTCGCCGGTGACGAACTGGAGGCCCTCCGGGAACGGCACCACGTCCTGGTAGTCGTCGATGCCCGACTTGTAGTAGACGGTCATGGGGATGTTCGGCTCGACCGGCACGCCGCCCTTGGTGATGGCGGGGAACCAGTAGGCCGAGTGGTCCTGCGGCACCGTGCAGGTGCTCTCCGGCATCGCGTTCAGGCTCGTCGGCGTCGTGAACGCGTCCGTGGAGCGGTTGCCGATGAACGTGTGCAGGTGGGAGCGGCCCGGCTGGTTCGGGTACACGATCGAGTCGTCGGGCAGGAAGTGCGAGAACTCGCAGTTCGCCTGGAACTCGTGGTGCGTCACCTCGTCACCGGGGAACGGCGGCGGGTCCTCCGGCCCGCCGGCCTCGCCGTCGCCGAACACCTGGAGCTCCAGGAGCGAGTAGCCGTAGCCGGTGCCGCGGGCCGTGCCGACGAGCTGCACGTAGCGGCCGGTCGCGGTGATGTCGTACACCTCGGTGCCGCCGGTGCCCGCGCCCTCGGTCACGACCGTGGTCCAGTTCTGGGCGTCCGACGAGACCTGGAGCGTGAACGCCGCGCCGTACGCGGCCTCCCACTCCAGGGCGATGTGGTCGAGCGTGTACGAACGGCCCAGGTCGACCCGGATCCACTCGTCGTCCGTCGGGGCGCTGGCCCAGCGGGTGGTGCGGTCGCCGTCGACCGCGAAGCGCGGCCCCAGGCCGCCCGACTCCGAGCTGGACGCGGCCGTGAGCGCGCCCTGCGACAGGAGCGTGTTCGGGTCGGCGACGGCGGTGGTGGCGCCGATCGTCCCGGCCGCGCTCAGGGTCGAGGCGAGCAGGGCCGTGGCGAGTGCGCCGGCCAGGGTGCGAGACCGACGGCCGCGAGGTCTGCTGTGTCGTGGCGTGCCGTGCTGTGGCGAACGGAGTGCTGTGCGCATGGTTCCTCCTTCTTCGGTGGTGTGCGGTGCTGACTCAGTGCCTTGCTCAGTGCCTGCTCACTGCTGGTAGACGCCGACCTCGTACAGGGAGTAGCCCCACTCCGTCCCGCGCTCGGTGAGGTTGAGCCGCACGTACCGGCCCGTCCCGGCGACGTCCAGGCTGTCGACGCCGCCGTTGCCGCCGGTGACCGTCCGGACCGTGGTCCAGGAGTTCCCGTCGTTCGACGTCTGCACCTGGTACGACTTGCCGTACGCCGTCTCCCAGACGAGCTGCACGTGGTCGAACGACTGCACCGAGCCCAGGTCCACCTGGTACCAGGCGGTCGGGCCCCACTCGCTGGCCCACCGCGTGGAGGCGTCGCCGTCGACGGCGCGGCCCGGCGTCCAGTCGCCGTTCCACGGGTCGAAGCTCGACGCCGTGGCGGTCTTGCCGCGCGCGATGTTGGTCCCGTCGACCGGCGGCGCGACGACGCGGAACGACCGCGTCTCCACGCCCACGTTGCCGTGGCCGTCCTCGGCGAACACGTAGACCTTCCAGACGCCGAGCATCTCGGGCGCCGTGACCCGGAACGTGCCGGGCGCCGTCTGGTCGAAGTCCGCCTGCGCGATACCGCCCGCGTTGTTGACGTACTTGCTGTTCAGCATCACGTTGGCGTCGATCGGGTCGCCGTCGGGGTCCGTTACGTCCACGCTGACCGTGAACTCCTCGCCCGCGGCCACCGCCGTCGCGCCCTGGACGTTCATCGCGGTGATGCGCGGCGGGGTGTTCATCCCGGAGGTGTCGACGCCCCAGGCCCGCGCGATCGAGTAGTAGCCGAGGCGCTTGTTGTCGCCCGGGAGCACGTTGAACCACACTCCGCCGAAGTCGCCCTCGATGCCGTAGTGGAAGAACGTGGCGCCCAGCGCGACGCCGTCGTGCTCCCGCAGGCAGCGCCAGGAGTCCACGTAGGCCTGCTCCTTCTCCAGGTCGGTGGGCTCGTCCGGGACGCCGTTCGCGTCGTCCGGCACCTCCCACTCACCCGCCGCGCCGCCCTCGGTGATGATGTACGGCCGGTCGTAGCCGCCGTCCTCCCAGGCCGCGGGCACGTTGCACAGGTCGCCGTACGCGTTGACGGAGAGCAGGTCCAGGTCCGGGGCGTTGCGCTCCAGGTAGGGCCACGCGCCCACCCACGCGTCGGTGCTGGTGGTCGGGTGCTTCGCGTCGGCCTGGTGCACGGCGACGCTCACCTCGTTCACGAAGGCCGCGTACGCGTTGCGGATCGCCTCCAGCTCGGTGCCCGAGTAGCAGTTCTGCAGGCCCAGGAGGGACTCGTTGCCGATGTTCCACATGAGCACGCCCGGGTGGTCCTTGTACGCCGCGACCTGGGCGAGGATGTCGGCCTTGGTCGTCGACTTGTAGCTCGTGTCCGTGCGGTAGTCGATGCAGCCGCCGGACCCGGGACCGCCGCCGGGCAGCAGCCAGAAGCCCATCACCACGCGGACGTCGTGCGCCGCCGCCGAGTCGAGGAGCTGGCGGGTGTCCGCCCCGGTGCCCCAGGTGCGGATCGTGTTGGCGCCCATCGCCGTCAGGGTAGGCATGTAGTGGTCGGCCGCGCTGAACGCCGGCCCCCAGGTGAAGCCGCGGACCGTGTACGGCTGCCCGTCCACCTCCAGGTCCCAGTCGCCGTCGCCGCCCACCACCTCGACGGTGCTCGCGCCCGAGTCCCGGACCGGCACGTTCGGGTGGCCCGGGTCCACGTAGGCCGGGTCGCCCGGGTTGCCGGGGCCTCCCGGGTCGGTGCCGCCGCCCGCCGCGCCGAAGACGCGCAGCTCCCACAGCGAGTTGCCGTAACCGCCCGAGCGCGCCGTGGACAGCAGCCGCACGTAGCGGGCCGTCCCCTCGACGTCGAAGGTGTCGGTGCCGCCGTCGCCCGAGGTGGTCGAGTACACCGTCGACCAGGATGACCCGTCGGCCGAGACCTGGAACTGGTAGCTCTTCGAGTACGCCGACTCCCAGACCAGCTCGACGTGGTCGAGGGTGGCCGAGCGGCCCAGGTCGACCCGGATCCACTGCGGGTCGCTGAACTCGCTGGCCCAGCGCGTGCCCAGGTCGCCGTCGACGGCGGCGCTCGCGGGCGTGTAGTCGGGGTTCTCCACCGAGGAGGCGGTGGCGGGGCGGCCCTGCGACAGCAGGACCGGCTCGGCCTGTGCGGCTGCGGGGGCGGGTGCGGTTGCCGGTCCTGCGGGGGCTGGTGCCGCCGGCGCCGAGGCCGCGGGCACGACGAGTGCCGCGGCGGCCAGCAGGCCGGTCGCCAGGGCGGCGACCCCGGCGCGCAGGCGCTGCCCGTTCCGGGTCGCCGGCATGCCGGGTGATCCCGTGATGGTCATGTTCGTCTTCCTCTCCGTCCGCTCGTCGGCCAGGTGCGGGCGGCCGGGGCGCGGTTCGTCGTTGAGCCTGCGCTCGCGTCGCTCCGGTGCGCCGCGAGTTGGGAGAGCGCTCTTACCGGGCCCATCTTTGACCCGCCCTTGGTGGAGCGTCAAGAGCTGGCGGGACGGACTTCACCTGCTTTTGGGCGCCGCTTTCGTATGTTTGGCTATGTTCCGTATCGATTGGCCTGCCCGACGGCGGAGTCGGCATCCGCGACATCTCATCCGCACGAGCTCCGTGGGAGAGCGCTCTTACTCTGTTACCGTCGGCCTGTGAGCAAGGACCTGCGGCGCGCGGCGCCCACCCTGGAGGACGTGGCGAAGGTCGCCGGCGTCTCGCGCGCGACCGTGTCCCGGGTCATCAACGGCAAGCGCAAGGTGGCGCCGGCCGTCCAGGAGGTGGTCCTGGAGGCGGTCGCCGAGACGGGGTACGTGCCCAACCGGGCCGCGCGGTCCCTGGTCACGCGCCGGACGGGCACGGTCGCCGTCGTCATCTCGGGCGCCGACGCCGACCCCGAGGGCGAGCTCGACCTGTCCGGCGTCTTCTCCGACCCGTTCTTCGGCCGGGTGGTCGGGTCGCTCGTGCGCACCCTGCGGCCCCACGACGTGCACCCGGTGCTCATGTTCGCCGACGACGCGCAGACCCGCGGCCAGGTGACCTCCTACCTGCGGTTCGGCAACGCGGACGGCGCCCTGCTGGTGTCCACGTACGCGGACGACCCGCTCCCCGAGGAGCTCATCGGCACCGGGCGCCCCATCGTGCTGTTCGCCCGGCCGGGCCACGCGATCCCCGCGAGCTACGTGGACCTCGCGAACGCCGACGGCGCCCGCCTGGCCGCAAACCACCTGCTCGACCGCGGCTGCCGCACGCTCGGCGTGATCTCCGGGCCGCTCGACGTCCCCTCCGCGCGCGACCGGCTCGACGGCTTCCGGGACGCCGCGGCGCGGCGCGGGCACGCCTTCGTCCCCAGCGCCGCCGGGTCGTTCACCTTCGAGAGCGGCGAGTCCGCGATGGAGGAGCTGCTCGCGGCCGCGCCGGACCTCGACGGCGTCTTCGTCTCGAACGACCTCATGGCGCAGGGCGCGATCCACGTGCTCCAGTCCCGCGGCCGGCGCGTGCCCGACGACGTCGCGATCGTCGGGTTCGACGACAGCCCCGTGGCCGTGCAGGCCCGCCCCCGGCTGACGACGGTGCGGCAGCCCGTCGAGAAGATGGCGGAGGAGATGGCGCGGATGCTGCTGGAGCAGATCGACGCCGACGAGCCGGCGGTCCGCTCGGCGATCTTCGAGCCGGTCCTGGTGGTCCGCGACTCGGCGTGAGCTGGCCTTCTCTGGGGCCGGGGCGCCGACTTCGGTCAGGTGCTGTGAGACCGGTCAATCGACCGACCGGTCTGAAGACAGTCGACCGATCTCGCGTGGCCCGGCGCCCCCACAGGAGCCCCGCACGTACGGGTAACGCGTGTGGGAATCCCTCATGACCAGCCTGGACGTACCTTGCTAGGTTCCTGAACAAATCGGCCGTCGGTGTCGACGACGGCCCAGGACCCGAAGCGAGGTGGTTCCCCGTGAGAGCTCGTCGCGTACCGCTCTTTGTCGCAACCCTTGTCGCCGCACTCCTGACGACCGGGGTCGTGGCAGTCCCCGGCTCGGCGGCCACCGCGGGCGGCTCGGCCGCACCCGCTGCCGTCGCCGACTGCAGCGCGCCGGCCTGGAGCGCCGGCGCCGTCTACGTCGGCGGCAACCTGGTCACGCACGCCGGCGCCTCGTGGCGCGCCAAGTGGTGGACCCAGGGCGAGACGCCCGGCACCACCGGCGAGTGGGGCGTCTGGGAGCGTGTCGCCACCTGCGGCGGCGGTGAGCCCCCGGTCGACCCGCCCGGCACCGAGGACTTCCCGGTCAGCCAGGCGCAGTTCAACTCGTTCTTCCCCAACCGGAACTCGTTCTACACGTACGCGGGTCTGGTCGACGCGCTCAGCGCCTACCCCGGGTTCGCGAACAGCGGCAGCGAGACCGTCCAGAAGCGTGAGGCCGCGGCGTTCCTCGCCAACGTCTCGCACGAGACCGGCGGGCTGGTGCACATCGTCGAGCAGAACACGGCGAACTACCCGCACTACTGTGACACGACGCAGCCGTACGGCTGCCCCGCGGGCAACGCCCAGTACTACGGCCGCGGGCCCGTCCAGCTCAGCTGGAACTTCAACTACAAGGCCGCGGGCGACGCCCTCGGCATCGACCTGCTGAACAACCCGAACCTGGTCTCGACCAACTCGGCGATCGCCTGGAAGACCGGCCTCTGGTACTGGAACACCCAGAACGGCCCGGGCACCATGACGCCGCACAACGCCATCGTGAACGGTGCCGGCTTCGGCGAGACGATCCGGAGCATCAACGGCTCCATCGAGTGCAACGGCGGCAACCCGGCACAGGTCCAGAGCCGGATCGACACCTACCTGCGCTTCACGAGCGCCCTGGGCGTCGACCCGGGCGGCAACCTCTACTGCTGACCCGCTCACCTAACCGGGGCCAGATGCCTTGACCACAGCGGTTGCTGCCAGGAGCACGCCCGTCCTGGCAGCAACCGCTGTGGTCAACACCCGGGGTCGACGACGCCGGGCAAAGAGAGCGGGCGAGGAGAGCGCGGCGGCTAGGTTATCCAGAGAGGGAGAAGGAAGTCGCCGCATGGCCTCGCCCGGGCGACACCCTAGACGTCAGGCGGGCACCAGGTCGAGGAGGTTCTGCGGCGTGACCACGTGGGAGCCCTCCGGCAGGTCCTCCGGGGCGCCGAACCCGAGATACGTCACCGGTCCGGCCCCGTGCGGCACCTCGTGGTGCACCTTGACGCCGTCGGCCCGGAGCAGGTCCACCAGGTAGCGCACCGTGAGGTACCGGCGCGCCGCGATGTCCCGGACCAGCGTCGTCGTGGTGACGCGGTGCCCCTCCACGGTGTTGAACCTCGACCTCCCGCCGAGGTTCAGGTGCAGCCAGAGCGCCTCCCAGCCGTCCTCCGCACGCAGGAAGGCAGCCGGGATCGCGACCCGGCCCCGGCCCGCCAGGTCGGACTTCAGGCGCACTGTCGCCGGCTCGAACGGCAGCCCGGCCTGCGCGACGTCGCGGGTCATGAACCCGAAGAAACCCTCGGCGACCTCGTCGAACCGCTCTCCCGAGTACACGTGCACCTCCGGCACGACGACGTCGCGCCTGATGCCGGACAGCCTGACGTCCACGAACTCCGTGGCGCCGTCCGGGGCCTCGGTGACGTCGCCGGAGTGCACGAAGCCCCCGCCGCGCAGCCGCGTCCACGAGACGTGCTCGGCGTCGGCGAAGTCGCGGTCCAGCAGCAGGCACGACAGGTCGAGGTCCGTGTCCACGGCCTGCTGCCGCCAGTGCACGAAGAACCGCAGCAGCTCGCCGGTCACCCGGGTCCGCGAGCCGCGAGGCAGCACCCCGGCGCCGTCGGGCCGGGCCCGCGCCGACAGCGGGAGGGCCACGTCGAGGAGATCGGGCTCGACCACTAGGTCCTGCGGCCTCGGCACCCGGCGGAGCACCTCGGCGTCGCAGGCCAGGGCCAGCGCCGTCAGGGCGTCCGCGGGCAGGTCCGCGCGCTCGTCGGGCACGGCCCACGCCCCGCCTGCCCGGTTGACGAAGACGCGCCGGTCGCCGTTCGCCCGCCGCGCGTCCGCCCTCCGCCGGTTCTCCAGGTGCTCGCGGAGCCCGAGCACGACCCGGCCGGACACCCCGGGCAGCGCCCGTTCGAGGGCGTCGGCCACGGCGGCCGCCTCGGCGTCGTCCGCCGCCGAGCGCAGCAGGTGGTCCGCCCGCCGCACGAACGTGCCGGGCGCCGCGGCGAGCAGCCGCAGCGCCTCCGCCCGGGAGCCCGAGGCGAGCGACCGCTCGACCCGGGCGGCCAGGGACGGCGCGTCCTCGTCACCGCGCGCGACGGCGAAGACCCGGGCCGCCGACGGCAGGGCCGGGTGCTCGTGCGGGTGCAGCCGCTCGCCGAGCCGCTTCCACCTCTCGCGGTGCGCGGCGACATCACCGAGCTTCGTGGGCGACGCCTCCACGACGGCGTCGAGCGCGCCGAGCAGCACACGCCGGACCGGCCGGGGCAGCGACCGGAACCGCGTCGCCGTCTCGAGCGTCACGTCCCCGCCGGACAGCGCGCACGCCAGCCGCAGGACGTCGGTGACCGTGTCGACCTGGGGCTCCCGCCCGTACAGGAGGTGCGTGGCGTTGACGATCGCGCGCGCCGTCCGCAGCGGGACCGTCGCTGGCTGCTCCATGCCGCCGCAGTGCTGGGCCAGCAGCGCGAGCGCGGCGAGGTCGGCGTCGGACAGCGGCGTCGTGCTCCCCGCGAGGTGCAGGTAGAGCCGGTGGGCCTCCTCGTCGAGCGTGCCGCCGACGTCGAGCACCGTGCGCCGGTCGCTCAGCGCGGGCACGAAGGTATCGTGCGCCGCCACCATCTCCTCGTAGGTGTGCTGGTAGCGGCCGTAGCGGGGGAGTGCGAGCAGGTTGACCTTCCCCTGACGCGCGAGGATCTCCTCGGCGTCCGGGGCTCGCTCCAACGCATCCCGAAGGCACGACACCCAGAAGTCCAGGGTGTCCGGCACATTCTGCGGGAAGTCCTGGAAGTACGTGTTGTGCTGCACGTGGGCGCCGACCGCCTCGTGCACGACGGCGAGGGTCTGCACCGCCACCAGCCGCGCGTCCTGCGGCGCCAGGGAGCCCAGGTAGCCCAGCAGTCGGCCCGAGGCCTTGTAGCCCGAGGTCAGGAGCACGGTGTCGAACCGCCGGGCGACCGAGGCGGCGTCGCCGGTCGAGACCGCGGTGAGGGGGACGCGCCACGTCCGGCGGACGACCAGGTCGAAGATCTGCGCAGACATGACGCGCATCATGGCAGGGAACGGTGGTCCGGGAGCACAGGATTCCCGTGCCACGATGGCCGCATGCCTCTCGCATCCCGGTACCTCGCAGCAGAGGACCGTTACGACACCATGCAGTACCGCCGCACCGGCCGCTCGGGTCTGGACCTGCCCGCGCTGTCCCTGGGGCTCTGGCACAACTTCGGCGACACCAGCCCGTTCGACACGCAGCGCGCCATCCTGCGCCGCGCGCTCGACCTGGGCGTCACGCACTTCGACCTCGCGAACAACTACGGCCCGTCCTACGGCGCGGCCGAGGCGAACTTCGGCCGGCACCTCGCCGCCGACCTCAAGCCGTACCGCGACGAGCTGGTCCTGTCCACGAAGGCCGGCTACGACATGTGGCCCGGCCCCTACGGCGACCACGGCTCCCGCAAGTACCTGCTGGCCAGCCTCGACCAGTCGCTGACCCGGATGGGCGTCGACTACGTCGACGTCTTCTACCACCACCGGCCCGACCCCTCGACGCCGCTCGAGGAGACCATGGGCGCGCTGGCCTCCGCGGTCCAGCAGGGCAAGGCGCTGTACGTCGGCGTCTCCAACTACTCGCCGGCGCGCACGCGTGACGCCGCGCGCATCCTCGGCGAGCTGGGCGTGCCGCTGCTCATCCACCAGCCGTCCTACTCGATGTTCAACCGGCACATCGAGAACCCCGCCCACGAGGACGGGTACGACGGCGTGCAGAGCGAGTCGCTGCTCGACGTCGTCGGCGAGCTGGGCGTCGGGACCATCGTGTTCTCCCCGCTGCAGCAGGGCCTGCTGACCAGCAAGTACCTCGCCGGCGCGGCCCCGGCCGGGTCGCGTGCGGCCCGCTCCGACTCGCCGTTCCTCTCGGACCGGGCCCTCACCGAGGACTACCTGGGCCGCGCCAAGGCGCTCAACGACATCGCCGCCGGCCGCGGGCAGACGCTCGCGCAGCTCGCGCTCGCCTGGGTGCTGCGCGACGAGCGCATCACCTCCGCGCTGATCGGCGCGTCGTCGGTGGCGCAGCTCGAGGACAACGTCGCGGCGCTCGCGGCGGGACCCCTGACGGCGGACGAGATCGCGGCGATCGAGCCGCTGGCGCGCCCGCTCGGCTGACGGGTCCGGCGCGGACGTACGACGCCGTCGGGCCCGGGATCGCACCCGGGGCCGGCGGCGTCGGCCTCTCCACACCCCGTGTTCCACCGCACTTCACGGGGCCGTCGCGCCGAATCGGCCCGGGCGGCGGACCATGAGGGGGTCCGCCGCTCGACGGGGAGGGGTACTGGGAGGTACTGCACTCGCGAGAAGGAGCACCAACGTGACCGAGACGAAGTCCGCGATCGTGGTCGGGGCCGGCATGGTCGGCCTGGCGACAGCCTGGCACCTGCAGGAACGTGGCGTGGAGGTGACGGTCCTGGACCGGCACGGCGTCGCGTCCGGGTCCTCCTGGGGGAACGCCGGCTGGCTGACGCCGGGGATGGCGATGCCGCTCGCCGACCCGTCGCTCTGGGCCTACGGCCCGAAGGCGATGCTCGACCCCGACGCCGCGCTCAGCGTCCCCTTCCGGTTCGACCGCGCGCTCTGGGGCTTCCTCGCCCGGTTCATGGCGCACGCGACGCCCGGCGCGTGGCAGCGCGCCATGGCCGCCCTCACCCCGATCGACCGCCTGGCCCTGGAGGCGTACGACGAGCTCGAGTCAGGCGGCGTCCACGCGACCTCGTACGACAGCCCCTGGGTGGTCGGGTTCGAGCGCGAGCAGCAGTCGCGCCCGTTCGTCCACGAGCTCCGCGCCGTGGCGAAGGCCGGCCAGAAGATCGCGCTGTCCCGGGTGCCCGACGGCGTCCGCGTGCCCCACCTCTCCCGGGCCGTCCGGTCCACCTGGACCCTGGAGGGGCAGCGGTACATCGAGCCCGGCCCGTACGTGGAGGCGCTGGCGACGTCGGTCAGCGCGCGCGGCGCCAAGGTCCTGACGGACGCCCGGGTCACCGACGTCCGGACGCGGGCGGGCGGCGGCGCCGAGGTCGACGTCGCCGGCCACGACACGCTCCGGTCGGACGCCGTCGTCGTCGCCACGGGCGCGTGGCTCCCGGACCTGACCCGGCGGCTCGGCGTCCGCACGCGCGTGCAGGCGGGGCGCGGCTACTCGTTCAGCGTGCCCGTCTCCGGCCCGCCGATCGACCACCCCGTCTACTTCCCGGCCCGCCGCGTGGCCTGCACCCCGTACCAGGGGCGGCTGCGGATCGCCGGGACCATGGAGTTCCGCGGGCCCGACGAGCCGTTCCAGCCGCGCCGGATCGAGGCGATCGTGAACTCGGTCCGCGGCCTCTTCGAGGGCGTCGACCTGGACTCCCGGGCCGACGAGTGGGTCGGCTCCCGGCCCGTGACGCCGGACGGGCTGCCGCTCGTGGGCCGGACGGCGGCGCCCGGCGTCTACGTGGCGGGCGGTCACGGCATGTGGGGCATGGTGCTCGGCCCGGCCACCGGCCGCGCCCTCGCGGCACAGATCACGACGGGGGAGACGCCGGAGGAGATCAGGCCGTTCGACCCGCTGCGCTGAGCCGGTCGAGCCCGTCGAGGATCAGGTCGAGGCCGAACTCGAACTCGGTCTGGTCGTCGCACCAGCCCAGGGTGGCGCCCGGCTCGTCGTGGGCCACCTCGGCGAGCATCTGGACCATGTGCGGCACCTGGTCGGCCATCTGCTGCAGCATCGCGGCCGCCTCGTCGTCGGCGCCCTCCCTGGCCCCGCCGTCGGCGGCCGAGCCCGCGGTCGCGCCGTCGGGCTCGAAGAGCTCCTGGGAGAACCCGAACGCGCGGCTGCCCAGGGCGTGCATCGCGTGGTGTACCAGGTCCCAGGAGAAGCCGCCGCGCCGCATCAGCCCCAGCAGCGAGTCGCAGTACCGGACGATGTGCAGGCTGAACGACGTCCGGGACTCCAGGACGGTCGACGCCCAGGGGTGGCGCAGCAGCACCGCGCGCGCCGTGAGGATCTGCCGGCGCATCGTGGGCTTCCACGCGGACGACGGCGCGTCGTCCGGCAGGGGGTCGAGCTGGGCGACCGCGTCCTGGATCTCCGCCGCGACGACGTCCACGACGCCGTCCAGCAGGTCCTCCTTGCTGGCGACGTGGTGGTAGAGCGACATGGCCTCGATGCCGACCTCGCGGGCCAGGCTCCGCATGGTGAGCGCCCCGAGGCCGTCCCGGTCCGCCAGGGCGACCGCAGACTCCAGCACCCGGGCGCGGGTCAGCGTGGTCCGTGGTGGCGTGCCTGTGGTCTGCGGGGAAGTCATGGTCTCGCGATCCTACGTCCGCCGACCCTTGACGGGGCCTGGCGCCGGTCCTACCTTACGACGTAAGGCTTACGCCGTAAGTCTCCTCCGGAAAGGTGGTGCGTCATGTGGACCTGGATCCTGTGGGTAGTGGGGGCTCTTCTCGTGCTGGGGCTCGCCGCGTTCGTGGCGCTGGTGCTGGTCATGCGCACCAAGAACCGGCGAGGTCTCGCGGTCGTCCGCCGGTTCAACCGCCGGGTCACCAACCGCCGGACGCTGCGCGACGCAGGGAAGGCCGGTTCGTCCAACGACCTGATCCGCCATGTCGGGCGCAGGTCCGGGGCGCGGTACGCGACGCCGATCGGCGTGTACCCGATGGACGACGACTTCCTCGTGTACCTGCCGTACGGCGCCGGCGTGGACTGGCTGCGCAACGTCCGGGCGGCCGGCTCCGCGGAGCTGCTGGTCGACGGGCAGACCTACGTGGTGACCCCGGAGATCGTCGAGCCGGCCGAGGCGCTGCCCTACCTGAGCGCGGCGGACCGGCGGGTCGCGCGGCTCTTCAAGGTCACCGACTTCCTCGCGCTGCGGCGGGCGCCGGGGGGTGCGGCCGATGCGGAGGGCGTGGAGAGCGCGACCGGCTCGACCAGCGCGGGCGGCGCCGAGTGAGGGCCGTCGTCCGCGACCGCTACGGCCCGCCCGACGTGCTCCGGCTGGCGACGCTCGACGCGCCCGAGCCGGGCCCGGGCGAGGCGGTCGTGCGGGTCGAGGCCGCCTCGCTGAACATGGCCGACGTCGACCACCTGCTCGGCCGGCCCCGACTCGCCCGCCTGGCCACGGGCCTGGTGCGCCCGGCGAACCTCCGGGTCGGGCTCGACGTGGCCGGGACCGTCGAGCGCGTCGGCGCCGACGTGACCGGCCTGCGCCCGGGCGGCCGCGTCTGGGCCGACCTCTTCGACAGCGGCCACGGGTCGCTCGCCGACCGGGTGTGCGTCCCGGCGTCGGCCCTCGCGCCGCTCCCGGGGCAGGTCGCGTTCGACGACGCCGCCACGGTGCCGCACTCGGGCTCGCTCGCGCTCCAGGGCCTGCGCGCCGCGGGGCCGATCAAGGCCGGCGAGCGCGTGCTGATCAACGGCGCGGGCGGCTGCGTGGGGCCGTTCGCGGTGCAGATCGCCAAGGCCCGCGGCGCGGTGGTCACCGCCGTCGACCACGGGGGCAAGCTGGACCTGCTCCGCGAGGTGGGCGCGGACGAGGTGATCGACTACACCCGGCAGGACGTCACGCGCTCCGACCGGCGGTTCGACGTGGTCCTGGACATCGCCGACACCCGGTCCCTCGTCGCGCTGCGTCGCTGCCTGGCCCCGGGCGGCCGGTACGTGCTGATCGCGCGGCGGATCGGGTCCTTCGCGGAGAAGGCGCTGCTCGGCCCGGTGGTCGGCAGGCTGACCGGGACCAGGATGGGCACCTTCGCCTGGCACCCGAACCGGCGGTCCGACCTGGACGAGCTGGCGGCGCTGCTCGTCTCGGGCGCGGTGCGCCCCGTCGTCGACCGCCGCTACTCGCTCGACGAGGCCGCGGAGGCGTTCGACCGCCTCGCCACGGGCGCCGCCCGCGGCAAGCTACTGATCACCCCGTAGGCGTCGAACGTAGGTCTGGTCGCTCTCTGAGCCCTGATCGCGCGACCAACCCTACGTTCGGCTCCCGGATCATCCACCGGCAGCGGCCGCGTCCGGGGTTTCCGGCGCGGGTGGGAGGATCGGGCGCATGACGCAACGCCGCATCCTGATCCTCTCCGGCCGTGGACGCTACGAGGACCCCTGGCACGACCACGCGGCGACGTCGCACGCGGCGGCCGGGGTGCTCGGCGAGCTGGGTGCCGTCGAGGTGCGCGGGCTCTTCCGTAGTGCGCTGGAGGACCTGGACTCCGTGGACCTGCTGGTCGTCAACGGCGGCACGGGCCGACGCGACGCCGAATTCGACGGGTCTGACGACGACTGGCGCGGCTTCCACGACCGGCTGGCCGGCTGGGCGCGGGCCGGGGGTGCCGTGCTCGGGCTGCACCAGGCCGCGAACACCTTCTACGACGCGCCCGACTGGGAGGCGGTGCTGGGTGGCCGCTGGGTTCCCGGCGAGTCGATGCACCCGCCGATCGGCACGGCCCGCTTCGAGCTGACGATCGGCCACCCGATGACCGAGGGCCTGAGCGTGGTCGAGGCCTTCGACGAGCGGTACTGCCATCTTCGTGTCGCCTCGGGCACGCGCGTGCTCGGCACCACCCTGGACGACGACGGCGCCCCGCACCCCGTCCTGTGGGTCAACGAGGAGCACGGCGGCCGCAGCGTGTACTCGGCGCTGGGCCACGACGTCCGCTCCTTCGCGTCGGAGGGGCACCAGGAGCTCCTGCGCCGCGCCGCCTCCTGGCTGCTGTCGTAGCACGAGCACGACGGGACCTCGTGCTCTTGACCTCAACCGTTGTTGAGGTTGTTGGCTGGGTCGCATGGAGATCCTCAGCGTCGACACGGTGAACCGCTCGACCGCGGGGACCGCCGCGTACTACGAGACGGTCCTCGGCCTGCCGGTCAGCAAGGAGATCGGCGCGGTCGAGGTCACCGTCGGCCGCACGGTCCTGCGCTTCCACGAGGACGCCGACGCCGCGGGCGACCAGCACTACGCGTTCCTGGTCGACGACGCGCGGTTCGACGCCGCCCGCGCCTTCCTGACAGCGGGGCCCGGCCTGCTGGGCGACGGCGACCGCACGGAGTTCGAGGCGCAGGACGCCTGGAACGCGCGGTCGCTGTACTTCCCGGGGCCGGACCGCTCCGTCCTGGAGGTCATCGCGCGCCGTGATCTTCCCCGAGACCTGGGTGCCGGGCGCGGCGCGGGGGCGAAGGCCTCGAGCCCGCCCGCGTCCGGCACCCAGCCCAGCCCGTCGGCACCGTTCGGGCCGGGCGACCTGCTGTCCGTGAGCGAGGTGGGTATCGCGGTACCCGACGTCGTGGGCACCGCCGACCGGCTCGCCGCCGCCGGCGTCGGCCGCTACCCGGACGGCTCGGCGACGTTCAGCCCGGCCGGGCACATCGACGGCATGCTGATCCTGGTCAGCGTGGGCCGTACCTGGTTCCCGACGTCGGACCGCGTGGTGGGCGAGCCGCCCGTGACCGTGGTCGCGCAGGCGGGCCCGTCGAGCCCGGGCGTGGTGCCCGGCCGCTACGAGCTGGCCCCGGGCCGCGTCCTGGTGGTGCGCCCGTAACCGACCTCGTTGAGTGCTGGACTTTCGCCCTGCGGATCGCATGTGCAGGGCGAAAGCCCAGCACTCAACGTCACGCTCCCTCGGAGAAGCCCGTCTGGCGCCAGACCTCGTAGACCGCGATCGACGCCGCGTTGGTCAGGTTGAGCGACCGGCGGCCCGGCAGCATCGGGATGCGCAGCTCGTCGGTGACGCGGGGGTGCTTCAGGGCTTCGGGCGGCAGACCCGTGGGCTCGGGTCCGAACAGCAGCACGTCGCCCGGCCGGTACTCGACGTCGGTGAACCGGGTGGTCGCGCGGGTCGTGAACGCGAACACCCGGGCCTCGGGCAGTGCGTCGAGGGCCGCGTCGAGCGACGGGTGCACGTCCATGACGGCGAGGTCGTGGTAGTCGAGGCCGGCGCGCTTCAGCTTGGCCTCCGACAGGTCGAAGCCCAGCGGCTCCACGAGGTGCAGCCGCGCGCCGGTCACGGCAGCGAGCCGGATCGCGGACCCGGTGTTCCCGGGGATGCGCGGCTCGAAGTACACGATGTGGGCCAGGGGGTTCGCGGGCACGGGGGCGTCAGGCTGCTGCGGCACGGGTCCATTCTCGCTGCCCGACGGCGCGGCGTCGTCCGCCGCCGTCGTCCGCCGTCGGGCAGGCCGCCCTTGCCCGCCGTCGGGCGCCCCGCCTACCCTGACGACATGACGCACGGGCTCAACTGGTGGCGGCTGCACTCGCAGCCGTGACCTGACGCGCCCACCCGCACAGAAGTCCCGAGCTGCCCGCCGCAGCCCGGGACTTTTTCTGTGCCCGATGTCGTGCGCGGGCTGCTCCTCGCCCGAAGGAGACCCACATGTCCGTGACAATGCCGCCCGAGGCGGCCCCGACGTCGTCCGCCCCCGCCACCCCGCACGACACCGCCACCCCGCACGACACCGCTACCCTGCACGACCTCGGTGCCGCCCGCGAGAAGCGGGCCACCACCCGCTCGGCCCTCGCGGCGCGCGAGCGCACCGCCGTGCTGGAGGACCGGATCGCCCGAAACCCGGGGGAGTACCGCGTGCTGACCGGCGACCGCCCCACCGGGGCCCTGCACCTGGGGCACCTGATGGGGACCGTCGCGAACCGCGTGCGCCTGCAGGACCTGGGCGTCGAGGTGTTCCTCATCGTCGCCGACTACCAGGTCATCACCGACCGGGACGACGCCGGCGACCTGCCCGCGACCGTCCGCGAGGTGCTGCTCGACTACCTCGCGGCGGGCCTGGACCCGGAGCGCAGCACTGTCTTCACGCACTCGGCGGTGCCTGCGCTGAACCAGCTCCTGCTGCCGTTCCTGTCGCTGGTCACGGTGTCCGAGCTGGAGCGCAACCCCACGGTGAAGGCTGAGGCGGAGGCGGCCGTGCTGCGGCAGAAGCGCGGCATCTCCGGCCTGCTGCTCACCTACCCGGTGCACCAGGCCGCCGACATCCTGTTCTGCCACGGCAACCTCGTGCCGGTGGGCGTGGACCAGCTTCCGCACCTGGAGATCACCCGGACCGTCGCGCGGCGGTTCAACCAGCGATATAGCGCCGCCCGGCCGTACTTCCCCGAGCCGGACGCGCTCATCGCGCCGTCGACCACCGTGCTCGGCGACGACGGCCGCCGGATGTCCAAGTCGCGCGGCAACGCGCTGGAGCTGCGGGCCTCGGAGGACGACACGGCGAGGTTCTTCAAGCGCGCGAAGACCGACGCCGAGCGCGCCATCACGTACGAGCCGGAGCGGCGGCCGGAGATCGCCAACCTGCTCCAGATCGGCGCGTACTTCACCGGGGGCACCCCGGAGGCGCTCGCCGACGAGGTGGGCGCCGGGGGAGCGGGGCGCCTCAAGGCCCTGGTCACCGAGGCGGCCGTGGAGGGCCTGCGCCCCCTGCGTGCCCGACGGCGGGAGCTCGCCTCCGCCGGACTGCGGTACCTGGACGAGGTGCTCGCCCGGGGCAACGCGCGGGCGAACGAGATCGCGGACCGCACCCTGGACGACGTCCGCGGGCTCATGGGGATGCGCTACTGACGTGGGTCGATGTCCACAGGCCTGTGGAAAACAGGCCTGTGGACAAAGGAGATCCCCGGCCGGGATGCCTCAATAACCCGGCCGGGGAAATCTGTTCGGACGGCTGACGGCGCGACAGGGAGCCACCCAGGAAGGTCGCGCCGTCAGCCGCCCGAGATCATCGGGCCAGCCGCTCCCGCAGGGCGTCCAGCTGGGCGCGCAGGGCGGCGGGCGTGTGGTCGCCGAACCGGTCGAAGAACTCCTCGGTCAGCTCGGCCTCGGCCTGCCACGGCCCGGTCGGCACGTCGAAGAGTGCCGCCAGGTCGGCGTCGGGCACGTCGATGCCGTCCAGGTTCAGCGTGCCCGGGGCGGGGATGCTGCCCACCGGCGTGGACACCGAGGTGTCCTCGCGCAGGCCGCGGCCCGCCTCGACCTGGCCGACGATCCACTCGACCACGCGCGAGTTCTCGCCGAACCCGGGCCAGAGGAAGCGTCCGTCGTCACCGCGGCGGAACCAGTTGACCTGGAAGATCTCCGGGCGCTTGGCGTCCTCGATGCCCGCGCCGACCTCCAGCCAGTGCGCCCAGTGGTCGGCCATGTTGTAGCCGCAGAACGGGAGCATCGCGAAGGGGTCGCGGCGCAGCTCGCCGAGCGCGCCCTCGGCGGCGGCCGTGCGCTCCGAGGAGATCGTGGCGCCCATGAAGACGCCGTGCTCCCAGCCGAACGACTGCGCCACGAGCGGCACGTTGCTGGCGCGGCGGCCGCCGAACACGATCGCGTCGACCGGCACGCCGGCCGGGTCCTCCCAGGTGTCCGCGATGGTGGGGCACTGGGCGGCGGACACCGTGAAGCGGGAGTTCGGGTGCGCCGCGGGGCGCTCGTCGGCGTCGGCGGGCGTCCAGTCGTTGCCCTGCCAGTCCGTCAGGTGCGCCGGGGGCTCGGGCGTGAGGCCCTCCCACCAGACGTCGCCGTCGTCGGTCAGCGCGACGTTCGTGAAGATGGTGTCGCGGTCGAACGTCGCCACGGCGGTCGGGTTGGTGTCGATGCCGGTGCCCGGCGCGACGCCGAAGAAGCCGGCCTCGGGGTTGATGGCGCGCAGCGAGCCGTCGGGGCCGGGGCGCATCCAGACGATGTCGTCGCCGAGGGTCTCGACCTTCCAGCCCGGGATGGTGGGCTGCAGCATCGCGAGGTTCGTCTTGCCGCAGGCGCTCGGGAAGGCGGCGGCCAGGTGGTACTGGCGCTGCTCGGGCGACGTGATGCGGATCAGCAGCATGTGCTCGGCGAGCCAGCCCTCGTCGCGCGCCATCGCCGAGGCGATCCGCAGCGCGAAGCACTTCTTGCCGAGCAGGGCGTTGCCGCCGTAGCCGGAGCCGTACGACCAGATCTCGCGGGTCTCCGGGAAGTGCACGATGTACTTGGTGTCGTTGCAGGGCCAGGCCACGTCGTCCGCGGCGTCGGCCAGGGGCGCGCCCACCGAGTGGACGGCGGGGACCCACTGCTGGCCGGCGTCGATCAGGCGCAGGATCTCGTCCGAGACGCGCGTCATGACGTGCATCGAGACGACGACGTACGGCGAGTCGGTGAGCTCGATGCCGACCTGCGAGATGGGGCCGCCCACGGGGCCCATCGAGAAGGGCACCACGTACATGGTGCGGCCCTTCATCGAGCCCTCGAAGACGCCCTTCAGCTCGGTGCGCATGTCGGCGGGGGCCACCCAGTTGTTGGTGGGGCCGGCGTCCTCCTCGGCCTGCGAGCAGATGAAGGTGCGCGACTCGACGCGGGCGACGTCGGCGGGGTTGGAGCGCGCCAGGTACGAGCCCGGCCGCTTCTCCTGGTTCAGCGCGACGAGCGTGCCCGCGGCCAGCATCTGGTCGATCAGGCGCTGCTTCTCGTCGGCGGAGCCGTCGCACCAGACGATCTCGTCCGGCTGGGTGAGCTCGGCGACGCGGGCGACCCAGTCGCGCACGTCCAGGTCACCGACGGGCGGGATGCCGTGCGCGGTGGACGCCGAGGTGTCCGCGGTGGAGGAGTCCTGGCCGATGGTCACGTCGGCGACGAGCTCGGCGACGAGCCGGGTTCGGCGGGGGTTCGCGAGGACGGACATGGGAGCTCCGATCGTCAGACGGCGGGCCTCGGTAGCGGGCTTGTTTCCACTCTGGGGTGCGAATCGCCCGGAATTCCAGCCCCGGGGCTGTCAAGAATCGCCGATCTTCACGTAGTGTGAAGGAGCGGGTTACTGCTGGCCCGTCCCGGGCAGCGCGCGACGTCGTCGTCGCGCCCGCGAGCACGAACGGAGGGCGACATGCCTGCGGGAGGCGAGCCGACGTCGTCGGGCGGCGAGACCGATCTGATCACCCTGGGGCGGCGCATCCGGCACCTGCGCACCGCGCAGGGACTCACGCTGGACGCGCTCGGCGAGAAGGTGGGCTCGGCGCCGAGCCTGCTGTCGCTCGTGGAGAACGGCCGCCGCGAACCGCGGCTCGGCTTGCTCCGGTCGATCGCGGAGGCGCTGGGCGTCCCGATGAGCGAGCTGCTGAGCTCGGAGCCGCCGTCGCGCCGCGCCGCGCTGGAGATCGCGCTCGACCGTGCACAGCGCGGACCCCTGTTCACCACGCTCGGTGTGCCGGCCGTCAAGCCCAGCCAGAAGCTGCCGATGCCGGTGCTCGAACAGCTCGTGGGCCTGCACGACGAGCTGGCGCGGCGCGAGCAGATGGCCATCGCCACGCCCGAGGAGGCGCGGCGGGCCAACACCGACCTGCGCCTGGAGCGGGAGGCGCGCGACAACCACTACCCGCAGTTCGAGGCCGTCGCCGAGCAGATGGTCAAGGCCGCCGGGTACACGGGCGGCGCGCTGACCCACCGCACCGTGGCGCGGATGGCCGAGCAGATGGGCTTCACGCTGCTGCACGTCGGCGACCTGCCCCGGTCCGCCCGCTCCGTGACCGACCTGCGCAACGGGCGCATCTACCTGCCCCCGGCGTCGACCCCCGGCGGGCACGGCCTGCGGTCGCTCGCACTGCAGGCGCTGGCGCACCGCGTGCTGGAGCACGACCGGCCGCGTTCCTACGGCGAGTTCCTGCGGCATCGCGTCGAGATCACATACTTCGCCGCCGCGTGCCTGGTGCCGCAGTTCGTGGCCGTGCCGTTCCTGGAGTCCCGCAAGCGCGAGCGTGACCTCGCCGTCGAGGACTTCCGCGACGCCTTCGGCATCACGCACGAGGCCGCCGCGATGCGGCTGACCAACCTCGCGACGCACCACCTCGGCATCCCGCTGCACTTCCTGCGCGTGGGGGCCGACGGCGCGCTGTTCCGCGGCTACGCGAACGACGGCCTGCCGTTCCCGCAGGACGTCACGGGCGCCATCGAGGGGCAGCTCATCTGCCGGCGCTGGGCGGCGCGCGAGGCGTTCGAGCGCCGCGACCGCGCCACAGAGTTCTACCAGTACACCGACACCCCGGCCGGGACGTTCTGGTGCTCCACCCAGACGGGGTCCACGTCGCCCACGGGCGGGCCCGACGGCGGCTCGGGCGCGTTCTCGATCACGGTCGGGGTGCCGTACGCGCACGCCAAGTGGTTCCGCGGGCGCGACTCGCAGGTGCGGCGCGTCTCCACGTGCCCGGACCCGGCCTGCTGCCAGCGCCCCTCGCCCGAGCTCACCGAACGCTGGTCGGGCGAGGCCTGGCCGTCGGGGCGCATGCACCAGCAGATCCTCGCGGCCCTCCCGCGCGGCGCCTTCCCCGGGGTGGACGACACCGAGGTGTACGCGTTCCTCGACAAGCACGCCCCCGACTGACCCCCGTGTCAGACGTACAGGTCCCTCGAAGGACCTGTACGTCTGACACGCACGTATGACCCTCTGTCGAGGCTCTCGCGGCGTCGCCGGGTTAGCGTAGGCGACCGTGGCATCGAACCTGGCTTGCATCGGACTGGACGTCTGGCGACGCAGCGAATTTCGCGACATGGTGGCATCCGCGCGCGCCGAGGCGGAGACGATCGCGAAGGACGGCGAGGTCGGCGTGCACATCTGGACCGACACGTCCGGTGCCCGCCTGATCATCACCACCGAGGGCGACCTGGTCCGGGTGGTCACGCCCACGTTCTACGCGGCGCCGGGCGCCATCCTCTCCGAGCCGCAGGCGGTCGACGGCGGCCTCGTGCTCGCCGAGCTCGTGAACCAGCACGACGAGGTGATCACCGAGATCGCCTGCCAGCTCGAGGAGCTCGCCCTGCTCGGCACCGCGGAGGCACCCGTCACGGGCCCCGTCTCGATCGTCGTGCTCGGCAACTCCGTCCAGGTCATCGGGCAGGCCGACGCCGACGTGTCCGGCCTGGTCTTCGAGCCCACCGGCGCGTACGCCGCGTCGACCGACGCCGTCGCGCACCTGACCGGCGTCGTGCTCGCGATCGAGGAGCGCACCGTCGCGCGCACAAGCCAGCGGTTCACCGCGGCCCGCGTGCAGACCGACGGCTTCCAGGTGACCCTCTGCCACCCGGCGGGCAAGCCCGCGCTGACCCCGGGCGACGTCGTCGAGGTCGACGGATACGTGGTCGCGTCGCTGCCGGGGCTGCGCTGACCCTCCGCCGGGCTGGCTGGCTGGCTGCCGACTTCTCCCGGGTCCCGGGCTGACCCCTCCCCTTTGAGACCAAAGTTTCTTCGCTTTGGGCCACCCCAGAGCGAAGAAACTTAGGTCTCAAAGGAGAACGCGGCAGCCGGGCCGACGGCGGAGCGTTGGGGGAACCACTGATGACAGGGCGCGGCCCCGCCTGGTGTGATTTCACCCGGCCCCGCGCGTCCGGCCGGTGGCTCACGGCGATCCCCGAGGACGGTCCCACCCATGAGAACCTCCCGCTCCCTGTTCGTCGTCGTCGCGGCCCTGGCCGCGGGCGCTCTCGGCCTGCCGACGACGTCGGCCGCGCTCGCGACGGAGGCTCAGGCCGCGCCGCCGTCGGGCAGCTACTACGTGCAGAGCGCCACGACCGGGCTGAACGCGGCGGACGCCGGGGGCGCCGTCGAGCAGCACCGGCCGAAGGGCGACGAGGACCACCAGCAGTGGACGCTGCGGGCCGACGGATCGGCGCACGTCCTGGAGAGCACCGACGCGTCGGGCACGTGCCTGGGCCGCTCGGGCGGCCAGGCCCGGACGGTCGGCTGCGGGGAGGCCGGCGCCGCCTGGGAGGTGGTCGACGTCGGCGGGGACCGCTACCTGCTTCGCGCTCCCGGCACCGGTGACCACCTCACCGTGAGCCCCAAGCCGGGCGGCGCGAACTACCCGGCGCAGCTCGCGGTCGGGGGCGGCGGGCCGCTCGCCGAGTGGTACCTGACGCCGGTCGGCCCGGTGACCGGCCCGCTGCCGCCCGCCGACGAGCGCACCCTGGACCAGATGACGTTCCTCACCGCGCACAACGCGTACGCGAACGGGGTGGACGGCGGCTTCGCGCCCCCGTTCATCAACCTCGCGCCCAACCAGACGCGGGGGATCGAGCAGCAGCTCGCCGACGGCGTCCGCGGGTTCCAGCTCGACATCCACCAGACCGGCGACGGCGCGATCCTCTGCCACAACAGCTGCACCCTCGTCAGCAGCCCGGTCGCGCTCTGGGTGGACCTTCAGCGGATGGTCGACTTCCTGGAGGCGCACCCCGACCAGTTCGTCACGGTGTTCCTGGAGGACTACGTGGAGCCCGCCGTGCTGCGCGCCGAGCTCGACCGCGTCGACGGCCTGGCGGACGTGCTCTACCGGCCCGACCGCACCGGCGTCCGCGAGGACGGCTGGCCCACGATGGCCCGGCTCGTCGCCGACAACGACCGCCTGCTGATCCTCAGCGACCACAGCCGGTCCGCCGACGAGGGCGCGGGCCTGACCCGGGAGAGCTTCGGCGTCATGTACCAGCGCGAGTGGACCGTGGAGAACTACTGGTCCATGGGCCCGGGCATCGGCGACTCGGACTGGTCCTGCTACAGCCGCTGGTACGACGCCGGCACGAACATCCCGCTCACCAGCCCCGGGACGGGCTTCCGGCCGCTGTTCGTGATGAACCACTTCCGGGACGTGCCGGTCGAGGTGACGGCCCGGACCGACAACGAGCGGCTCCTGGACCGGGCCCAGCGGTTCTGCCAGCCGGCGGCCCGCAAGAAGCCGACGTTCGTGGCGGTCGACCGCTACGACGTCGGGGACCCAGCCGCCGCGGTGGCGGCCCTGAACACGTACACGTACTGACGGGTCGGGCCCCGTCCGTCGTCCGCCGGAAGCCTTCTCCTTTGAGACCTAAGTTTCTTCGCTTTGAGCCGCCTCAAAGCGAAGAAACTTAGGCCTCAAAGGAGAGAGGCGTCGCCCAGGAACGGGAGCGGGCCTACTCCGAGGGGAGCGGGCCTACTCCGAGGGGAGCGGGCCTACTCCGTGGGCAGCGGGCCGCCCCGCGCGTCCAGGCGGTACAGCAGCCTGGGCAGGACGTCGCCGAGCCGCAGCCCGTCGTGCTCGAACTCGTTGGTCACCCACGCCGCGACGTTGCCCACGTGCGCGGCGGTCTCCAGCGACAGCGACGAGTCGACGAACATGTCGTCGAAGTACACGGCGGCCTCGACCGGGATGTCGTTGTCCGCGAGCCGGTGCAGGTCGTACAGGTCGCCCCAGTCCTGCCGCTGCGCGAGGGCGTCCGCGGCGGCCTCGAACGGCCGCAGGGCGCTGATCTCGGAGAACATCCAGGGGTAGATCATCTCGCCGGTGAGCAGCAGGGGCCGCGCGTCCTCGCCGAACGCCGGGTCGGCGTCGCGCACGGACTGGGCCGCCCACGCCGTCGGGCCCGTGTGGGACTGCGCGTAGATCGACTCGTGCAGCAGCGCGTACAGCGGGTTGGTCGCGAACGACGTCTCGGCGGCGACCGTCGCGCGGAACGTGTCGCTGAGGGGGCCGCCGTGCGGTGAGTCGAACGCCTCGTCGACGATCCAGTGCACGCGCTCGAACCCGGACTGCATGCCGAAGTCCATCCCGAGCGTCTGGAACCGGCGGACGGTGAGCGGGTCGCCGCCGGGCTCCGCCACGCCGCCGCCCGCGAGGCGGTCGGCGATACGGCCGAGCGTCTTGGTGACGTGCGGGTAGCGCGCGCGGAACCGCTCGTTCTTGGCGACGACGCGCGGCTGGGTGCGCTCGTAGACCTCCCGGGCCGACGCCGTCAGGCCCGGCAGGCCGCCGGTCACGAGGCTCGCGTTCAGGCCCTCGGGCGCGAACGACAGGTACGTCATGGTGATGAAGCCGCCGTAGGACTGGCCCAGCGAGGTCCAGCGCCGGCCCCCGAAGAGCGTCTTCCGCACGTGCTCGGCGTCGTGCACGATGTTGTCGGCGCGGAAGTGCGCGAGGTACGCCGCCTGCTCCGCGGGCGTGCCGACGGCGGCCAGCGCCTCCGCCCGGACGGCGCTCGACCGCCCGGTGCCGCGCTGGTCCAGCAGCACCACGCGGAAGCGCTTGAGGGCCGCGCCCACCCAGCCGTCCGGGCCGGTGGGACGGGGGCCCTTGCCGCCGGGACCGCCCTGGAGGAACACGAGGAGCGGCAGGTCCTCGGTGCGGCGGGTGGGGTCGACGAGCTCGCGCGCGAACACGGAGATCGTGGGCGACCCGTCCGGCTGGGACCAGTCGAGCGGGACGTCGACGGAGTGGTCGGTGACATGGACACCGGGAAGCGTGTAGCTGATGGGCACGGAGTGAGCCTATGACCGCACGCTCCGCCGCCGCATCGCCACTTTCGCGATATGGATTGCATTAATAGAGTGCCCACTCTAATAATTGAGCCATGACGACCACCGAGGTGCGCCAGCACCCGGCACTCCCCGCCGTCCTCGGCCTGGGCGTGCTCGCGCTCGGCGTGATCCTCGGCTGGTTCGCCGGGCCGCTGGCGGGCGGCCTGGCCGCGATCATCGACGCGACGCCGCTGCCCGTGCCGGGGCTGCTCAGGCTCGTCGAGTCGCTGTCCTTGCCCTGGACGCTCGGCATCCTGGGCGGGCTCGGCTTGGTGGGCGGCGCGTTCATCGCCTTCATGACGGTGGGCGAGGCGCCGGTGCTCAGCGTCGCGGACGACCACGTCGAGCACCGGCAGGAGGAGCGCGAGGTGTGGGTCGAGCGGTCCGACGTCGGCGCCGCGTTCCGCGACAAGGAGGACCTGGTGCTCCTGCGGCCCGACGGCGGCCTGCGCGCGCGGCTCGACACCGACACCCTCTCGGCCGGGAAGGTCCAGGAGGCGCTGACCCGGCACGGCTGGCCCTGGCACGACGCCGACCCGCACGAGCGGCTGTTCGAGCGCTGGGTCGACGGCCGGCCGGGCTTCACGGCCGCCGAGCACGACGTGCTCCGCCGTCGGCTGGAGGAGCGCAAGGACGCCGCCGCCCGCCGCCAGGCGGACGCCGACCTGGCCGCGCTCGGCCTCGTGGCACGCGTCCGGGACGACCGGATCCAGGTGCGCCGCACGGCCGCGACCGAGGACGCGCGTGGCGCGGACCGTTGATCCCGCACGGCACGAGGCCCGTCGGCTGGTCATCATCGACGCGGCGCTGACGGTCTTCGCGGAGCGCGGCTACGACGGCGCCACCACCGCGGCGATCTGCCGCCGGGCGGGCATCGGGTCGGGCACGTTCTTCCACTACTTCCCGACCAAGCTGGACGTCCTGCTCGCGATCCTGACGCTGGGCACCGAGGAGGCCGGCGAGGCCGAGGCGCGGTACGCGGACCGGACGGACGCCCTGGGCGTCGTCCTCGACATCATCCGGCAGGGCGCCGACGACGCCGAGGACCCCCGGATGCCCGGCTTCGTGCGCGCGGTGGGCGGCGTCATGCACCTGCCGGAGGTCGCGGCCCGGCTCGACGAGGACGCGGACGTCCAGCAGGACCTGATCCGGCCCTGGGTCGAGCGGGCCCAGCGCGCCGGCGAGATCCGCACGGACCTGACGCCCGCCCGCATCACCTCGTGGCTGTACCTGTTCACCGACGGCTTCCTGGGCCGCGCGGCGGTCGACGAGGGGTTCACGGTGGAGGGCGAGAAGGAGACGCTCGTGGAGACGGCACGCCGGTTCCTGGCGCCGTAACGCTGTGCCCCCCGAAACGTGTCAGACGCTCAGGTCCCCCGAGGGACCTGAGCGTCT
Organism: Promicromonospora sukumoe; assembly: GCF_014137995.1. Lineage (NCBI taxonomy): Bacteria > Bacillati > Actinomycetota > Actinomycetes > Micrococcales > Promicromonosporaceae > Promicromonospora > Promicromonospora sukumoe. The sequence goes on from NZ_JACGWV010000003.1 coordinate 490,158, forward strand.
GACACGGAGTGGTGCGGTCAGCCGATGTCGGCGTCGACCCAGTCGAAGGTCTTCGTCACGGCCTTCTTCCAGCTCCGGTAGAGGCGGTCGCGCTCCTTGTCGTCCATGTCCGGCGTCCAGCGCCGGTCCTCGGCCCAGTTCGCCGTCACGTCGGACTCGCCCTTCCAGAAGCCGACGGCGATACCCGCCGCGTAGGCCGCGCCGAGCGCGGTGGTCTCCGCGACGACGGGCCGCACGACGTCGACACCGAGCTGGTCGGCCTGGAACTGCATGAGCAGCTCGTTGGCGACCATGCCGCCGTCGACCTTGAGCTCGGTGAGCTCCACGCCGGAGTCCGCCTTCATGGCGTCCATGACCTCGCGGGTCTGGTACGCCGTGGCCTCCAGCGCGGCGCGCGCGATGTGGTTGCGGTTGACGTACCGGGTGAGCCCCACGAGCGCACCGCGCGCGTCGGGCCGCCAGTACGGCGCGAACAGGCCGGAGAAGGCCGGCACGAAGTACGCGCCGCCGTTGTCCTCGACCTTGCGGGCGTACCACTCGACGTCGGGCGCGTCGGTGAACAGGCCCAGGTTGTCGCGGAGCCACTGGACCAGCGACCCCGTGACGGCGATGGAGCCCTCCAGCGCGTAGATCGGCGCGCTGTCGCCGATCTTGTAGCAGACCGTGGTGAGCAGGCCGTTCTCGGACGGCACCTTCTCCGTGCCGGTGTTGAGCAGCATGAAGTTGCCGGTGCCGTACGTGTTCTTCGCGGTACCGACCTCGAAGCACGCCTGGCCGAACGTCGCGGCCTGCTGGTCGCCGAGGATGCCCGCGATGGGCACGCCGGGCACCATGCCCCGGGGCCGCCCGGTCCCGTACACCTCGGACGAGGAACGGATCTCGGGGAGCATCGACAGCGGGATGCCCATGTCGGAGGCGATGTCCTCGCGCCACGACAGGGTGTCGAGGTCCATGAGCATCGTGCGGGAGGCGTTCGTGACGTCGGTGACGTGCACCCCGCCCTCGACGCCGCCGGTCATGTTCCACAGGACCCACGCGTCGGTGTTGCCGAACAGCAGGTCGCCGCGGTCCGCCGCCTCGCGTGCGCCCTCGACGTTGTCGAGGATCCACTTCACCTTGGGGCCGGAGAAGTAGGTGGCGAGCGGCAGGCCGACGATCGCCTTGTACTTCTCGGCGCCCTCCGACCCCGCGAGCTCGTCGACGATCGCCTGCGTGCGCGTGTCCTGCCACACGATCGCGTTGTAGACGGGCTTGCCGGTGGTCTTGTCCCACACCACCGTGGTCTCACGCTGGTTGGTGATGCCCACCGCGGCGAGGTCCGTGTGGTTGATGTTCGCCTTGGTCAGCGCGAGGCCCACGACCTGGCGCGTGTTGTCCCAGATCTGTTCCGGCTTGTGCTCCACCCAGCCGGCCTTGGGGAAGATCTGGTCGTGCTCGATCTGGCCGGTGGACACGATGGTCCCGGCGTGGTTGAACACGATCGCCCGGGTGCTCGTGGTGCCCTGGTCGATCGCGAGTACGTAGTCAGCCATCGGAGTTGACTCCCTTGTCCGTGTCGAAGTCTGTCTGGGGGGTGCGGCTCAGGCGGCGACGGCGGCGGCCAGCAGGCCACCGAGTGCGCCACCGGCGAGCGGGCCCAGCACCGGGACCCACGAGTAGGCCCAGTCGCTCGAGCCCTTGCCCGGGATGGGCAGGACGAAGTGTGCGATACGCGGGCCGAAGTCACGGGCCGGGTTGATGGCGTACCCCGTCGGGCCACCGAGGCTGGCGCCGATACCGGTCACGAGAAGGGCGGCGGCCAGCGGCCCGAGGTCGCCCGGCCAGTTGGCGAACGACAGGATGACGAACACCAGCATGAACGTGCCGATGACCTCCGTGACGAAGTTCCACCCGTAGGAGCGGATCGCCGGGCCCGTCGAGAAGACGCCGAGCTTCACCGCCGGGTCGGCATCCTCGTCGAAGTGCCGCTTGTAGGCCAGGTACGCGAGGACCGCGCCGACGAAGGCACCGACGAGCTGGCTGCCCCAGTAGATGAGCATGTTGGGGAAGTCGGCGGCCACGCCGGGTGCGAACTCCTCGGCCCCGCTGGTCAGGATGCCGAGGGTCACGGCCGGGTTGATGTGCGCGCCGGACTTCAGCGACACGAAGACACCCGCGAAGACCGCGAGACCCCAGCCGAAGTTGATCATCAGCCAGCCGCCGTTGAACCCCTTGTTCTTGGGGAGGATGGCATTGGCCACGACGCCGGCACCGCCGAGGAGCAGGATCATCGTGCCGAGGAACTCCGGCACCATGATGTCCGTGAATGCGTTCATCACTGACTCGCTTTCTGCCGACAGCCCTGTCGGCGTACGGAGGTAGTCCCGGCGGTCCCTCTACGGCGACCCGTCGGCTGAGTGAGTAGGTGTGGTCCTTCGCTTTCCCTTGGTCTCGGAGCGGCTTGCTAGTTTCGGAGCGGCTGCATGGCCGCCACGTCCGGTGTGGTCAGGCGCGCGCGCTCGGCGCCCTCGTCGTCGGGCTCCTGCGCGGCCTGGCGTTCCGCGTCGATCCGCGCCTGCCAGGCGCTGACCTCGCGCTCGGCGTCCGCCGCGCTCCACCCGAGCAGCGGGCCGACGACGGCGGCGATCTCCTCGGCGGCCGCCGTGCCGCTGTCCCGCACCTCGTAGACCAGGCGCGTGCGGTGCCCGAGCACGTCCTCCAGGTGGAGGGCACCCTCGTGGCTGACCGCGTAGTACACCTCGGCGCGCAGGTAGGCGGTCGCGTGCTCGAGCGGCTTGGCGAGCGACGGGTCGGCGTCGCACAGCTCCACGATCTCGGCCAGGTTGGCGCCGTACCGGTGCAGCAGGTGGTCCAGCATCGGGGGCGACCAGCCGAACCGCTTGCCCCACGTACGCGCCTGGCGCTGCACGGCCCGCAGCCCGACGGCGCCCGTGAGCGGGATCTGGTGCGTGATCGACGGGAGCGCGGCGGCCCGCTGCCCGATGGCGAAGTCGACGGCGTCCTTGGCCATGATCCGGTACGTCGTGAGCTTGCCGCCCGCGACGACGGTGAGGCCCGGCGTCGGCGACGCGACGGTGTGCTCGCGGCTGACCTTCGCGCTGCTCGTGCCGGCCTTGGTGCCCGGCTGCAGCAGCGGGCGCAGCCCGGCGTAGGTGCCGATGACGTCCTCACGGGTCAGGGGGTGCGCCAGCACCGCGTTCGCGTGGTCCAGCACGTAGTCGATGTCGGTGCTCGTGGCGACCGGGTGCGTGGGGTCGAGGCTCCAGTGCGTGTCCGTGGTGCCGATGATCCAGTACCGGCTCCACGGGATGACGAACAGCACGGACTTCTCCGTCTGCAGGATCAGGCCCGCGTGCCCCCGGATGCGCTCGCGCGGGACGATCAGGTGCACGCCCTTGCTGGCGAGCACGCGGAGGCCGCCCTCCGAACCCGCCAGGGCCTCGGTGTCCTCGGTCCACACGCCGGTCGCGTTGATGACCGACCGCGCCCGGACGGTGATCTCCTTGCCCGTCTCCAGGTCCACGACCACCGCGCCGTTCACCGCGCCCGTCGCGCCCTGCGTGAGGCTGACGAGCTGCGTGCGGCTCGCGGCGTGCGCGCCGTAGCTGACGGCGGTGCGGATCAGGGTCGCGACCAGGCGGGCGTCGTCCACCGAAGCGTCCCAGTACTGGACGGCCCCGACGGCGGCGTCGTGCGCCAGGTCCGGGAACTTGGCCTCCATCTGGTTCCGGCTCAGGTGCCGGTGGAACGGCATGGGCCGGCGGCCGGGGGTGAGCGTCGCGAGCACGTCGTACATCGCGATGCCGGCGCCCACATAGGCGCGCTCCCACACGCGGTGCTCCAGCGGGTACAGGAACGGGACCGGTCGCACCAGGTGCGGTGCGAGGTCCCGGAGCAGGAGGTCGCGCTCGGTGAGCGCCTCGTGGACCAGCTCGAAGTCGAGCATCTGGAGGTAGCGGAGGCCGCCGTGCACCAGCTTGCTGCTGCGGCTGGAGGTGCCCTGGGCCCAGTCCTGTGCCTCGACGACGGCGGTCGACAACCCCCTTGTGACCGCGTCCAGGGCGATGCCCGCGCCCGTGACGCCACCCCCGATCACCAGCACGTCGAGCTCGGCGGCGGGACTCACACTGGCTTCGAGCGCAGCCAGTGCCTGGGTCCTCGCTTCTGCGGTCAGGCGAGTAGAGGCCATGCGCCAAACTCACCACGCATTCCGTGACTTGGCAAGACCTTTGCCCTTGCCGCCGGGGTGTGTTGGGATGTTCTCTCGCTCACTTTCCGATTTGCCATTCGTTTCCCCTGGTGGCGGCACGTGTGCGCCCGTGGGTGAATGTTCGTCACAGTCGGCTCCCGCGCGCCGCGGGACCGTCTTCTCGCGCGCCCTGGGGACCGTCTGGTGTACGCCGCGGGCGCCGGGTCGGCGGCCCGCCGTACTGTGTGGCCGTGACGACACCCGAGGCGCCGGCCGTGCCCGTGATCCGGCCCGCCCTTCCCGCCGACGTGCGCACCATCCGCGACCTCGTCCAGCCGCTCAGCCAGGAGCGCATCCTGCGGCCCTACGAGATGGTCGGGTACTACGAGGCGGTCCAGGAGTTCCTCGTGGCGACCGACCCCGCGGGGCAGGGCGACGCCGTCGGCTGCGGGGCGCTGCACGTGATGTGGGACGACCTCGCCGAGGTGCGCACGTTGGCCGTGCACCGGGACTGGCGCGGCCGCCGGGTGGGGCACGCGCTGCTCGAGGCGCTCGTCGAGCGCGCCCGCAACCTGGGCCTGAGCCGGGTCTTCTGCCTCACCTTCGAGGTGGACTTCTTCGCCGCGCACGGGTTCCGCGAGATCGACGGCACGCCCGTGACCCCGGAGGTCTACACCGAGCTGCTGCGCTCCTACGACGAGGGCGTGGCCGAGTTCCTCGACCTGGCCCGCGTGAAGCCCAACACGCTGGGCAACTCGCGGATGCTGCTGGAGCTCTGACGCCGGCAGGCTACTTGGGCAGGTGCAGCCGGCCGACGTCGTCCTGCTCGGCCAGCCCGTCCTCGACCAGGCCGGCGATCGCGCGGTCGAGCTGCGCGGGGTCGTGCCACAGGCTCGCGAGCAGGGCCCGGTCCACGGGCTCGGACGCCTGCCGGAGCTCCGCCATCACCCGGCCGCGCGCCTGGCGGTCGGTACCGGCCCAGGCCTGGGTGCGGCGCTTGTCGGCGTGGGCGTCCGGGGGCGATCCGGCCCGTCGCCACGCGCACAGCCCGGCGACGGGGCAGGCGCCGCACTTCGGTGCCTTCGCGGTGCAGACCAGCGCGCCGAGCTCCATCGAGGCGGCGGCCCAGCGCGCGGCGTCGGCGTCGCCCTCCGGGGCCAGTGCCGTCGCCAGCCTGCGCTCGGCGGCGGTGTACGACGGCGCGGGCAGCGCCGAGCCGCCCACCGCGCGGGCCAGCACCCGGCGCACGTTCGTGTCGACCACCACGGACCGCTTGCCGTAGGCGAAGGCCAGCACCGCGGCGGCCGTGTACTCGCCGACGCCGGGCAGGGCGAGCAGCTCGGCCTCGGTGCGGGGCACCACGCCGCCGTGCCGCTCCACGACCTTCCGGGCGCACTCCTGCAGCCGCAGCGCGCGGCGCGGGTAGCCCAGCCGGCCCCACGCGCGCAGCACGTCGGCGGTCGGGGCCGCGGCCAGGTCGGCGGGCGTGGGCCACTGCTCCAGCCACGCGTGCCAGGCGGGCTCCACCCGGACCACCGGCGTCTGCTGCAGCATCACCTCGCTGACCAGCACGCCCCACGCGGTGCGGTCGGGCGCGCGCCAGGGCAGGTCGCGCGCCGCGCCGTCGAACCACTGCACGACGCCGGCCCGCACCTCGGTGCGCCGCGTCGCCTCCCCTGCTGTCACGGGGACCCATCCTGCCGCACCCGGGGCGCCCCGGCCGACCGGGTGGGCGCCGGTCGGCCGGGTCGAGCGGGCGGCCCGGCCCAAGCGTTCCTGGGAGGGGCTCGGCCGGGTGTCGTCCGGCCGGCTGGACCGGACAAAGCTGTGAAGTAGGACATGTGACCGACTCGGCGGCGCGGCTGCCCTCCGGTCCCGGCGCGGCGTCGTATTTTGGTGCCGCGGCCGTCATCGCACGTCAGGCCGTGGGTGTCACGAAGATTCTGGGGGTCGAGCAGGTGGTCAGTGCGCCGGAGCGGGCCGAGCAGTCCCTGGGCCGGATCGCGGTCGAGCCGCGCCCCGACGGCGGTCGGCCCCGCCGGGGACGGTTCATCGCGGTGCTGGTCGTGGTGCTGCTCGGCGTGATCGGCGTCGCCGTCACCTGGCCGCAGCCCGACCCGCCGATCGCCGCGGAGAAGATCAGCCCGCCCGAGCCCGTGGACCCCAACGCGGCCGCGTCGCCGTGCACGCCCGAGGACCTCGACGTCGGCCTCGCGGCTGACCGTACGGCGGTGACGCCCGGCGTGCCGGTCCGGTTCACGGTGTCGGTGCGGAACACGGGCCAGGTGCAGTGCCTGGTCGACGCTCCCCGGCACGGCCTCGCCGTGACCGTCTACCAGGGCGAGGTGGGCGAGCCGACGGCGGAGCGGGCCTGGTCGTCCGCCGACTGCGCCGACCAGGACGAGGAGCGGCTGCTCCTCCTCGGGCCCGGCGACGTGGACACCACCAACGTGAGCTGGTCCGACGCCCGGTCGGAGCCCGGCTGCGCGGACGACCAGCCCCGGCCCAAGCCAGGCGAGTACACGGCGCAGGTCGCGCTCGCCGGCGTCGACGGCGCGACCAGCGACGTCGTCCGGCTGACGTACACGGTGCCGCAGCCGTCCGCGTCACCGTCGTCCTCCGGGGACCCGTCGGGGGAGCCGTCCGGGAACGCGTCGGGCGACCCGAGCGCCGACCCCAGCGAGTCGCAGGACGGCGGCGCGGGCAAGGACGCAGGCAAGGACGCGGACTCGAAGGCGACGTCGGAGCCGGACTCGAAGGGCTAGCCCTGACCGTTCCCGCCCGTGTCAGACACACAGGTCACCCGGGGGACCTGTAGGTCTGACACGAGCGGGCTGGGGGACGCGCGGGTCAGACGTAGCGTTCGAGGATGCTCGACTCCGCGAGCCGGGACAGGCCCTCGCGGATCGTCCGGGCGCGCTGCTCGCCCACGCCGTCGACCGACATGAGGTCGTCCACGCTCGCGGCGAGGAGCTTCTGCAGGCTGCTGAAGTGGCCCACGAGCTGCTCGATCGTGACGCTCGGCAGGCGCGGCACCTTGGACAGCAGGCGGTAGCCGTGCGGCGCGACGGCGGCGTCGAGCGCGTCCCCGCCGCCCGGCAGGTCGAGGATGCGGCCGATCTGGCTCATGTCGAGCAGCTCCTGCGACGTGAGCGCGGACAGCTCCGCCTGCACGTCGCCGAGGGTGCGGTCCTTGCGGCTCAGCACGTAGTCGCGGATCACGAACTCGCGGTCCGAGCCGACGTCGCCGATCAGCTCGTCGAGCTGCAGCGCGAGCAGCCGGCCGTCCACGCCGAGCTCGATCACGTAGCCCGCGATCTCGTCGGAGATGCGCCCCACCATCTCGAGGCGCTGCACCACGGAACACACGTCGCGCACGGTGACCAGGTCCTCGATCTCCAGCGCGGAGAGCGTGCCGGACACCTCGTCGAGGCGGGCCCGGTAGCGCTCGAGCGTGGCGAGGGCCTGGTTGGCGCGGCCGAGGATCGTGTCCGAGTCCTCCAGCACGTGCCGCTGGCCGCCAACGTAGAGGGCGACGATCCGCATGGACTGGCTCACCGAGATCACGGGGAACCCGGTCTGCTTGGCGACGCGCTCGGCGGTGCGGTGGCGCGTGCCCGACTCGGTGGTCTCTATGGTCGGGTCGGGCAGCAGCTGCACGGCGGCCTTGCGGATGCGGGTGGCGTGCCGGTCGAGCACGACGGCGCCGTCCATCTTGGAGAGCTCGCGCAGCCGGGTCGCCGAGAAGTCGACGTCGAGCGAGAACCCGCCGGAGCAGATCTGCTCGACGACCTCGTCAAGGCCGAGGACGATGAGCGCGCCGGTGCGGCCACGCAGGATGCGTTCCAGCCCGTCGCGAAGCTCGGTCCCGGGCGCGACGGCGGCCAGGGTCTCACGGAGCAGCTCGTCAGTGTGCGAGGAGGTCGTGGCCACGAAGAAATCCTACGCTGTGCCCCAGGGGCCAAGCAGTTGGTTTCATGAACCGGTCATCTGCCGGCCACCTCACCGTTGCCCTGACCGCCTAGGCCCTGCGCCCACTCCACGGCGTCGCGGATGTGCGTCGCCTCGACGAGCTTGAGCCCCTCGGGCGCCTTGACCCCGGTCCCGTGCGGCACCACCGCGTGCGCGAACCCCAGCCGTGCGGCCTCGCCCAGGCGGCGGTCGAGCCCGGCGACCGGGCGCAGGTCGCCCGCCAGGCCCACCTCGCCGACGGCGACGGTGGCACCGGGCAGCGGCTTGCCGGTCCGGGCGGACACGAGCGCGAGGGCGGCCGCGAGGTCGGACGCGGGCTCGGTGATGCGGACGCCGCCGACCGTGGAGGCGTAGACGTCCTGGTCCGCGAGCCGCAGCCCGCCGTGCCGCTGGAGCACGGCGAGGATCATCGCCAGCCGGCTGGAGTCCACGCCGCTGGTGGCGCGGCGCGGGTTGTTCAGCGGGCTCGGCGCCACCAGGCCCTGCACCTCGACCGCGAGCGGCCGCCGTCCCTCCAGCGTGACCGTGATGCACGAGCCGGCCACCCCCGACCCGGCGTGCGACAGGAACAGCCCGGACGGGTCGGGCAGCCCCACGATCCCGTCCTCCGACAGGTCGAAGCAGCCCACCTCGTCCGTGGGGCCGTACCGGTTCTTCACCGCGCGGATCATCCGCAGGCGGGAGTGCCGGTCACCCTCGAACTGGCAGACCACGTCCACCAGGTGCTCCAGCGTGCGCGGCCCCGCGACCGAGCCGTCCTTGGTCACGTGCCCCACGAGGATCGTGGGGATCTGCCGCTCCTTCGCCACGGCGATCAGCGCCGCGGCGACCTCCCGGACCTGCGAGACGCCGCCCGGGGCCCCGTCCACCTGCGAGGACGCGATGGTCTGCACCGAGTCGACGATCAGCATGTCGGGCTGGTTGGCCTCCAGGTGGCCCAGCACCGTGCCGAGGTCGGTCTCCGCGGCCAGCAGCAGCGTGCGCGACAGCGCCCCGATCCGTTCGGCCCGCAGCCGGACCTGCCCGGCGGACTCCTCACCGGTCACGTAGAGCACCGTGCGGGGCGACTCGAACCCGTCCGGGCCCAGCGCGCCGTCCGCCACGTTGCTCGCGACCGCGAGCAGCAGCGTCGACTTGCCCACGCCCGGCTCGCCCGCGAGCAGGATCACGGCCCCCGGCACGAGGCCGCCGCCGAGCACCCGGTCGAACTCGCCGACGCCGGTCGGGTTGGCGCGTGCCGACTCCACGTCGATGTCCGCGATGGGCCGGGCGGGCGTGCGAGCGGGCGACACCGCCGCCGTGCGGGGGCCGGTCGCCGCCGGGCCGTCCTCGGTCACGGTGCCCCACTCCTGGCACTCGCCGCAGCGGCCGACCCACTTGACGGTGGTCCAGCCGCACTCGGTGCACCGGTACGCGGGCCGGGCCTTCTTGGAGGTCGATGAGGTCACGAGGGGAACCGTACGTGCCGCCACTGACACCGGCCGAAGATCACCCGGGTCGAGGCCCCCGGACGGCCCTGGACGGCACCCCGGGCCAGGTAGTTTGCATGGATGCCGGCCTCCGACGGGCTCGTGGCGCCCCGTGCCGACGCGCACGCCCGCCCGGACCACCCGACGCTCCTGCACCACCCGACGCCCCCGCAGCACCCGACACCCCCGCACCGTCCCGCGGCAGGTTCCGCCGCCCGCGTCGCGGGCCTCGTGGTCGTGCTCGCCGTGGCCCTCGGCACCTGGCTGGTCTGGTGGGCGATGGTCACCACCTGGCCCGGGCAGCGCGTCGAGGAGCTGGTCTTCGTCACGGCCGACCTGTTCCAGGACGTGGTCAACCGGCCCGTGGAGCCGGTGCTGCTGCTCGGCTCGCCGCCGTGGCTCGTGACCGGCTTCCTCGCGGTGTGCGGCGTCGGGCTGCTGCGCCGGCGGTGGGGTGCCACGGCGATGGCCGCCACCGTCGTCGTCGGCTCGAACCTGACCACGCAGGTGGTCAAGGACGGCGTGCTCTACCGCACCGGGCTGGTCGGGGAGTGGAACCGCGACGTCAACACCCTGCCCAGCGGCCACGTCACCGTGGTGGCGGCCGCCTGGGCGGCGCTGCTGCTCGTGGTGCCCCGGCGCTGGCGGCCGGTCACGGCGCTCGCGGGCGCCGTCGCGACCTGTGCCATGGGCCTCGCGACGATCGCGGACCGGTGGCACCGCCCGTCGGACGTGGTCGCGGCGGTGCTCGTCGTCGTGCTGTGGACGGCGCTGGTGGGCGTGGTGGCGCCGGCCGCATGGGCGGACCGGCGCCAGGACGACCCGCGGGCCCGCACGGAGCGGCCGACGCGGCTGGTCGCCATCTTCCTCGGCGCCTTCGCCGCCCCGCTGGCCGTGCTGTCGGTCCTGGCCGCCGCCTTCGCGGAGGGGCACATCGGGTCGGGCCCGGCCTGGGACGCGGGGCTCGTCGCGTACGTGGGCGGCCACCTCGCGGCGTTCGCCGTCGCGACGGCCGCGTTCGCCGTGCTGCTCCCGCTGAGCCAGGCGGCCGTGCGGCCCCGGTAGGCCTGGGCTCACCCGGTGGCCCCGGGCTCACCCTGCCCTGCCGGGCGTGCCTCCCTGCCGATGTCAGTGGCGCGACATAAGGTCTCTGCTGAGCCACCGTGACGTATCCGGTGGACCGAGCACGGGGGAGCCAGACATGACCGACCAGCGCGTGAACTCACCACGCACCGGCGCGACAGCATCGGTGAGCGGCAAGAAGGCATCGCCCGCCGTGTACCGGCGCCGTCGGTTCGTCGCGTTCGTGGGCGTGCTCGTCGTGGTGGTCGTGCTCGTCCTCCTGGCGGGCTTCGCCTGGCCCGGCTTCTGGCGCGCCGAGGCGACGCCGGAGCCCGTGCCGACCGTGACCGTCACGGCGCCGGTGCCGACCCCGACCGTCAAGGCGATGGACCGCAGCGGCGACGAGACCGCCTTCCAGAAGGCCCTCCCGTCGGCGGTGCTGCAGCTCGCGCTCGGCTCGCTCGCCGAGGCCAAGGAGCCCAAGGGCGAGGGCGCGCTGGAGGCCTGGACCGCCGAGTACTCGGACGGTGACGCCGTCGAGGTGGCGGTCGTGGCCGGGCAGTGGGCCTCGCCGGACGAGGCCGCCACCGGGGCCGCGGCCTGGACCTCGGCCGCCGGCGAGGCGGAGCGGACGGGCGACGTCAAGGTCGGCAAGGAAGTCGTCGGGCAGTACGCGTTCGTGCCGGCCAAGGGCGGCACCACCGTCGTCGTGTGGCAGAACGGGACCGCCGTGCTCCAGGCGACCGGTCCGACGGACCTCATGGAGGACTTCTACACGGCCTTCCCCCTGTGACCGGAGCGCGGACCACGGGCGCGCGTCGCCCGGGCGGGGCGTGCCGGGAGACAATGGTGCGGTGAACCAGCGACTTGCAGTGCTCGGGGCCGGGAACATGGGCGAGGCGGTGCTCGCGGGCGCGCTGTCGGCGGGCTGGGCCGCGTCCGACGTCGTCGCCACCGTGCGGACCGAGGCCAAGGCGCAGCACCTGCGCGAGACCTATCAGGTAGCCACCACCAGCGACAACGTCGCCGCGGTGCAGGGCGCCGGCATCGTGCTCGTGGGCGTGAAGCCCAAGGACGTGGGCGCGCTGCTCGACGAGGTCGCGTCCGCGATCGACCCGGCCGCCGTCGTCGTCACCGTCGCGGCCGGCCACCCCACGGAGTTCTACGAGCGGCGGCTGCCGGCCGGCGTCGCCGTGGTGCGCACCGTGCCGAACACGCCCGCGGCGATCGGCGCGGGCATCACGGCGATCGCGCCGGGCGCGGCCGCCACGGAGGCCCACCTGGCGGCGGTCGAGCACCTGCTCGCCGGCACGGGCGCGGTGGTGCGCGCCGCGGAGAAGGACCTCGACGCCGTCTCCGCGATCTCCGGCTCCGGCCCCGCGTACGTCTTCTACGTGGCCGACGCCCTCGCCGAGGCCGGCGTGCTGCTCGGCCTCACGCGCGCCGTCGCGCGTGAGCTCGCGACCCAGACGCTGCTCGGCGCCTCCCGCCTCATGGACGAGTCGGGGGAGCACCCGGTGATCCTCCGCGAGAAGGTCACCTCACCCGGCGGCACCACGGCCGCCGCCCTGCGGGCGCTCGACGACGGCGGGGTGCGCGCCTCGTTCCTCGACGCCGCCACGGCCGCGCGTGACCGCGCCCGCGCGCTGGGTGGATGATTCGGCCGTGACCATCTCTCGACCCGCGACGGCGCGGCCGCCGGCCATGGCCGACGTCGCCGCGCTCGCCGGCGTGTCCCACCAGACCGTCTCGCGGGTGCTGAACGGCCACCGGAGCGTGCGCCCGGCCACGCGCGAGCGGGTGCTGGAGGCCATCGCGGAGCTCGGCTACCGCCGCAACAGCGCGGCGCGCGCCCTGGTCACGGCGCGCTCGGCCACGGTGGGCGTGGTGACCACCGGGTCGCCGCTCTTCGGCCCGTCGAGCACGCTGATCGCCGTCGAGGAGGCCGCGCGGGAGCAGGGCTGGTACGTGAGCGTCGCGACGCTGCGGCAGTACGACGGCGCCACCCTGCACAAGGCCTTGGAACACTTCATGGACCAGGCGGTCGAGGGCATCGTGGTCATCGCGCCGCACAGCGACGTGGCCGACGCCGTGGAGTCGTTCCGGGCGCCCGTCCCCGTGGTCCTGATCGCCGCCCGGGAGCTCCAGCCCGACGTGCCGGTCATCCCGCTCGCCGTCGACCAGCGGGCCGGCACCCGGCTCGCCGTCGAGCACCTGATCGAGCTGGGGCACCGGCGCATCCTGCACGTCGCGGGCCCGCAGGACTGGCTGGACGCCGTCGAGCGCGAGGAGGCGTGGCGCGCGGTGCTCACCGAGCACGGCCTGCCGGTCCCCGACCCCGTGATCGCCGGGTGGACCGCGGACCGCGGCTACATGGTGGGCCTCGACCTGGCCCAGCGCGTCCGGGCCGGCGACGGCCCGACGGCGGTCTTCGCCGCCAACGACCAGCTCGCGCTCGGGCTGCTGCGGGCCTTCTGGGAGTGCGGCGTCTCCGTGCCCGACCACGTGTCGGTGGTCGGCTTCGACGACGTCGACGGCTCCGGCCACTTCATCCCGCCGCTGACGACGGTGCGCCAGCCGTTCGTCGACCTCGGCCGTCGCAGCGTGGGGCTGCTCCTCGCGGCGGTGGACGGCGGCCGGCCCGCCGCGGAGCTCATCGCGCCCGAGCTGGTGGTCCGCCGGAGCGCGGCGGCCCCCCGCGCCTGAGCCCGGCGGCCCCGCGCGCCTGAGCCCGGCGGCCCCGCGCGCCTGAGCCCGGCGGCCCCGCGCGCCTGAGCCGCCCTCAGGCCGCCTCCTCCTGGCGGGGCGCGGGGTGCACGTCGAACACGCTGACCGGCTCGCCGCCGTCCGTGGTGAACACCGAGGGGCCGTGCACGACCTGGCGTCCGGTCGGCAGGACCGGCGTGAGTCGCTCGCGCGCGATGTGCTCCTCGAAGGCGAGCGTGTGCAGGTAGCCCGCTGCCGCCTCCTCGACCGGGGTGAGCTCCCGTGCGGTCGTGGTGGTGAACGTGACCTCGACGCGTCGGGGCAGGGTTCCGGAGATCACGGCGACCTCCTGGTCCGTGGCGGAGCGCACCCGGTCCGCGACGGTCCGGTGCGCCGCGGCCTCGAGGCCGGCGGGACGCGGGCGCGCGACGACCATCTGGCCGTACCCGTTCCTGGTCGCGTCGGGGGCGGCGGTCCACGAGACTTCGGCCGGCCCGGCGCCCAGGTGTTCCAGCGCCTCGGCGAACGCCCGCTCGATCTCCGGCGTGACCACGGCCAGCTGGGCGAACGTACCGATCCTGCCCTCGGCGTCGTCGGGGATGTCGAGGTCGATGACCACCCCGACCCAGTCGACGGCGGGGGCGGGGGTGCTGTGCGCGGTCAGGTCCCCGAGATCGAAGGACGCCACGTGCTCGGCCACGTCGAGGTAGAAGTCCTCCATGTGCCGCTGGACCTCGACCGTCTCGCGCCACCGCTCGAACGAGAAGTCGGCTGCCGAGGCCAGCTCGGACAGCGGCACCTGGGCCCGCCGGAGCAGGTCGACGGTCATGCCGTGCCGGAGCTGGGTGCGGGAGTACACCCGGTACCCGGACACCGGGTCGATCGACGACGGCGTCACGATGTCGCGCTCCGCGTACAGCCGCAGCGCCTTCGTGGTCAGGCCGGTCATCGCCTGGAACTCCCCGGCGGTCAGTTCGTCGTTCATCGTGCTCCTGTCGGTCGTGCGCGTCGCTGCCCCCATGGAGCAGTCGCTGTCCCCGTCGAGCATGGGGCTCGCCCCTTGGGCGAGGTCAAGACACGTCCTCCCGGTGCGCGCCTGAGCCCCGTCGGACGCGCTCCCGGACCCCCTGCATACCTATCTCAGAACGTTGCCCAAGAGAGCGTTGACACGTTCGCGAGGCAGTGGCAGAGTCACCGCGCACGAGGATGTTTACGTTCACATTCTCGCCGCCGGGCAACGTCGTCCGGCGTGTTCCAGGACATAGCCGTCCAGGTGAGTCCGGACGACGCCGTCCGGGGAAAGGGGTGTGGCCGTGGCCGGTCGCCGCCCACCGAGCCTCCGCGTCTCCGCGGCCGGCTGGAGTTTCGTGACGCCCTTCCTGGTGGTCTTCGCGCTGTTCATCGTGACGCCGCTGGTCTACTCGATGTACCTCAGCCTGTTCCGCAACCAGCTCATGGGCGGGACCACGTTCGCGGGGTTCGACAACTACGTGACCGCCTTCACCGACCCCAAGCTCTGGGACGGCGCCGGGCGGGTCGGGCTGTTCCTGCTGGTCCAGGTGCCGATCATGCTGGGCATCGCCCTGATCGCCGCGCTCGCGATCGACAGCGGCCGCCTGCACGGCAAGAGCTTCTTCCGCGTGGCGCTGTTCCTGCCGTACGCCGTGCCCGGCGTCGTCGCGGTGCTGATGTGGGGCTTCATGTACGACGACCGGCTCGGCCTCACCGGCAGCCTGAACGACCTGGTCGGCTTCCCGCTCATCGATCCGTACACCAAGCAGTGGATCCTCACCGCGATCGGCAACATCGTGACCTGGGAGTTCGTGGGTTACAACATGCTGATCCTGTACGCGGCGCTGAAGACGGTGCCGCTCGAGATCTACGAGGCGGCGGCCATCGACGGCGCCAACCAGTTCCGGATCGTGCGGTCCATCAAGATCCCCGCCGTCCGCGGCGCGCTGGTGATCGCGACGATCTTCTCGATCCTCGGCAGCTTCCAGCTGTTCAACGAGCCGAACGTCCTCAAGGAGATCCAGCCGGCCCTGATCTCGACCTACTACACGCCGAACATCTACGCCTACAACCTGACCTTCGTGGGCAACCAGGTGAGCTACGCCGCCACGGTCGCGATCGTGATGGGCCTGGTCACCGCGGTCGTCGCCTACGTGGTGCAGCTCCGCGGCACCCGGAGGGAGATCTGATGGCCGGCTACTCGTACGACCGACCGCGCAAGTCGATCACCCTGACCGTCCTGCTGGGCGCGCTGCTGATCTACTCGATCCTGCCGCTGGTCTGGATGCTGTTCAGCGTCACCAAGACCCAGCCCGAGCTGCTCAGCTCGTTCGGGCTGTGGTTCTCCGGGCCCTTCTCCTTCTTCGACAACGTGCAGGCCGTCGTCACGCGCGACGACGGCGTCTTCCTGAAGTGGTTCGCCAACACGCTGGTGTACGTGGTCGTGGGCGCCGGCGGCGCCACGGTCCTCGCGACCGCCGCCGGGTACGGCCTGGCCAAGTACCGGTTCCGCGGCCGCAACGCGGTGTTCGCCGTCATCCTCGGGGCGATCGCCGTGCCCGGCACCGCCCTCGCGGTGCCCACGTTCCTGCTGTTCAGCCAGTGGGGCCTGACCAACACCATGTGGGCGGTGATCCTGCCGTCGCTCGTCTCGCCGTTCGGGCTCTACCTCATGTGGGTGTTCTCCGCGGAGGCGGTGCCCACCGAGATCCTGGAGGCCGCCCGGGTCGACGGCTCGGGCGAGTGGCGCACCTTCTTCACGATCTCGCTGCGCCTCCTGGCGCCCGGCATCGTGACGGTGGCGCTGTTCGCGATCGTCGCCACGTGGAACAACTACTTCCTGCCGCTGATCATGCTCAACGACCCGAACCTGTACCCCCTCGTGCTCGGGCTGTACCAGTGGCTCGCGGACGCGTCCGGCATCGGCGCGCAGCCGGTGTTCAACCTGGTCATCACGGGCTCGTTCCTGACGATCCTGCCGATCGTCGTCGTGTTCCTGGTGCTCCAGCGCTACTGGCAGTCCGGCCTGAACGCGGGCAGCGTCAAGGCCTGACCGACGTCGGCCCGGCCGGCACCGAGACCTGAACTACAACGATGTGGAAGAAGGAAGACCAATGACCATCACCCGTAACCGCCGGGTCGCGCTCGGCGCCCTGGCCGCTCTGATGGCAGCCTCGCTCACCGCCTGCTCGGGTGGCGGGGACGACGGCGGCAGCGGCACCACCGAAGGCGCCGGCGCGGACGAGATCGAGGCCGCGCTCCAGGAGGGCGGCAGCATGACCTACTGGACCTGGACGCCCCAGGCCGAGACGCAGGTCGCCGCCTTCGAGAAGGCGTACCCGAACGTCGACGTGACCCTCGTGGACACGGTGGGCGCGGGCGACGCCAACACCAAGCTGCAGAACGCGCTCGCGGCCGGCGACGGTGTGCCCGACGTCGTCCAGATCGAGTACCAGTCCATCCCGCAGTTCCAGCTCCCGGGCCAGCTCGTGGACCTCACCGCGTTCGGGTTCGCCGACCTGCAGGACCTGTACACGCCGTCCACCTGGGGCGCCGTCTCGCAGCAGGGCATCTGGGGCCTGCCGCAGGACTCCGGCCCGATGGCGTTCTTCTACAACCAGGAGGTGTTCGACGCCGCGGGCGTCGAGGTGCCGACCACCTGGGACGAGTACATCGACGCAGCCCGGAAGATCAAGGAGCACGACCCCAAGACCTGCATCGGCAACGACACGGGCGACGCGGGCTTCACCACCAGCATGATCTGGCAGGCCGGCGGCACCCCGTTCCAGACCGAGAACGGCGCCGTCACCATCGACCTGGCCGACGAGGGCACCACCAAGTGGGCCGACATGTACCAGCCGCTCATCGACGACGAGCTGCTGTGCCAGCTCCCGGGCTGGAGCGACCAGTGGTACGGCGCCCTCAACGACGGCACCATCGGCTCGGTGGCGCTGGGCGCGTGGATGCCCGGCATCCTCGAGGACGGCGTGCCCGACGGCAAGGGCAAGTGGCGCGTGGCCCCGATGCCGACCTACGACGGCACCCCGGTCAACGCCGAGAACGGCGGCAGCGCCGAGGCGATCCCGGGCGCGGCGGAGAACAAGCTGCTCGCGGCCGGCTTCCTGAAGTGGCTCAACTCGAGCGACGAGTCGATCGAGGAGTTCATGGCGACCGGCGGCTTCCCCGCCACCGTCAAGCAGCTCGAGTCCCCGGAGTTCCTGGGCTACGAGTCCGAGTACTTCGGCGGGCAGAAGATCAACGAGGTGCTCGCCGCGGGCGCGTCCGACGTCAACGAGGGCTGGCAGTACCTGCCGTGGCAGTCGTACGCGAACAGCATCTTCGCGGACACCGTGGGCCAGTCCTACCTCGACAAGTCCTCGCTGCTGGACGGCCTCGCCGCCTGGCAGGACGAGAACGTGTCCTACGGCACGGAGCAGGGCTTCGAGGTCAACGGCGGCTGACAGCCGCGCCGCACGTGTCAGACCCCCAGGTCCCTCGGGTGACCTGGGGGTCTGACACGCTTGCCGTGGTCCGGGGACCGGCTTGGGTGCAGCGTTGTCGGCAGGTATCGTGTGAGCGCTAACATCGCCGAGGCGGTGAGCGGGTCGCCCTGCGGGTGGCCCGACGACGGAGACACGAGCTACGCCTCGCGACGGTGCGGGCAGGACGGAGCGGTCCACGATGGTGGAGCGGCAGGACGAAGGGGCGGCGCGGCTCGCGGACCACCGGGAGGCGATCGAGCAGGGGCGGACCGCCCTCGGCATCGAGCTCGGCTCCACCCGGATCAAGGCGTGCCTGGTCGGACCGGACAACGCGCCGCTCGCGAGCGGCAGCCACGACTGGGAGAACCAGCTCGTCGACGACGTGTGGACCTACTCGCTGGAGGCCGTCTGGTCCGGCCTGCGGGGGGCGGTCGCGGCGCTGCTGGCCGACGTCGAGGAGCAGTACGGCGTGCGGCCCGCCACGTTCGGCGCCCTCGGCGTCTCGGCGATGATGCACGGCTACCTCGCGTTCGACGCCGACGACGAGCTGCTGGTCCCGTTCCGGACCTGGCGGAACACGAGCACCGAGCGGGCGGCCACGGAGCTGACCGGCCTGTTCGGCCACAACGTGCCGCTGCGCTGGTCGGTCGCGCACCTGTACCAGGCGATCCTCGACGAGGAGGCGCACGTGCCGCAGGTGCGGCACGTCACGACGCTCGCCGGGTACGTGCACTGGCGGCTCACCGGGCAGCAGGTGCTCGGCGTGGGCGACGCCTCGGGCATGTTCCCGATCGACGCTGCGACCCGGGAGTACGACCCGCGGATGCTGGCGCAGTTCGACGAGGCGGCCGCCGGCCGCGGCTTCGGCCGCGGCATCGCGGACCTGCTGCCCGGTGTCCTGCCGGCCGGCGCGGACGCCGGTGCGCTCACCGAGGAGGGTGCGGCCCTGCTGGACCCGTCGGGCACGCTCCGGCCGGGCATCCCGTTCTGCCCGCCCGAGGGCGACGCCGGCACCGGCATGGTCGCGACCAACTCGGTGGCGCCGCGCACAGGCAACGTCAGCGCCGGGACCAGCATCTTCGCGATGGTCGTCCTGGAGAAGCCGCTGGAGCGCGTGCACGAGGAGCTGGACGTCGTCACCACCCCCGCGGGCGACCTCGTGGCGATGGTGCACTGCAACAACGGGGCCAGCGAGCTGGGCGTCTGGGCCGAGGTCTTCGGCCAGTTCGCGGCGGCCCTGGGGCAGCCCGCCGAGCCGGGCGCCGTCTTCGAGGCGTTCCTGCGGTCCGCCCTGGACGGGGACGCCGACGGCGGCGGCCTGCTCGCCTACAACTACCTGTCGGGCGAGCCGATCACCGGCCTGGAGGCCGGGCGCCCGCTGTTCACGCGCACCCCGGACAGCCGGCTCACGCTCGCCAACTTCGCCCGCACCCAGGTGTACAGCGCGTTCGGTACCCTGAGCCTGGGCATGCGCGTGCTCGCGCAGGAGCAGGTCGAGCTGGACGCGATGTTCGCGCACGGCGGCATGTTCAAGACCGCGGGCGTGGCCCAGCGCCTGCTGGCCGCGGCGCTCGGCGCGCCGGTGGCCGTGGGCCGCACGGCCGGCGAGGGCGGGGCCTGGGGCATCGCGGTGCTGGCCGCCTACCGGGCCTCGGCGCGGGGCGCCGAGCTGCCCGGGCAGAGCCTGGGCGAGTACCTGGGCGCCGAAGTGTTCGCGGACGCCGCGCTCGACGTCGTCGAGCCCGACGCCGCCGACGTGGCGGGCTTCGCCGCCTTCCTGGAGCGCTACAGCGCGGGCCTGGCGGTCGAGCGCGCCGCCGTCGCCGCGCTGCGGAACCGAGACACGACGCAGGAGATCCACTGATGAGCAAGACACTGACCGACTACTCGCAGGCGGTCCAGGAGGAGGTGGCGCGCGTCCGCGCCGTCGTCTCGGACCTGCACGCCGAGCTGCCGCGCTGGGACCTGGTGGTCTGGACCGCGGGCAACGTGTCGCAGCGGGTGCCGAACATCGACGTGCCGGACGGCAGCGCCGACCTGTTCGTCATCAAGCCGTCGGGTGTCTCGTACGACGACCTCACCCCGGCCGACATGGTGGTCTGCGACCTCGACGGGACCCTCGTCGACGGTACGCGGGCGCCGTCGTCGGACACCGCGGCGCACGCCTACGTGTACACGCACATGCCCGAGGTGGGCGGCGTCGTGCACACGCACTCGACGTACGCGACGGCGTGGGCCGCGCGTGGCGAGGAGGTGCCCTGCGTGCTGACGATGATGGCCGACGAGTTCGGCGGGCCGGTCCCGGTGGGCCCGTTCGCGATCATCGGCGACGACTCGATCGGCCGGGGCATCGTCGAGACGCTGAGCGGCCACCGCAGCCCCGCCGTGCTGATGCAGAACCACGGCCCGTTCACCATCGGCAAGGACGCGCGCGCAGCCGTGAAGGCCGCCGTCATGGTCGAGGAGGTGGCCCGCACGGTGCACGTCGCGCGCCAGCTCGGCGACCCCCTGCCCATCGAGCAGCAGCACATCGACGCCCTCTACGACCGCTACCAGAACGTCTACGGCCAGCAGGCCGCGACCACCACGGAAGGACAGGCATGAGCACCAAGCCCTACGCGGACCGTGAGGTCTGGTTCCTCACCGGGAGCCAGGACCTCTATGGCGAGGAGACGCTCGCCCAGGTCGCGGAGCAGTCGCAGGAGGTCGCCCGCGTGCTGGGCGAGTCCTCCGACGTGCCGGTCAAGGTCGTGTGGAAGCCCGTCCTGAAGGACTCGTCGGCCATCCGCCGCGCCATGCTGGACGCGAACGGTGACGACAAGGTGCTGGGCGTCATCACCTGGATGCACACGTTCAGCCCCGCCAAGATGTGGATCGCGGGCCTGGACGCGCTGCGCAAGCCGCTGCTGCACCTGCACACGCAGGCGAACGTCGAGCTCCCCTGGGACGACATCGACATGGACTTCATGAACCTCAACCAGGCCGCGCACGGTGACCGCGAGTACGCGTACATCGCCACGCGGCTCGGCGTCGCGCGGACCACGGTGGTGGGGCACGTCTCCAACCCGGCCGTGACCCGCCGGGTGGGCACCTGGGTGCGCGGCGCGGCCGGCTGGGCCGCCACGCACGAGCTCAAGCTGGTCCGGTTCGGCGACAACATGCGCAACGTCGCGGTCACCGAGGGCGACAAGACCGAGGCCGAGCTGCGGTTCGGCGTCTCGGTGAACACCTGGGGCGTGAACGAGCTGGTCGCGGCGGTCGACGCCGTCGAGGAGACCGCGATCGACGCGCTCGTCGCGGAGTACGAGGCGAGGTACGACGTCGCCCCCGAACTGCGGGCCGGCGCCGAGCGGCACGACTCGCTGCGCTACGCCGCGCGCCAGGAGATCGCCCTGGAGGGCTTCCTGGAGGCGGCCGGCGCCAAGGCGTTCACGACCAACTTCGAGGACCTCGGCGCCCTGCGCCAGCTCCCCGGCCTCGCGGTGCAGCGCCTGATGGAGAAGGGCTACGGCTTCGGCGCCGAGGGCGACTGGAAGACGGCGGTGCTCGTGCGCGCGGCCAAGGTCATGGGCGAGGGGCTCCCGGGCGGCGCCTCCCTGATGGAGGACTACACCTACGACCTCACCCCGGGCTCCGAGCTGATCCTCGGCGCGCACATGCTGGAGGTCTGCCCGTCGCTGACCACCTCGACGCCGCGCATCGAGGTGCACCCGCTGGGTATCGGCGGCAAGGAGGACCCGGTCCGCATGGTGTTCTCCGCGGACGCCGTCGAGGGCGCCGTCGTCGTGTCGCTCGCCGACATGCGCGACCGGTTCCGCCTGACGGCGAACGTGGTCGACGTCGTCACGCCGCCGCGCGACCTGCCGAACCTGCCCGTGGCCCGCGCCATGTGGGCGCCCCGGCCGTCGTTCGAGGTCTCCGCCGAGTCGTGGCTGACGGCGGGCGGCGCGCACCACACCGTCATGTCGACGGCCGCCGGCATCGAGGCGTTCGAGGTGTTCGCGGACATCGCGCGCACCGAGCTGCTGGTCATCGACGAGGACACGACGCGCCGCGGCTTCGCCGACCAGGTGCGGCACAACCAGGCGTACTACCGCCTGGCCCAGGGCTTCTGACCCCTACCGCTGGTCGAGCTTGTCGAGACCCGGGTCTCGACAGGCTCGAGGTCTCGACAGGCTCGAGGTCTCGACAGGCTCGACCAGCGGTACTCGTCAGGTGGTGCCCGCCGTGGTCGCGGCCGTCGACGAGGCCATGACCGCGATCATCACCGCGTTGAGGTCGTCGATCGCCCGCTTCACCGCGGCGCCCGCCCACTCCGACTCCGCGATCTCCTTGGCGCGCCGCTTCAGCTCGCGCCGGTCCTGGTCCGGGTAGATCTTGCGGGTCAGGTCGGTCGCGAGCAGCAGCGAGACGAGGGCCGCCGTCCGCTCGTCGGGCGCCGTGTCGCCGGTCAGCGCCGCCAGCACGCGCTCGCGGACGGCGGCCTCCGGCGCGGGGTCGTGCGCGGGCCACGTGGTGCTGGGGAACAGCCCGAGCACCTTGACCTGCTCCTCCCGCAGCACGCCCCGCGCGGCCAGCCCCTGCAGCAGCGCGTC
Organism: Promicromonospora sukumoe; assembly: GCF_014137995.1. NCBI lineage: Bacteria > Bacillati > Actinomycetota > Actinomycetes > Micrococcales > Promicromonosporaceae > Promicromonospora > Promicromonospora sukumoe. The sequence goes on from NZ_JACGWV010000003.1 coordinate 512,644, forward strand.
GCGCAGCGTCCGGGCGACCCTGCCCTGCCCGACCTTCCCGATCGCGTCCTTGGGCCGCCGGCCGTCCAGGAGCCCGAGGATCTCGCGCTGCACCGGGTCCGACGGCGTGGACCGGCCGGTCACCCGGAACCGGCCCTTCTGACCGCCGTCGGCGCCGTCGGAGACGTCGAGGGCGCCGTCCAGCGTGAGCTGGGCGACCGACGCCCCGGTCAGCGCGAGCTGCAGGTGCTGCGTGCTGAGCAGCGGCCGGCCCGAGGCGTCGTCGAGCGCGAGGAGCAGGTACTCCTCGGCGAGGCCGATCTCCATGGTGGTCCCTCCCGGTCGTCGTGGCTGTGGGTTCCAGCAGACCACGCCGCGCGCGGCCGCGAGATCCCCCGCGCGGAGGAACCCGGCACCCCCACGGGGCGGAGACGAGCGGCGCATGCCTGTTTCGCCGGATTTGGCGAATCCCCTGCTCGGAGTGGGGCAAACCCGACAGACTCGTTACTCGAATGTGACGTGGCCCACTTTCGGAGCCAATTTGTGAGCGCTAACATTCGAACCGGGCAAACTGCCGCTAGCACTCGCACGATGCCGTGCGGGATCTCAAGGAGGAGACATGGCACGCACGACCCTGACCCGTACCGTCCTGGCCGCAGTATCGGCAGCAGCACTGTTCGCGCTCGGCGCGTGCAGCTCGGACGCCGGCACCCAGACCGGCGGTGGCGGTGAGACCAACGCCGCCGACGACGGCGTCATCACCCTCGGGTTCTCCCAGGTGGGCGCCGAGTCCGGGTGGCGCGCCGCCAACACGAAGTCCATCCAGGACACGCTCACCGCGGAGAACGGCTTCGACCTCAAGTTCTCCGACGCGCAGCAGAAGCAGGAGAACCAGATCCAGGCGATCCGCTCCTACATCGCGCAGCAGGTGGACGTCATCGCGTTCTCCCCGGTGGTCGAGACCGGCTGGGACGCCGTCCTGCAGGAGGCCAAGGACGCCGGCATCCCCGTGATCCTCACGGACCGCGCCGTCGACTCCAGCGACGAGACCCTCTACGAGTCGTTCATCGGCTCCGACTTCGTGCTCGAGGGCGAGATGGCCGGCCAGTGGGCGGCCGAGCAGTACGACGGCGAGGGCTACCAGGCCGTCGAGCTCCAGGGCACCACGGGCGCCGCCCCGGCGATCGACCGCAAGGACGGCTTCGAGTCGGCCATCGCGGGCTCCGACATCGAGATCATCGACAGCCAGACCGGCAACTTCACGCGGGCCGAGGGCAAGACCGTCATGGAGGGCTTCCTCAACGCCCACGACGACATCGACCTCGTGTTCGCGCACAACGACGACATGGGGCTCGGCGCCATCGAGGCCATCGAGGCCGCCGGCATGACGCCGGGCGAGGACATCAAGATCATCACGATCGACGCCGTCAAGGACGGCATGCAGGCGCTCGCCGACGGCAAGATCAACTACATCGTCGAGTGCAACCCGCTGCTCGGCCCGGACCTGGCGGACATCACCAAGAAGGTCCTCGCCGGCGAGGAGGTCGAGAAGCGCATCGTCGTCAAGGACGAGGCGTTCGACCAGGCGGCGGCCAAGGAAGCGCTGCCCACCCGCGAGTACTGACGCCCCTGCCGCCAACCCCCGCGCTCGTGAGCCGCGTCCGCCGGTCGAGCTTGCCGAGACCCAGGTCTCGACAAGCTCGACCAGCGGGTGGGTCCGCAACCCGGGGGCCACGTAAGAAGGTCGAGGATGACCCAGCAGACAGCACCACCCGTCGTCGAGCTGACGGGCATCAGCGTCGAGTTCCCGCCGGTCAAGGCCCTTGACGGCGTCGACTTCAGCCTGCACCCCGGCGAGATCCACGCCCTCATGGGCGAGAACGGCGCCGGCAAGTCCACCCTGATCAAGGCCCTGACGGGCATCCACTCGCCGACGGCGGGGACCATCCGCGTCGACGGCGTCGAGCGCCGGTTCTCCGGACCGGCCGACGCCCGCGCGCACGGCGTCAGCACCGTGTACCAGGAGGTCAACCTCTGCGAGAACCTCACGGTCGCGGAGAACATCATGCTCGGCGCGGAGCCGCGCGTGCTGGGCGGCCTGAACTGGCGGGCGATCCGCCGGCAGGCGGCCACGCACCTGCGGCGGATGGGCCTGGACATCGACCCGTCGTCGTCCCTCGGGTCGCACTCGCTGGCGGTGCAGCAGCTCGTCGCGATCTGCCGCGCCACGGTGGGCGACTGCAAGGTGCTGATCCTCGACGAGCCGACCTCCAGCCTGGACACCGACGAGGTGGCGCACCTGTTCACCGTCATGCGCGGCCTGCGTGACGAGGGCGTCGCCATCCTGTTCGTCAGCCACTTCCTGGACCAGGTCTACGAGGTGTCCGACCGCATGACGGTGCTGCGCAACGGCACCCTCGTGGGGGAGTACGTGACCGCCGACCTGCCGGCCGCCGAGCTGGTGCAGCACATGATCGGCCGCTCGATGGACGTCCTGGAGGCCGCCGAGGAGGTGCTGGAGCAGGCGGAGCGACCGGCCGGCGCCACCCCGTTGCTGGGGGTCGTGGGCCTGGGCCGCAAGGGTTCGGTGCAGCCGTTCGACCTCGACCTCTACGAGGGCGAGGTGGTCGGCCTGGCCGGGCTGCTCGGGTCGGGCCGCACGGAGCTGGCGCGCCTGCTCACGGGCGCGGACCGGGCCGACGTCGGACAGGCCCGCGTGGCCGGGCGGCCGACGCGGCTGCGCAACCCGCGCGCGGCGATGCGGCACCGCATCGCGTACACGTCCGAGGACCGCAAGGGCGAGGGCGTCGTCGACGGCCTCACCGTGCGGGAGAACATCGTGCTCGCCCTCCAGGCGGAGCGCGGCTGGATGCGGCCGCTGCCCCGCAAGCAGGTGGACGAGCTGGTCGCGAGGTACATCCAGCAGCTCGGCATCCGGCCCGCCGACCCGGAGGCGCTGCTGCGCAACCTGTCCGGCGGCAACCAGCAGAAGGTGGTGCTCGCGCGGTGGCTCGCCACCGCCCCGCGGCTGCTCGTGCTCGACGAGCCGACGCGCGGCATCGACGTGGGCGCCAAGGCGGAGATCCAGAAGCTCGTGGCCGAGCTGGCCGCCGACGGCATGTCCGTCGTCTTCATCTCGGCGGAGCTGGAGGAGGTGCTGCGCATCTCGCACCGCATCGCGGTGCTGCGCGACCGCCGCAAGGTGGCGGAGATCGACGGGAACGGAGCCACGATGGACCAGGTGGTCGACCTCATCGCGGGAGGTGGGGCGGCATGAGGGACGTCCTGCGCCACCACCTGTTCTGGCCCGTGGCCGCGCTCGTCGTGCTGCTGGTCGCCAACACGATCGCGAGGCCCGGCTTCCTGGCGGTCACCGTCCGGGACGGCCACCTGTTCGGCGCCCCGGTCGACATCCTGCGGACGACGGCGCCCCTGCTGCTCGTCGCGCTCGGCATGACCCTGGTGATCGCGACGCGCGGCATCGACCTCTCGGTCGGCGCGGTGGTCGCGGTCTCGGGGGCGGTCGCGCTGTCGCACATCGCGTCGTCGCCGAACCCCGACTCGCCCGTCACGGTGCTCACCGCCATCGCGCTCGCACTGGTGCTGTGCCTGCTGCTCGGCGTGTGGAACGGGTTCCTGGTGTCCGTGCTCGGCATCCAGCCGATCATCGCGACGCTCATCCTGATGACGGCGGGCCGCGGCGTCGCGATGCTCATCACCAACGGCATGATCACCACGGTCAACAGCACGCCCTTCAAGGTGCTGGGCTCCGGGTTCTGGCTCGGCCTGCCCGCGGCGGCCGTGCTCGCGTTCGGCGTGTTCGCCGTCGTCGCCTTCGTGGTGCGGCGCACCGCGCTCGGCATGCTGCTGGAGGCCACGGGCATCAACCCCGCCGCGAGCCGGCTGTCCGGTGTCCGGTCCCGGACGCTGACCTGGACCGTCTACACGGCGTCGGGCCTGTTCGCGGGCCTGGCGGGCCTGCTGATCAGCGCCGACACGATGGCGGCAGACGCCAACAACGCCGGCCTGTTCATCGAGCTCGACGCGATCCTCGCGGTGGTGATCGGCGGGACGGCGCTCTCGGGCGGCAAGTTCAGCCTGTCGGGCACCCTCGTCGGCGCGCTGGTCATCGCCACCCTTGAGCGGACCGTCACCGTGCTCGGCATCTCGCCCCTGGTCACGCCGCTGTTCATGGCGCTCGTCGTCATCGCGGTGACGCTGCTCCAGTCGCCCCGGATGCGGGAGCGGCTCACGGCCCGGCGCCGCCAGGTCGCGACGCCGCCCGGGTCGCGGCCCGCCGCGGGTCCGGGTCCGACCCCGGGCTCGACCACCGACCCGACCACCGACCCGACGGAGGTGAAGGCCTGATGGCGACGTCGGCCCCCGCCCGTACCCCGCGCGCCCGGCGCGGGCTGCGGCTCCCGACCCGGCTGGACCGGCGCTACCTGCCGGTGCTGGGCACGTTCGTGGTGCTCGCCCTCATGCTCGTCGTGGGCGGCACCCGGTACGAGAACTTCCTGACGCCCGCCGTGATCTCGAACCTGTTCATCAACAACGCGCACCTCATCGTGCTCGCGGTGGGCATGACGTTCGTGATCCTCACGGGCGGCATCGACCTGTCGGTCGGGTCGGTCCTGGCGCTGTCCACGGTGATCACCGCGGCGCTGCTCCAGGCGGGGCTCCCCGTGGCCGTGGTGATCCCGCTCGCCGTGCTCGCCGGGACGGTGATCGGCCTGGCGCACGGCGTGATGATCCACTACTTCCAGGTGCAGCCGTTCGTCGCGACCCTCGCGGGCATGTTCCTCGCGCGGGGGCTGTGCTTCCTCATCGCGCCGGAGTCCATCGGGATCGCCGACCCGGCGTTCATCGAGCTGGCCACCTGGGTGCAGATCTTCGGGCAGTGGCGCATGACGTCCAGCGTGCTGATCGCGCTGATCGTGGTGGGCCTCGGCTTCCTGGTGCTGCACTTCACGCGGTTCGGCCGCACCGTCTACGCGATCGGCGGCGGCGAGCAGTCCGCGCTGCTCATGGGTCTGCCCGTGGCGCGCACCAAGGTGCTTGCCTACGTCGTCAGCGGCACGTTCGCCGGGCTCGGCGGCCTGCTGTTCGCGATGTTCTCCCGGTCCGGGTACTCGCTGACCGGCGTCGGCATGGAGCTCGACGCCATCGCCGCCGTCGTCATCGGCGGCACGCTGCTCACGGGCGGCACCGGGTTCGTGCTCGGCTCCGTGCTGGGCGTGCTCGTGCTCGGTCTGATCCAGACCATCATCACGTTCGAGGGCACCCTCAGCTCCTGGTGGACCAAGATCGTGATCGGCGTGCTGCTGCTGATCTTCGTGCTGCTCCAGCGCGTCCTGAGCCTCCGCCGTACGTAACCCTCGTACCCCACCCCTGACTCGCCGCACCGTCCGCGGCGAGTCAGGGGCGTAGTCCCATCCGAAAGCCACGACGACGTGACGAAACGGAGTACAACGATGAAGAGATCCACCAGACGCAGGACCTCCCTCGTGGCGGCAGCACTGAGCCTGGGGCTGGTCGTCCCCGGGGTGGCGGCAGCCACGACCCCGGCGGGACCGGCCGCCCCGCCGTCGGGCACCGCCACGGGTGCCTATTTCTTCCCCTACTTCACCGGCGAGTCCACCGCCGACGGCGAGACCATCTCGTTCGCCGTCTCGGACGGCCCCGACCCGCTGGAGTGGACCACGCTGAACGGCGGCGAGCCCGTGCTCACCTCCGACCTCGGGACGAGGGGCCTGCGCGACCCGTTCCTGATCCGCGGCGGCGACGGCACGTACTACCTGCTCGCCACCGACCTGCAGATCTACGGCGGCGGCAACTTCGGCGACGCCCAGGAGACCGGCAGCCGCTCGATCATGGTCTGGGAGTCGACCGACCTGGTGGACTGGGGCGAGCAGCGCGAGATCGAGCTGGCCCCCGAGAACGCCGGCAACCTGTGGGCCCCCGAGGCGTACTGGGACGAGGCTGCGGGGGAGTTCGTCGTCTACTGGGCCTCGGCGCTCTACCCCGACGACGTCCCGCCCGCCGAGCGCGACATCCGCGACTCCTACCAGCGCATGCTGTACGCGACCACCACCGACTTCGAGACCTTCTCGGAGCCGCGGCCGTGGATCGACGAGCCGCAGGGCGACGGCCTGGGCATGATCGACTCCACCGTCCAGGAGGAGGGCGGCGTCTACTACCGCCTCACCAAGGACGAGTCGTACATGGGGATGCGGCAGGAGTCGTCCACCGACCTGCGCCGCACCCAGGGTGTGTCCGACGGCGACGGCTGGGACCTCATCAAGGAGCGCGTCGGGTTCGGGCAGCCCAACCCGTGGGGCGGCACGTTCACCGGCGGCGAGGGGCCCACGCTGTTCCCGTCGCTCACCGACGACCGCTGGTTCCTGCTCCAGGACCAGCCGAGCTACCACGGCGGCCAGGGCTACATGCTCTTCGAGACCGACGACCTGAGCAGCGGCGAGTGGACCGCCAACCTCGACGCGATCCTGCCCGCCAGCCCCCGGCACGGCACCGTGCTGCCGATCACCGCCGAGGAGCGGGAGCGCCTGCTCGCCGCGTACCCGCCGGCCGAGACCCCGGTCCAGGAGCACACCCTGGAGGTCGACGCCGCGGCCGCCGGCACGCAGATGAGCGACGACCTGTACGGCGTCTTCTACGAGGACATCAACTACGCGGCCGACGGCGGCCTGTACGCCGAGCTGGTGCGCAACAGGTCCTTCGAGTTCGCCGCCACCGACAACGCGAGCTTCACCGGGATGACCGGCTGGGACGTGGTGCAACGCCGCGGGTCCACCGGCACCGCCGTCGTCGGGTCCGAGCGCGGCGAGTGGCTCAACGCGTCGAACCGGGCCTCTCTGACGATCCAGGCAGACGGCCCCGGCGTCGGCGTGCGGAACGCGGGCTTCAACGATGGGCTCGCGATCGAGAAGCGGAAGAAGTACGACTTCTCGGTCTTCGCCCGCGCCGAGCGCGGGCAGCGCCTCGCCGTCAGCCTGGAGTCGCCCGACGGCGGCACCACCTACGCCTCGACGACGGTGCAGGTCAACGGCTCCGACCGCTGGAGGAAGCACACGGCCACCCTCACCGCGAACCGCACCGTGACCGATGCGCGGCTCGTCGTGACGGGCGGCGCTCGCGGCACGCTGCGCCTCGACATGGTCTCCCTGTTCCCGCGCGACACCTGGGTGGGTCCGGTCAACGGCCGCTCGGCGCTGCGCGCGGACCTCGCCCAGAAGGTCGCCGAGCTGGAGCCGTCGTTCCTGCGCTTCCCCGGCGGGTGCGTCACCAACGTGGGCACCTTCGACACGTACCTGGAGTCCGACGGCGCCGACCGTCGTCGGACCTACCAGTGGAAGGAGACCATCGGGCCGGTCGAGGAGCGGCCCACGAACTGGAACTTCTGGGGCTACAACCAGACCTACGGCCTGGGCTACCTGGAGTACTTCGAGTTCGCGGAGGACCTGGGCGCGACGCCGCTCCCCGTCCTGTCGGTGGGCGCCAACGGCTGCGGCAGCACCATCCCCGAGATGACCGACGACGTCCGCATCGACCGCTGGGTGCAGGACACCGTGGACCTCATCGAGTTCGCCAACGGCTCCGTGCGCACGAAGTGGGGCAAGGTGCGGGCGTCGCTCGGGCACCCCGAGCCGTTCGGCCTCCGGTACATCGGGCTGGGCAACGAGGAGAACACCGACACCTTCCAGGCCAACTTCCCGCGGTTCCGGGACGCCGTCGAGGCGGCGCACCCGGAGGTCACCGTGATCTCGAACTCCGGCCCGGACGACGCCGGCGCCCGGTTCGACGAGCTGTGGGAGTTCAACCGCGAGCAGGGCGTCGCGATGGTCGACGAGCACTACTACAACGACCCGTCGTGGTTCCTGTCGAACACCGAGCGGTACGACTCCTACGACCGCGAGGGCCCGCACGTGTTCCTCGGCGAGTACGCCTCGCGGGGCAACGCGTGGTCCAACGCGCTGTCCGAGGCCGCGTACATGACCGGGATCGAGCGCAACGCCGACCTGGTCGAGCTCGCCTCGTACGCGCCGATGTTCGCCAACGAGGACCACGTGCAGTGGTCCCCGGACATGATGTGGTTCGACAACGACGAGTCGTGGGGCTCGACGTCGTACTGGACGCAGAAGATGTTCATGACGAACACGGGCGACGAGGTTGTCCCGTCCACGCACGACGGCCCGGAGGAGACCCCGGCCGACCTCTCGGGCGGCGTCTTCCTGTCCACGTGGAACACCCGGGCGGCGTACGACGACGTCGTGGTCACCGACAACGCGTCCGGCGACGTGCTGTTCTCGGACTCGTTCGACGACGCGTCGGGCTGGGACCCGCAGTCCGGCTCGTGGGCCGTGGCCGACGGCGAGTACGTGCAGTCGGCGGGGAACGTCACCGACGCCCGCTCGATCATCACCGACGCCTACGCCAAGGACTGGGACAACTACACCCTGGAGCTCGACGCCCGGAAGCTGGGCGGCAGCGAGGCGTTCCTGATCGGCTTCGCCGCCGGCGGCCGGGACGACTTCTACTGGTGGAACCTCGGCGGCTGGAACAACACCCGGCAGGCGCTGCAGCGGGCCGACAACAGCTCCGCGAACGAGGTGGCGGCCGTGGAGGGGCACGCGATGCAGACGGGCCGGGACTACCACGTCAAGATCGTGGTCTCGGGCCGCACCATCAGGCTCTACCTCGACGGCGCGCTGCAGATGACCTATACCGAGCCGGCCACCGAGTCGCTGTACCAGGTGGTCACGCGGGACGAGCGGACGGGTGACCTGGTGCTCAAGGTGGTCAACCCGTACGAGTCGGTCGCGCGGACGTCGGTCTCGGTCGCCGGTGCCGAGGTGCGGTCCCGGGTCGAGGTGACCGAGATGGCCGGGGCGCCGTCGGCCCGGAACACGAAGACGCAGCCCGAACGGGTGGTCCCCGTGGAGGGACGGACGAGGCTCGACGTGTCCCGCTCCGGCGGCGGCTCGGCGTTCACGTACGACTTCCCGGCGCACTCGGTCACGTTCCTTCGTCTTCAGGAGAGATAGCGGATTTCACGCCCACGGGACCACCGTCAACCCGTACGGTGGTCCCGTGAGCAAGCTGCCCGAGGACGTCCGGGAACGCCCCATGCCTGATCCTGCCGAGCTGCGTCAGCTGGTCGCCGACCTCCGCCGCCTGGTGCTGACCTACAAGTTCGGCATCGACGAGGTCATGACCAAGATCTCGATCCTCCGGGACGAGTTCCGGCACATGCAGAACTACAACCCCGTGGAGCACGTGGGGTCGCGGCTCAAGTCGTTCGAGTCGATCGTCGCGAAGTGCCGGCGCAAGGGCATCCCGCTGACGCCCGACGGCGTGCGGGGCCAGATGTTCGACATCGCCGGGGTGCGGATCACCTGCAGCTTCGTCAACGACATCTACCTGGTGCGCGACATGCTGCTCCAGCAGGCGGACCTGACGCTGCTCGAGGAGCGCGACTACATCAAGCACCCGAAGGCGACCGGGTACAAGTCGCTGCACCTCATCGTGCAGATCCCCGTCTACCTGTCCGACCGGGTGGAGAAGGTCATCGTCGAGATCCAGCTGCGGACCATCGCGATGGACTTCTGGGCGAGCCTGGAGCACAAGATCTACTACAAGTACGACGGCGACGTACCCCGGCACCTGACGGACTCGCTCAAGCTGGCCGCCGACGTCGCGTGGTCGCTCGACACCTCGATGGAACGCATCCACGACGAGGTCAAGGCGATCTCGGGCGACGAGGAACCGGTCGCGAGCCGGCACAACCTGCACACCCCGGAGGAGATGCTGCGCGACTTCTGGCGCGCGGCGGAGGCCGACGGCGGCTTCGGCTTCGACAGCGAGTCCTGACTCTCTCCGCCGAGGTAGAACCGCAGCGAAGTAGAACCAGGGCGAGATAGAACCGCAGCGAGATAGAACTCGGCGACAGCTGGAGTTCTATCTCGCTGCGGTTCTACTTCGCTGCGGTTCTATCTCGCCAGGGTTCTACTTCGCCGACGTGAGGGTGCCCGCCAGGGCCGTCCAGGACTCCGGCGGCAGCGTCACCGTCGTGGTCGTCCCGTCGCCCGCGGCGACCCGGCCCGCGACGTCGAAGGCGCCCCAGTGGTCCTGCGCCACCTTCTCGGCGTGCGCGGGGCCGGCGACGGCGGGTTCGTGGTCCGCCGTCATCGACCAGCCGTCGGTGACCTCCAGGGCCGCACCCAGGTGCGCCACCTCGATCTCGACCGGCTCCGGGGAGCGGTTGGTCAGGAACAGGGCCACGGCGCCGTCCGCCAGGGTGGCCGCCGCCGTCACGGACGGCACCTCGCCGTGCGCCTTGGTCGTGATGGTCGGCGTCGTCACGCGCAGGTCGAGGGCCTCGCCCTGGGCGAGCCGCGCCGTCGTCGCGAACGGGTGGAACGTGGGCTGCCGCCAGGCCTCGCCGCCCGGCTCGGTCATGATGGGCGCGATCACGTTGACGAGCTGCGCGAGGCACGCCACCGGCACGCGGTCGGCGTGGTTCAGCAGCGTGACCAGCAGGTCGCCCACCACCACGGCGTCGAGCCCCGAGTAGACGTCCTCGATGATGTGCGGCGCGTCCCGCTGGATCGGCAGGTTCTCCTCGCCCGGGAACCGGGTCGTCAGGTACCAGACGTTCCACTCGTCGAAGCTGACGGTGATCTTCTTGTCCGAGCGGCGCTGCGCCCCCACGGCGTCGGCGGACGACACCACCCGCTCGATGAACCGGTCCATCGCGGTGCCCGAGCCGAGGAACGAGGCGCGATCGCCGTCGACCTCCTCGTAGTAGGCGTGCATCGAGATGTGGTCCACCAGGTCGTAGGTGTACTCCAGGACGGTGCGCTCCCACTCGCCGAACGTCGTCATCTGCATCGACGAGGAGCCGCAGGCCACGAGCTCGATCGACGGGTCCACGAGCTTCATCGCGGCGCCGGCGTTGCGGGCGAGCTTGCCGTACTCGTGCGCGTCCTTGTGGCCGATCTGCCACGGGCCGTCCATCTCGTTGCCCAGGCACCAGAGCTTGACCCCGTAGGGCTTCTCGCGGCCGTTCGCGATGCGCAGGTCGGCCCACCGGGTGCCGGCCTCGCCGTTGCAGTACTCCAGGAGTGCCACGGCCTCCTCGACGCCACGGGTGCCGAGGTTGACCGCCATCATCGGCTGGATGCCCTCGCGCTCGGCCCACTGCAGGAACTCGTCGGTGCCCACCAGGTTGGGCTCGACGGTGCGCCAGGCCAGGTCGAGGAACGGCTTGCGCTGGTCCACCGGCCCGACGGCGTCCTCCCAGCGGTAGTTCGACACGAAGTTGCCGCCGGGGTAGCGCACGGTCGTGACGCCCAGCTCGCGGGTCAGGTCGGCGACGTCACGGCGGAACCCGTGCTCGTCCGACGTCGGGTGGCCGGGTTCGTGGATGCCCGTGTAGACCGCGCGGCCCAGGTGCTCCACGAAGGAGCCGAAGAGGCGGCGGTCGACGGTGCCGACGGTGAAGTCGGGGTGCAGCAGGACGCGGGTGCGGGAGGTCGTCATTGTTCCTCGCTGATCGGTCGGCGGTTCTACAACGTTGCACACTAGCCGATGGACGGCGCGGCAGCGATGCCCGTCCTCTACCCTGTGGAAAAACTCGCCGACCGGAGGCTGGCAGCGTGGCCGTGACGATGCACGACGTGGCGCAACGCGCCGGCGTCTCGATCAAGACCGTGTCGAACGTGGTGAACGGCTATCCGTACATCCGCGCCGCCACCAAGGAGCGCGTCGAGGCGGCGATCGAGGAGCTCGGCTACCGCGTCAACATGTCCGCGCGGAACCTGCGCACGCGGCGCACCGGGCTGATCACTCTCGCGGTCCCCGAGCTGTCGCTCCCGTACTTCGCGGAGCTCGCCGACGCCGTCATCTCCGCCGCCGACGCCGCCGGCTGGACCGTGCTCATCGAGCAGACCAGCGCGAGCCGCGAGCGGGAGACGGAGGTCCTCTCGGGCCGCCGCCGGCACCTCACCGACGGGCTGATCTTCTCGCCACTGGCGCTCGGCCCCGACGACATCGGCCTGTTCACCGTGGACTTCCCGCTGGTGATCCTCGGCGAGCGCGTGTTCGGGGCGCCCGCCGACCACGTGACCATGAACAACGTGGCCGCCGCCAAGGCGGCGACCCTCCACCTGGCGTCGCTGGGCCGACGCCGGATCGCGGTCATCGGGGCGCACGAGGGGGAGCAGGTCGGTTCCGCGGCGCTGCGGACCGAGGGGTACCGCGAGGGGTTGGCCGAGGCCGGGCTGCCGTTCGACCCCGCGCTCGTCGGCGAGGCCGGCCTGTGGCACCGCTCGACCGGCGCCGAGACGATGAGCCGCATGCTCGACGACGGCGTGGAGATCGACGCCGTCTTCGCGCTCAACGACGCGCTGGCCCTCGGTGCGCTGCACGCCCTGCACGCCCACCGCATCGACGTGCCGGGCCAGGTGGCGCTCATCGGTTTCGACGACGTCGACGACGCGCGCTACTCCGTGCCCGCGCTCTCGTCCGTGGACCCGGGGCGCGACCAGATCGCGCACACGGCCGTCGAGCTGCTGCTGGAGCGCATCGGCGCGACCGGTGACCCCGCGCCGTTCCGCCGGGTGGTGCCGGACTCGCGGATCGTGGGCCGGGAGTCCACGGGCGAGGACGGCGAGGTCGTCGGCGTCCAGCAGGGCGGCACGGAACAGGTGGCCGTCGACATGACCTGGGCCTGACGTGGGTAGGAGTATGCCTCGCACCTGGTTTCGACGGGGGCTGGTCGCGCTGCTCGCGGCCGTCGCCGTCTGGGGATACGGGATCGCCGGGAGCTTCGGGATCAACGAGCTTGACGAGACGTGCCAGCAGGTCCACGGGCAGCCGTACGACGGGGACTACCGGCACCGCGAGTGGAGCGGGCCGCCGCCGTTGTACCCGCTTCACAACATGTGCAACGAGCACTATGACCTGATTCCGGGCTGGATCAACCCGACGATCGCCGTCCTGGCCGTGTCCGGCGGCGGCATGGCGGTCTTCGCCGCCGTGAGCTGGACGTCGGACGTCGTCGGCCGCCGGATCCGGAGTGCCGGGGCCTGACCGGCACCTCGCCCGGCCCTGCGCTGGCTCCCGCCCGGGTGATCGGTAGTTCGTCAGGTGATCGGTACCTCGGACTGCCGATCACCTGACGAACTGCCGATCACCGCAAACAAACTCTTGCCACGGCGGCATGGTTGCCGGTAGAACGGTGCCCGGCGTTTCCTACAACGTTGAAAAGTGACCCGGTGACGACGCCGGGAGCGCCGTGGTCCCCGACCGCGGAGCACCGAATCAAGGAGGACTCGGATGCGTACTTCTGCCCGACGCCGAGGCGTGGCTGCCGCAGCCGCCGTAGCCGTCTCCGCCATCGGCCTCACGGCCTGCTCCGGCGGGGGCGGAGGCGGGAGCGCCGCGGAGGCGACCTGCACCAACGAGATCAAGCAGCCGGACGCCGCCCAGGTGACCGTGTGGGCGTGGTACCCGGCGTTCGAGTCCGTCGTGGACAACTTCAACGAGACCCACACGGACCTGCAGGTCTGCTGGACCAACGCGGGCCAGGGCGCGGACGAGTACAACAAGTTCCAGACCGCGATCGAGGCCGGCACCGGCGCGCCCGACGTCATCATGCTCGAGGCCGAGGTGCTGCCCACCTTCACGATCCTCGAGTCCCTCGTGGACCTGTCCGAGTACGGCGCCGGCGAGCTGGAGGGCGACTACACGCCGGGTTCCTGGTCCGACGTCTCCAACGGTGACGCGGTGTACGCGATCCCCGTGGACGGCGGCCCCATGGGCATGCTCTACCGCGCCGACATCTTCGAGGAGTACGGCGTCGAGGTGCCGACCACCTGGGACGAGTTCGCGACCGCCGCCCAGGACCTGCGCGACGCCGGCTTCGAGGGGCACATCACCGACTTCCCGACCAACGGCAACGCGCTCAACTACGCGCTGTTCGCGCAGAACGGCTGGGAGCCGTTCCAGTACGACGCCGCCAAGCCCACCGAGGTGGGCATCACGGTCGACAGCCCGGAGGCCGAGGAGGTCCTGAGCTACTGGAAGGGCCTGGTCGACGACGACCTGGTGGCCACCGAGGACGCCTTCACCACCGACTACAACGCGGCGCTCGTCGACGGCACCTACGCCGTCTACCTCGCGGCCGCCTGGGGCCCCGGCTACCTGCAGGGCCTGTCGGAGGCGGACGCCGACGCCGAGTGGCGCGCGGCCCCGCTGCCGCAGTGGGACCCGGAGAACCCGGTGCAGGTGAACTGGGGCGGCTCGACCTTCGCGGTGACCGCGCAGTCCGAGCAGCCGGAGGCCGCCGCGACCGTGGCCAAGGAGCTGTTCGACACCGACGAGGCGTGGCGGCTCGGCGTCGAGGAGGCGGCCCTGTGGCCGCAGTGGAAGCCGATGCTCGAGTCGGACTGGTTCACGGGTCTCGAGGCGCCGTTCTTCGGCGGGCAGAAGATCAACGAGGAGGTGTTCCTCGACGCGGCCAACGGGTACGAGGGCTTCTCGTTCAGCCCGTTCCAGGTCTACGCCTACGACCAGCAGACCCAGGCCCTGTACGACATGGTCCAGAACGGCACCGACGCGGCCACGGCGCTCGGCACCGTCCAGGACGGGCTGGTGCGGTACGCCACCGAGCAGGGCTTCACGGTCTCCGAATGAGCTCACGAACGAGCGTGGGCAAGAGCGCCGCCGCGCCGTCCGCGACCCGCCCCACCAGCAAGATCGCCAGCCGGCGGCAGCGCTGGGGATACGTCTACGTGGCGCCGTTCGCCGCGGTGTTCGCCGTGTTCCTGGTGCTGCCGCTGGGCTACGCGCTGTGGATGAGCCTGCACAACAAGGGCATCGCCACGGCCGGGCGCAGCGTGTTCGTGGGCGCCGACAACTACGTCAAGGCGTTCACGGACCCGGTGTTCCTGGAGGGCCTGTGGCGGGTGCTCCGGTTCGTGCTGGTCATGGTGCCGGTGCAGATCGTGGTCGCGCTCGTCGCGGCGCTCCTGCTCGACACCCTCGCCACCCGCCTGAGCCGGGCCACGCGGCTGCTGATCTTCGTGCCGTACGCGATCCCGGCGGTCATCGGGGCGCTCATGTGGGGCTTCCTGTACAGCCCGCGGTTCGGCCCGGCGCAGGACGTGTTCGGGCTGGTGGGCCTGGCGGCGCCGGACTTCCTCAGCTCCGCCAACATCTTCGGGTCGCTGGTCAACATCGTGACCTGGCAGTGGGTGGGCTACTACATGATCATCATCTACGCCGCGCTGCGGTCGATCGACCCGTCGGTCTACGAGGCCGCGGTGCTCGACGGCGCGGACGGCCGGCAGATCGCGCTGCGCATCAAGGTGCCGATGATCTCGTCGTCGATGGTGATGATCGTGGTCTTCGCCCTGATCGGCACCCTGCAATTCTTCACGGAGCCGCAGGTCCTGCGGTCCTCCGCGCAGGGCGCCATCCCGTCCGACTACACCCCGAACATGTACGCGTTCGCCACGGCGTTCAACTACAGCCAGTTCAACTACGCCTCGACGCTGGCGTTCTCCCTCGGGTTCCTCGTGTTCGTGGGCTCGTACGTGTTCCTGTTCCTGACGCGCAAGCAGAGCGGGCTCAAGTGATGGCGACCTCCACCCTTCTCTCCAGGTCCCGTACTGACCGTGCGGCACGCGAGACCTCGGCCCCCGTGGGCCAGGGGCGGCGCCTCGGCTCGCACGTGGTGCTCGTGCTGCTCGCGATCTACTTCGTGGTGCCGCTCTGGTGGCTCGCCGTGGCGTCCACCAAGACCAACGCCGGCCTGTTCGCCGGGGACGCGCTCTGGTTCGGCTCGGACTTCGCGCTCTGGGACAACGTCACGGGGCTGTTCACCCACCAGGGCGGCATCTACTGGACCTGGTTCCGCAACTCGTTCGTGTACGCGATCGCGGGCGGGGTGGGCGCGACGGCGCTCTCGGTGCTCGCGGGCTACGGCCTCGCCAAGTACCGGTTCCGGGGGCGGTCCGCGTTCTTCGCGCTGCTGCTCGGCTCGGTCATGGTGCCCATGACGGCGCTTGTGATCCCCACCTTCGTGCTGCTGAGCGGGATGGGTCTGCTCAACACCATGTGGGCGGTGATCCTGCCGTCGCTGCTGAGCCCGGTCGGCGTCTACCTCGTGCGGGTCTACGCCCAGGACGCGGTGCCGGAGGAGGTGCTCGACGCCGGCCGGGTCGACGGAGCGGGTGAACTTCGTCTCTTCTTCCAGGTGGTGCTGCCCCTGCTGCGGCCGGCGATCGTGACCGTCCTGCTCCTCACAACGGTCGCGACATGGAACAACTTCTTCCTCCCGCTGGCGGTCCTGAGGGACCCCAACCTGCTGCCCGTGACGGTCGGCATCTACAACTGGCAGGCCCTCTCGAACGCCGGAGCGGGCGGCGAGCAGGTGTGGAACCTGATCGTCACGGGCTCCTTCCTGTCCGTGGTTCCGCTGGTCGCGGCGTTTCTCTCGTTGCAGAGGTACTGGCAGGGCGGGCTGTCGCTCGGCAGCGTCCGGTGAGGCCCGGCCGGCCCGCGCGTCGGGCCGGCCGAGCCCCGGACTTCCTTGACACATGTCTTGAACGGTTGACGGTCTCGATGCCGTAACCATTCAAGAAGTGTTCCTAACTTTTCCCGGACCACGGCTACCGTGAACCCCGTCACCGAACGGTCGTGGCGGGGTTCAGCCGGCGCGACTTTGACCAATGGGCTTGTGAGCGTTCACAATCTGTTGCGTTCACAAAGTGAAGTCGGCCGGGTTGCAGAGACGTTGCCCGGGGAACACTCGAAGAGGAGAAGTCATGGCAAGGAAGCTGTGGGCTACGCGTGGTCTGGCCGCGCTGGCGACGGGCGCGATGGCCGTCTCGCTGACCGCGTGCGGTGGCGGCGGTGCCGGTGGTGGCGCTGGTGGCGGCGCCGGCGATGGTGAAGAGGGCGGCCTTGTGGGTGTGGCCATGCCCACCGAGACGTACGAGCGGTGGATCGCGGACGGCGACGCCGTGAAGACCGGGCTCGAGGAAGCCGGCTACGAGGTCGACCTGCAGTTCGCGGGTGACAACATCCCGACCCAGCAGCAGCAGATCGACGCGATGATCAACAAGGGTGCCGAGGCGCTCATCATCGCCTCGATCGACGGCACCGCGCTGGGCAGCCAGCTCGAGGCCGCCGCTGCCGCTGACATCCCGGTCATCTCGTACGACCGCCTGATCCGCGACTCGGAGAACGTCGACTTCTACGTCACCTTCGACAACTACGAGGTCGGCGTGCAGCAGGGTACCTCGCTGCTGACCGGCCTGGGCATCCTCGACGAGAACGGCGAGGAGGCCGCTGACGCGTCCGAGGGCCCGTTCAATGTCGAGCTGTTCGCCGGCTCGCCCGACGACAACAACGCCGGATTCTTCTTCGACGGCGCCATGTCCGTGCTCCAGCCGTACATCGACGACGAGACGCTCGTCGTCCCGTCGGGGCAGACCGACTTCGGCACCGTCGCCATCCAGCGCTGGGAGCAGGAGCGTGCGCAGAGCCGCATGGAGGATCTGCTGACCTCCACGTACACCAAGGGTGACGTGAACGTCGACGGCGTGCTGGCCCCGGCCGACGTGATCTCGCGCGGCATCATTACAGCCCTGCAGAACTCCGGCTACGGCAAGGGTGACCTGGCGATGCCCGTCATCACCGGCCAGGACGCCGAGGCGGCGTCGGCCAAGCTGATCGTCGACGGTGACCAGTACTCGACGATCTTCAAGGACACGCGTCTGCTGGCCGAGCAGGCCGTCACGGCCGCCACGGCCTACCTCGAGGGCAACGAGCCCGAGGCGAACGACACCGAGACGTACGACAACGGCCCCATCGTCGTGCCGTCGTACCTCCTGCCCACGGTGATCGTGACCGCGGACAACCTGCAGGCCGAGCTGGTCGACTCCGGCTACCTCACCGAGGAAGAGGTCGCCTCGGGTCAGGTCGACGAGTAGGTCCGACCGACCTCCTCGCGAACACCGGCTCGACACCGCTGAGACGTGGTGGCCGATCGGTGGTCGGGCTTGTCGAGACCCAGGTCTCGACAAGCCCGACCGCCGATCGGCCACCGTGACCGAATCGTCGGGCGGACGGGCCGGGTCTCGCACCCTCTCTATTGGCGACAAGTACGCGACAAGGACTGGCATGGCCGATTCGGCGCCGACCGACATCCTCGAGATGCGCGGCATCACCAAGACATTTCCTGGGGTCAAGGCACTCCAGGACGTCAACCTCACCGTCCGCCGGGGCGAGATCCACGCGATCTGCGGCGAGAACGGGGCGGGCAAGTCCACCCTCATGAAGGTGCTGTCGGGCGTCTACCCGCACGGCACCTACGAGGGCGACATCGTGCTCGACGGCGAGACCGCCCAGTTCGGCACCATCAACGACTCCGAGGCGCTGGGCGTGGTGATCATCCACCAGGAGCTCGCCCTCGTCCCGTACCTGTCGATCGCCGAGAACATCTTCCTCGGGAACGAGCGCCTCCGGGCCGGCGGCGCCATCGACTGGAACAGGACCAACGCCGAGGCGGCCGAGCTGCTCGCGCGGGTCGGCCTGAGCGAGTCGCCGACGACGCCGATCTCCGCGCTGGGCGTGGGCAAGCAGCAGCTCGTGGAGATCGCGAAGGCGATCTCCAAGGACGTGCGCCTGCTCATCCTCGACGAGCCGACGGCGGCGCTGAACGACAACGACTCCGAGCACCTGCTCGGCCTGCTCCGGCAGTTCAAGGAGCAGGGGATCACCTCGATCATGATCTCCCACAAGCTGGCCGAGATCGCCGAGATCGCGGACCGCACCACGATCATCCGTGACGGCCGGTCCATCGAGACCTTCGACATGGCCACCGCGGGTGCGTCGTCCGAGGCGGTCCAGAACCGCATCATCCGCGGCATGGTGGGGCGTGACCTCGACAACCGCTACCCCGACCGGGTCTCGAACCCCGGCGAGGAGGTGCTCCGCGTCGAGGACTGGACGGTCTACCACCCGACCCAGCCCGGGCGCGTCATCGTCGAGAAGGCGAACCTGAACGTCCGCGCCGGCGAGGTGGTCGGCATCGCCGGCCTCATGGGCGCCGGACGCACCGAGCTCGCGATGTCGCTGTTCGGCCGCTCCTACGGCCGTGACATCAGCGGCACGGCGTACATCCACGGTCAGCAGGTCGACGTGCACAACGTGCCGGACGCCATCAAGGCGGGCATCGCCTACGTGTCGGAGGACCGTAAGCAGTACGGGCTCAACCTCATCGAGGACATCCGCCGGAACATCTCGGCGGCGGGCCTCGGCAAGCTGGCGAAGAACGGCTTCGTGGACGAGAACGAGGAGCTCAAGGTCGCGGAGGAGTACCGCGCGTCCATGAACATCCGCACCCCCAACGTGCTGACGGAGGTGGGCAAGCTCTCGGGCGGCAACCAGCAGAAGGTCGTGCTGTCCAAGTGGCTGTACACCGCCCCTGAGGTGCTGATCCTCGACGAGCCCACCCGCGGCATCGACGTCGGCGCCAAGTACGAGATCTACACCATCATCAACGAGCTGGTCGCGGCAGGGAAGGCCGTGCTGGTCATCTCGTCGGAGCTTCCCGAGCTCCTCGGGATCTGCGACCGCATCTACACCCTGGCCTTCGGCCGCATCACTGGCGAGGTCGACGTGCCCTCCGCCACCCAGGAAGGACTCATGGCTCTCATGACGCAGGAGACCACGCAGGAGACGCAGGAGGCGACGGCATGACCGGCATCGCCAACATCCGGGACCTGCTCACCCGGAACATCCGCACCAGCGGTATCTACATCGCGTTCGTGCTGATCATCGTGCTGTTCTCGGTGCTGACCGACGGACTGCTGCTCAGCTCGCGCAACCTCACCAGCCTCGTGCTGCAGTTCTCGTACATCCTGATCCTCGCCATCGGCATGGTGATCATCATCATCGGCGGGCACATCGACCTGTCGGTGGGTTCGGTGGTCGCGCTCACCGGCGCCATCGCCGCCGTCGTCATCGTCCGGAACGGCATGCCCTGGTGGGTCGGCGTGCTCGCGGCGCTCGGCACGGGACTGCTGGTCGGGGCCTGGCAAGGGTTCTGGGTCGCGTACGTAGGGATCCCAGCGTTCATCGTGACGTTGGCAGGCATGCTCCTGTTCCGCGGCCTCACGCTCCAGGTGCTGAACAACGTCTCGCTCTCGCCGTTCCCGAGCGAGTACACGAGCATCGCCACGGGCTTCTTCAACGGCCTGCTCGGCGGCTACGGCTACGACACCTTCACGCTCGTCATCTTCGCGATCGGCGTGCTCGGCTTCGCGTACAACTCGTGGCGCACCCGCCGCGCCCGGATCGCCTACAACCAGGCGGTCGAGGCTCCGGTGCTGTTCGTGCTGAAGCTGGTCGTGGTCGCCGCCGTCGTCATGTGGTTCGCGTACAACCTCGCCACGTACCGCGGCCTGCCCGCGGTGCTGATCATCCTGGCCGTGCTGGTCCTGGCCTACACGCTGGTCACCAAGCACAGCGTGTTCGGCCGCCACGTCTACGCCATCGGCGGCAACCTCGCCGCGGCGCAGCTCTCCGGCGTCCGGGTCAAGCGCGTGAACTTCTGGATGTTCGTGAACATGGGCTTCCTGGCCTCGATCGCGGGCATCGTGTTCTCGGCCCGCTCCAGCGCCGCCCAGCCGGGTGCCGGCAACATGTTCGAGCTCGACGCCATCGCGGCGTGCTTCATCGGTGGCGCCGCCGTGACCGGCGGCATCGGCACCGTGACCGGCGCGATGGTCGGCGGTCTGATCATGGCCGTCATGTCGAACGGCATGTCGCTCATGGGCGTCGACCAGTCGACGCAGCAGATCGTCAAGGGCATCGTGCTGCTCCTGGCTGTCGCGTTCGACGTGTGGAACAAGAAGCGGGCGTCCGCCACCCGCTGACACTCGTCCCGCCGAGGTAGAACTGTGGCGAGGTAGGACCGCAGCACAGGGCTGCGGTCCTACCTCGCCACAGTTCTACCTCGCTGTGGTTCTACTTCGGCGTGCTCCGGGCTCGACGGCGGGGGTGGGCGAGAATGGCGGGATGGCCGAACCCGCACCCGTGTCCCGCCGCGGCCGCCGTCCCGCCGGGCAGGACGCCCGCGCCGAGATCCTGGCCGCCGCCCGCGACGAGTTCGTGGAGAACGGGTACCAGGCGGCCTCCCTCCGCGCCGTCGCGCGGCGGGCCGGCGTGGACCCCGGCACGGTGCGGCACTGGTTCCCCGACAAGGCGCGCCTCCTGACGGCGACCCTCGGGGTCGCGGGGATCGAGCCCGACCGGGTGGTCGAGCGCGTGTCGGCCGGCCCCGTGGAGTCGCTGGGGGAGCGCCTCGCGGAGGCGGTGATCGGCATCTGGGACTTCGACGGCGGGGACACCGTCCGCGTGGTCATCCCGGCCGTCATGTCCGACGCCGAGCTGCGCGGCCTGCTGCCGCAGTTCATCGGCGCGGCGATCCTGGCGCCCGTGATGCGCGCCCTCGACGTACCCGACGCCCCGCTGCGCACCGCGCTCGTCGCCTCCCAGATGTCGGGGGTGCTGCTCACCCGGTACCTGATCCCCGTGGACCCGCTCGCCTCGCTCGCCCCGGCCGACGTCGCCCGCCTCGTGGGCCCCACCCTGCAGCGCTACCTCACCGGCCCCCTGCCCGACGCCGGGGGTCTTGCGCGGTAGACGCCGCAGGAGCACAATTCCTCACATGAGGAAAAACGCGGTCGTCATCCGGGACCTGCGGGTCGTCCGCGGCGGCAGGCCGATCATCGACGGGCTCGACCTCGACGTGCCCGCGGGTTCGGTCGTCGGGCTCCTCGGCCCCTCCGGCTCCGGCAAGACGACGCTCATGCGGACCGTCGTCGGCGTCCAGGACAAGGTCACCGGCACCGTCCATGTGCTCGACGCCGCCGCCGGCAGCCCCGCCCTGCGCCGCAAGGTCGGCTACATGACCCAGGACGCCAGCGTCTACACCGACCTCACCGTCGCCCAGAACCTGCGGTACTTCGCGGCGCTCGCGGGCGTCCCTGCCCCGGCGAAGGCCGTCGCCTCGGCCGTGGCGACCGTCGACCTCGGCGGGCACGAGAAGCAGCGCGTCGGCACGCTGTCCGGCGGCGAGCGGTCGCGCGTCTCGCTGGCCGCTGCGCTGGTCAGCGACCCCGAGCTGCTCGTCCTCGACGAGCCGACCGTCGGCCTCGACCCCGTCCTGCGCCGCGACCTGTGGACCGTCTTCCGGCGGCTCGCGGCCGACGGCCGCACGCTCCTCGTCTCCAGCCACGTGATGGACGAGGCCACGCAGTGCGACCGCCTGCTCCTCATGCGGGCCGGGAGCCTCGTCGCGGACACCACCCCCGACGAGCTGCTCACCAGCACCGGGGCGCCCGACGCCGAGCGGGCGTTCCTCGCCCTGATCGACGCGGCCGACGTCGCCGCCGCCGCTGACTCCGGCGGCCGGCCCGGTGCCCCCGCCACCCCGACGCACGAGGAGACCGCGCGATGACCCTGACCCTCGCCACCACCGGCCGCGTGCTGTCCCAGCTCCGCGGCGACCACCGCACGGTGGCGCTGATCCTGTTGCTGCCCTGCCTGCTCATCGGGCTCATCGCCTGGATGTTCCACGACCAGCCCCAGGTGCTCGACCAGTTCGGCCCCATGCTCGTTGGCCTGTTCCCGCTGATCGTGATGTTCCTGGTCACGAGCGTCGCGACGCTGCGCGAGCGGCAGTCCGGCACGCTGGAGCGGCTCATGACGACGCCGATCCGCAAGGGCGACTTCGTGGCCGGCTACGGGCTCGCGTTCGCCACGCTCGCGCTCGTGCAGGCGGGCGTCGTCGTCGGCTTCGCCGTGCTGGTCGGCATGGACGTGGCCGGTCCGCTGTGGCTCGTCGTCGTGGTGGCGCTGCTCGACGCGATCCTCGGCTGCACCCTCGGCCTGGCCGCCTCCGCGCTGGCCCGCAGCGAGTTCCAGGCGGTGCAGATGATGCCCGCCATCCTGTTCCCGCAGCTCATCACCTGCGGCCTGCTCATGCCGCGCGACCAGATGCCCGAGGTCCTGGAGTGGCTGTCCCGGGCCTTCCCGCTCACCTATGCCATCGAGGCGATGACGTCGCTCGCCGCGGGCGAGGACTGGTCGGGCGTGCGCGGCGCCGTCGGGGTGATCGCCCTGTTCATCGTGGGTGCGGTCGTGCTGGGAGTAGCCACGCTCCGCCGTCGGACGGCGTGAGCCCACTACGTGTCAGACGCACAGGTCACCGGGGGGACCTGTGCGTCTGACACGTGATCGGCTTGGCGCCGGTCAGTCGAGCAGCGGGTCCAGGCCCCAGAGGGGGAAGACCGCGCGCCGGGTCGCCTGGACCGCGCGGTCGACGGCGTCCGCGGGGTCGTAGCCCTCGCGCCAGCTCCGGAACGGGACCTCGGCCGTGCCGAGCGTGTGCGCGGCCTCCAGGTCCAGGGCCTCGACGGCGTCGCGCCACGAGGCGGGCAGCTCGGCCCCGCGCTCCAGGGGTGCGTGCGCGGCCTCGGCCACGAGCGCCGTCCAGGCCAGCGGGACGACGTCGGACACGGCGTAGCCGCCGCCGCCCAGGGCGAGCCAGCGGCCGTCGGCGTGCTCGTGCGCGAGTGCGTGCGCCCACTGCTGCGCGGTGGTCTGCGCGTCCACGGAGACGTTCAGGTTGGAGAGCGGGTCGCGCCCGTGGGCGTCGCAGCCGTGCTGGGAGACGATCGCCTGCGGGCGGTGCTCCCGCACCAGCGCGGGCACGACGGCGTCGATGGCCCGCAGCCACGCCGCGCCCCTGGTGCGCGCCGGGACCGGGATGTTGACGGCGGTGCCCTCGGCCGGGCCGGGCATGCCGACGTCGGACGAGGCGCCCGTGCCGGGGAAGAGGGTGCGACCGTCCTCGTGGATCGAGACGGTCAGGACGCGCGGGTCGTCCCAGAAAATCGCCTCGACGCCGTCGCCGTGGTGCGCGTCGAAGTCCAGGTAGGCGACCCGCTCCGCGCCGAGGTCGAGGAGGCGCCGGATCGCCGCGGCCGCGTCGTTGTAGACGCAGAAGCCCGACGCCGCGCCCGGCATCGCGTGGTGCATGCCGCCCGCGACGTTCACGCCGTGCGTGATCTCGCCGCGCCACAGGGCGTCGGCCAGCGCGACGGACCCGCCGAGCTGCCGCGCCGCGGCCTCGTGCATGCCGAGGAACAGCGGGTCGTCGTCGGTGCCCAGGCCGCGCATCAGGTCGGGTTCCAGCGTGGTCCCCGCGTGCCGGACGGCGGCCACGTACTCGGGGTCGTGCACCGTCTCGATGACGTCGTCGGTCGCCGGCTCGGCGTCGACCACCTCCAGCTCGGGCCGGTCGAGCAGGCCGAGCGTCTCGATGAGCCGCATCGTCAGGTCGAGGCGGGCGGGCGACATGGGGTGCCCGGGGCCGAAGTCGTACTCGAGGAGTCGCGGACTCCAGACCAGCCGGGCGAGGTGCACCCGCCCACGGTAACGGACCTGGCCGGGCCGGGTCGCCGTGGCCCAGAACGGGTGCGGGCGGTACCCTGGAGGCGCCACCCCCTGCGGGGGGACAGGAAGTGAAGCCGGGAACTCCCGCCGGACGACGGGATCCCGGCTTTCGCGTACCCGGGCGCTCTTGAGCGCTCGGAGGTTCCCGCGTGCTCAGAGCGGGATGTCGATCTCGTCGATCCCGTGACCGAGCGTCTCGCGGACGTCGAGGGCGGCCCCTCGGCGCGCCTGCCCGACCGCCCCGGCGACGGCATCGGCTACCCAGAGCATCGGTTCGTCGGTCGGCAGCGCGAAGTCGATGTGGAGATCGGTGGGCATCACGTGCTTGGCGTGCAGCGCCGCGAACATCCGCCTGTCGCGCTCGTTCAGGGACTGGGTGCGGGACTCGAGCCAGACCTGCGAGACGGCCAGGGCATCCAGCTCGAAGACGAGCCGCTCCAGGCACTGGCGGCGAGCGCGTTCCTGCCGCTTCGGGTCGATCGGCGTCCCGACCACCACGACGTGCACCAGGTCATGGGTCGCGATGGTGGCCGCGATCTTGGCGCGGCGCGGCCCGGACTCGTCCCGCCAGTGGAGCCGTCGCGTTCCCTTGAGCAGCAGGTCGCACAGGTCTGCGCGCATGGGGTCGCAGGCCGCGGGGCTGGCGACCGCCGCCGCCAGCAGGTAGAGGCCGGCTCGTTGCTGGCTCGGCATCTGCATCGACTCGTCCACCCAGGCGTGCAGCACGAACTCGTCGGCCTGGCGGTGCTCCTCTTTCACCGGTGGATCATGCCGCAGCGAACACGATCATGCGCGCTCAGATCGCGTTGCTTATACGCAACGGACATCCTGAGGGTGAGTACCGCGTCACGAGAGGGTTTCTGACCGGCGTGGGTCCCCAGGCGTGGCAGAGTAAGGCGTCGATCATCGGGACGCAGCGGAGGGAGCAGGTCGGATGCCGCCGATCTTCCGGCACAGGCTGTTCGGCCTCCGGGAGCTGGTGGACGAGCTGGCGTTCCGTGCCCCGGCGCGCCTGGCCGTCACCGTCTTCGCGGGTGTCATCGGGCTGTTCGCGATCCTGCTGCTGGTGCCGTTCGCGACCGCCGACGGCGAGGGCGCGAGCTTCGTCGACGCGCTGTTCACCGCGGTCTCCGCCGTCTGCGTGACGGGGCTCGTGGTCCAGGACACGGCGACGTACTGGTCGTTCTACGGCCAGGTCGTCATCCTCGCGGGCATCAAGGTGGGCGGCTTCGGCATCATGACCGTCGCCTCGCTGCTCGGCATGATGGTGTCGCGCAAGATCGGGCTCACGCAGAAGCTGCTCACCGCGTCGGAGACCAAGACGAGCCGGCTGGGCGACGTCGGCTCCCTGGTCCGCGTCATCATCATCACCGCGACCACGCTCGAGCTGTCGATCGCGCTGCTGCTCTTCCCGCGCTTCCTGATCCTCGAGGACAACGTGGGCACGGCGGCCTGGCACTCCCTGTTCTACGGGATCTCCGCCTTCAACAACGCGGGGTTCGTGCCGACGGAGGACGGCCTGATGCCGCACGTCGGCGACTGGTCGCTCCTGCTGCCCATCGCGCTCGGCGTCTTCATCGGCGCGCTCGGGTTCCCCGTGATCCTCAACCTGCAGCGGGCGCTGCCCCGGCCGGGCCACCGCTGGCGCGGCTGGACCAAGCGGCTCTCGCTGCACAGCAAGCTGACGCTCGTGACCAGCGCCGCACTACTCGTCGCGGGCGCGCTGCTGCTGCTGGTCCTAGAGTGGACCAACCCCAGGACCTTCGGCCCGCTGAGCCTGGGGGACAAGCTGCTGGCCGGCCTGTTCGCCGGGATCATGCCGCGCTCGGGCGGGTTCAGCACCGTGGACATCGGCGCGATGCACGAGTCGAGCTGGCTCATCACGGACGCGCTGATGTTCGTGGGCGGCGGCTCGGCGTCGACGGCCGGCGGTATCAAGGTGACGACCCTCGCCGTCATGCTGCTGGCGATCATCGCCGAGGCGCGGGGCGACCGGGACATCGAGGCGTTCGGCCGCCGGATCCCGCGCGACGTGCTGCGGCTCTCGATCGCGGTCGTGTTCACGGGCGCGAGCATCGTGCTGGTCTCGTGCGTCGCGCTGCTGCAGCTCACCGACCTCCCCCTGTCCAAGGTGCTGTTCGAGGTGCTGTCGGCGTTCGCGACGGTCGGCCTCACGACCGGCATCACGTACGACCTGCCCGACGCCGGGAAGTACGTGCTGGCCGCCCTGATGTTCGTGGGGCGCACCGGCGCCGTGACCGTCGTCGCGGTGCTGGCCCTGCGCGACCGGCGGCGCATCATAAGGTTCCCGGAGGAACGCCCCATCATCGGGTGAGGCCGGAGTGCAGTGCAGGGTGGGGGCCGAGGAACGAGGCACGCGCCCGGAACGGAACGCAGGTCTCACGCGACAGACAACATCGGCTGACAGCCCGACGTGTCAGACGCACAGGTCACTATGGTGATCTGTGCGTCTGACACGTGGAAGAGAGGACTACCGTGCCGGAGAAGAAACCCGAGCGGGACGCGGGTGTGCTCGTGATCGGCCTGGGCAGGTTCGGGTCGGCGATCGGCGCGACCCTGGACCGGCTGGGCCAGGACGTGCTCGCCGTCGAGCAGGACCCCACGCTGGTGGCCCAGTGGTCGGGGCGCCTGCCGCTGGTCGAGGCCGACGCGTCCAACCCGGACGCGCTGGAGCAGCTCGGCGCCAAGGACTTCGGCGTCGCGGTCGTGGGCGTCGGCTCCTCGCTGGAGGCGTCCGTGCTGATCACCGGCAACCTGGTGGACCTCGGCACGCCCCAGATCTGGGCCAAGGCGATCTCCGCCGAGCACGGCCGCATACTGACCCGCATCGGCGCCCACCACGTCGTCTTCCCCGAGGCCGACGCCGGTTCGCGCGTCGCCCACCTCGTGAGCGGCAAGCTGCTCGACTACATCGAGGTCGAGGACGGCTTCACCATCGTGAAGATGCGCCCGCCCCGGGAGGCGCAGGGCTTCACGCTCGCGCAGTCGAACATCCGCAAGCGGTACGGCATCACCGTGATCGGCGTGAAGTCGCCCGGCGTGGACTTCGTCTACGCGACGCCGGAGACCCGCGTCTCCGCCAACGACCTGCTCGTCTGCTCGGGCCACGCCGACCTGCTGGAGCGCTTCGCGGCCAGGCCGTGACCGGGTGCGCCGGGCCGGCCCGGCGGCCGTTCCGGCGCACCTCACACCCCCGTCGATTACGGGCGGCGCGGGAGAACAGGTAGCCTAGGTAGCGGACTCCTTTTCGTGTTGGTCGGCCATCGTCACTATGGCGTCACTGTCCCGGACCAACCGTGGACCATTTCGCCGCGCGGCCCGTCGTCGGGCCGCCGCCGACCGACCGACCGAACATTGTGAGGACCTATGGGCTCCGTCATCAAGAAGCGCCGCAAGCGCATGGCCAAGAAGAAGCACCGCAAGCTGCTTCGCAAGACGCGCCACCAGCGCCGCAACAAGAAGTGACGCGCGCGCCGTCGGGCGCGTGACGAGCAGGCCCGGCCCCTCGGGGGCCGGGCCTTCTTCGTCGGAGGGATATGCCTTGACAGGCATATTCCTCCGAGGGAATATGGGGTCATGGCTGATGGCTTCACCGTGCTCGCCGACTCGTCGCGGCGCCAGATCCTCGACCTCCTGCTGGAGGGCGAGCAGGGCGTGAACGAGCTGGTCGGTGACCTCGGGATGGCGCAGCCCAACGTGTCCAAGCACCTGCGGGTGCTGCGGGAGGCGGGCCTGGTCGACGTCCGGATCGAGGGCGCACGACGTGTCTACCGCCTCACCAACGCACCCCTCGCCGACGTCGAGGCCTGGCTGGCACCCCACCGCGCGCGGTGGGGCAGCGCGCTCGACGCCCTCGAACGGCACCTCGACGCCACGGCACCCACCACGGAGGACGACTCATGAGCGACAACCTGCCCGAGCACCCCGTCGACGCTTCCCTCGCCCCGGACGGGGACGCGTACGTGCTCACGATGGAGCGGGAGCTGGCCCATCCCGTCGAGGGGGTGTGGGCGGCCCTGACCCGGCCCGCCGACGTCGTGCACTGGGCGCCGTACCGGCCCGACCGCGAGCTGACCGCCGTAGGCCCGGTGGTGCTCGCGGACAACGGCGACGACACGGAGGAGCCCGAGCCCGCGCGGGTGGTCCGGGTCGAGCCGCCCCACCTGCTCGTGCTCGACTGGGGCGGCCAGGAGCTCACCTACCGCCTCGCGGCCACCGAGGCCGGGACCCTGCTGCACTTCACGCACCGCTTCGACGACCGCAACCCGGCCCCCTCCTACGGCGCGGGCTGGCACCTGTGCTGGTCGGCGCTGATGATGCTCCTGGACGGCGACACACCCCCGCGCCTGCACGGCGGCGACGCCGAGCGGCACGGCTGGGCCGGGTACCGCGAGCAGTACGAGGCCCTGCTCGGCTAGTGGCCCCGCAGGCGCCGTCGGGCCGCGCGGAGGACCAGGCCGAGCACCCAGGCCGCCCCCGCCCACGACGCCGTCCGCACCCCGCGACCGGCCGCGCGCTGCGACCGCCCGCGGAACTCGCGGATGGGCCAGCCGACCTCCTGCGCGTGCCGGCGCAGCCGCAGGTCCGGGTTGATGGGGCAGGGGTGCCCCACGGACCGCATCATCGGCAGGTCGTTGAGCGAGTCGCCGTAGGCGTAGCTCTCGTCCAGGTCGATGTCCTGGACCTCCGCGAGCGCCACGATGGCGTCGGCCTTGGCCTGGCCGTGCATCAGGTCGCCCTTGAGCCGGCCGGTGTAGAAGCCGTCCTTGTGCTCGGCGACGGTGCCGAGCCCGCCCGTGGCGCCGAGGCGGCGGGCGATGAGCTGTGCGATCTCGACGGGCGTGGCGGTCACCAGCCACACCTGGTGGCCGGCGGCGATGTGCTCGTCGAGCAGGCGGCGGGTACCGGGGTAGATCCGCAGGGACAGGACGGCGTCCCACACCTCCTCGCCGAGGGTGGCGATCTCCGCGACGCTGCGGCCGGCGATGAGCGAGAGGGCTCGGTCGCGCACCTGGTCGATCTCCTCCCGGTTCTCGCCCCAGAGCAGGTAGCGCGCCTGGATCAGGGCGAACCGGAGGATGTCCCGCGTACCGAAGAACTTGCGCTGGTACGCCGACTTGGCCAGGTGAAAGGCGCTCGCACCGCGGATGATCGTGTTGTCGACGTCGAAGAACGCCGCGGTGGCGGACGAGGGGTGCGTCGACGGCATGGAGGTCACTCTATCCGCGTGCCAGGGGACGCAAGTCCTCGTCGGGCACCGGGGCGGAACCGCTGGTAGAACCGGGGAGTGACGCAGAACATCCGGCTCTCCGAGGGCGCCACGCTCGCCCGGTTCCTGCACCTGCTGGTCGCCGTGCTGGCCCTCGGCGGCTTCGGTATCGAGCTGGTGGTGGCCATCACGGGAGGCGCCGGTACCGCGCCCACCCACGCCGAGCGGATCGTCCGGCTCTTCAGCTACTTCACGATCCAGTCGAACCTGCTGATCGGTGGGGTGTCGCTGGCGCTGGCGCTGGACCCGCGCCGGGACGGGCCGGTGTTCCGGGTGCTGCGCCTGGACGCGCTGCTCTGCATCGCGGTGACCGGAATCGTCTACAACACGGTGCTG
The DNA here is from genome assembly GCF_014137995.1 of Promicromonospora sukumoe. NCBI lineage: Bacteria > Bacillati > Actinomycetota > Actinomycetes > Micrococcales > Promicromonosporaceae > Promicromonospora > Promicromonospora sukumoe. The sequence continues at coordinate 542,807 of NZ_JACGWV010000003.1, forward strand.
CGCGGGCTGGTGGAGCTGACGGGTGCGGGGATGGTGTCGAACGTGATGCTGCACGTCCTGGCGCCGGTGTTCGCCGTCGTCGCCTGGCTGCTCGTCGGCCCGCGGCCCCGGGTGACGGGGTCGACGGTGTGGTGGTCGGTCGTCTACCCGATAGCGTGGCTGGTCTACACGTTCGTCCGGGGCGCCGTGACGGGCTGGTACCCGTACCCGTTCCTGGACGTGACCGAGCTCGGCTACGCCGGCGCGGTGACCAACTCCGCGGTCGTCGCGGTCGTCTTCCTGCTCCTGGCCTGGGGCGTGCGGTGGGCGGACGGGCGGCTGCCGGACACCAAGCGTCCGGTGCCCCGCGCGTGACGTAACCTCGGGGCGTGACCACTGCCGCCGACACCCGGGTCGTTCTCTACACGCGCGACGCGTGCCACCTGTGCGAGGACGCACGTGCCGTGGTCGTGCAGGTGTGCGAGAGTTCGGGGGCTCGGTGGCAAGAGGTGGACATCGACAGTGCGCCCGCGCTGCGCGAGAAGTACGGGGAGTACGTCCCCGTGCTGGAGGTGGACGGGGTCCAGCAGGGTTTCTGGCGCGTGGACGGTGCGCGCCTGGCCCGCCTGCTGGCATGATCGTCCAGGCAGTGTGTGCGTACGCCCGCGACACAGTGGTCGCGGGGAGGGGAGCAGCACGTGGTCGAGCTCAGTGACGGGACAGTCCCGGCAGCAACCGTAGGGAGGCTGCCGTACTACCTGCGCGCCCTGCGCGACCTGGCGGCCGAGGGCGTGGACCTCACGTCATCGACGGAGCTCGCCGAGCGGTCGGGCGTGAGCTCGGCGCAGCTGCGCAAGGATCTCTCGTACCTGGGTTCGTTCGGCACGCGCGGCGTCGGGTACGACGTCGAGTCGCTCGCCTCGTACATCACGGTCGCCCTGGGCCTCGAGACGGAGCACCGGCTGGCGATCGTCGGCATCGGCAACCTCGGGCACGCGCTCGCGAACTACTCGGGGTACGCGACGCGCGGCTTCCAGGTCGTCGCGCTGCTGGACGCCTCGCCCGACGTCGTCGGCACGCGGGTGGCCGGCGTGATGGTGGAGCACGTGCGCGAGGTGGCCGAGGTCATCGAGCGCGAGCGGGTCTCCATGGTCGTGCTCGCCCTGCCGGGCCACGGCGCCCAGGACGTGGCCGACGCCGTGGTGGGCTCGGGCGTCCGCGAGATCCTGAACTTCGCGCCGATCGCGCTCCAGGTGCCGGACGACGTGGTGGTGCGCTCGGTCGACGTCGGCGGCGAGCTGCAGATCCTGGCCTTCCACGCGGCGACACGCGCTGCGGCCCTCTGACCCGGACCCGGCTGGGGGAGGTCGGCTTGGCCACCGAATGGCACCCGACGATCGTGCGAAGAACGCTGTCCGGCGCCTCCGCGTCCAGCCTCTCCGCCGTGGGGGGCTGGTTCCTGGGCATCGGCATGGGGTGCCTCGTGGTGGGTCTGGTGCTGTTGTGGGTTGCCGACGAGCCGGTCCTTGCCGCCGTCGTCGCCCTGCCCGGAGCGCTCGGGGTGCTGGCAGGACGCGTTCTGGACACGATGTCCGGGACACGGGCGGCCAGGGAGCACGCGGCCGGGTACGCCACGCTCCTCCCGGGAACGGGCCCGGCCGACGTCGAGCACGTGGACCATCGGACGGGCCGGCTGGTCAGCTTCGCGGGCGAGGACCTGACCCGCGCGGACCGGCGGGCACGCGTCGCTGCGATCCGTGCCGACGCCCGCCTCGGAGCGGGTCAGCCGGACCCTGTCCTGGCCGCGAGCGGCGGCGGCTCGCCGGACCACACGGACGAGGAGCTCTTCGCGGGGAGGTCCCGTACCTTCGTCACGCTGCCGTGGGGGCTCCGCAACGGCGTCACGTGGGGCGCGGCCGTCGTCGGCCTGGCACCCCTCGGGTTCATCGTCTTCGGCATGCTCCATGGCGACCCGGCGACGCGATCCGCTGCCCGGGTGATCCTGACCGTCGTGGTGGCGTCGGGCGTGGTCGCCGGCGTCGGGCTCGTCATCGCCCTGCGGCGAGCGGACCGGTTCGCGCCGGACCCCGGGCCCGGCGGGAGCTCCTGGAGCCGGGGGGTGGTGCTCGGCCTGTGGTGCGGGGCCTTGGCCGTCGCGGTGATCGTCGCCGTCCTGCTCGTCCTCGCGACCGTCGACGTCGGGGGCGTCGCGAGGTTCGTCTCGGCGGCCGGCCTGGACCTCGCGGCGATGTTGTCCGCCGTCTGGGCCGTTCCGTGGTTCGTGGCCTGGATCGTGCTGGTGCTCCGTGTGCCTCCTGCTCCTGAAGACAGTTCAGCAGGCCCCTGACGGCCGTCATCCGGGTGGATGTGGTCGGTAGGGGCCTGCTGAACTGTCTTCAGGAGCGCCGCCTGTGCGGCGACGAGGGTGGGGCGGAGCTCAGCCCTTGGCGATCGCGCTGACGTCCAGCGTGATCTTGACCTTGTCGCCCACCAGGAAGCCACCGGTCTCCAGCGTGGCGTTCCACGTGAGGCCGAAGTCCTTGCGGTTGACCTCGAGGTTGGCCTCGAAGCCGGCGCGGTTGTTGCCGAACGGGTCCTTGGCGGTGCCGGTGAACTCGGTCTCGAGCTCGACGCCCTTGGTGATCCCGTTGATGGTCAGGTCGCCCAGGATGACGTAGTCGTCACCGTCGGCCTTGATGCTCGTCGAGGAGAAGGTCCAGGTCGGCTTCTCGTCGGCGTGCCAGAAGTCGGCGCTCTTCAGGTGGCCGTCACGACCGGCGTCGCCGGTGCTCACGGAGGCCGCGTCCAGCTCGGCGGTGACGCTCGACGACTCCAGGTCCTCGCCCACCGTGATGGTGCCCGAGGTGACGGTGATGCTGCCGCGCACCTTCGCGATCCCGGCGTGGCGGACGGAGAAGGAGGCAGCGGTGTGCGAGGGGTCGATGTCGTAGGCGCCGGCGGTGAGACCTGCGGGAAGCGGGGTGGCCATGAGGGTGGACTCCTTGTGGGTGCGGCGGTTGAGGTAGATAGTTGAGGGATCAACTAGATCTGATGCGTTCCAACATAACGGGTCCCGTAACGTATTCCTAGAGGGCGCCCGGAGCGTCGCAGATCACATCGGGGTCGGGGAGCGACAACGGCACCGGGGTGCCGGACCGCCCTCACGGCAGCTCGGCGAGGACGAAGGCGGTGGGCGAAGTGGCAGCGGAGACGATCCAGGGAACCGACGTCTGGCTGACCGAGGAGCAACAGGGCTCCTGGCGGCACTATCTCGAGGGGACCGCTCGGTTCGTGGAGGCGCTGGGCGCCGTGCACGACCGGACCCTCGACCTGTCGCTCGGTGAGTACAGCCTGCTGGTGCAGCTCTCGGAGGCGCCCGAGCGCACGATGCGGATGTCGACGCTGGCGGACGGCCTGGTGCTGTCGCGCAGCCGGCTGACGCACACCGTCGCGCGGATGGAGGCGCGCGGGCTCGTGGAGCGGCGCGCGGCCGAGGGCGACCGTCGCGGGGTGAACTGCACCATGACCGACGCGGGCTACGCGGCGCTCGAGGTCTCGGCGCCGGGGCACGTCGCAGCCGTGCGCCGCATCCTGGTGGACGCGCTCGAACCCGAGGAGTTCGAGGTCCTCGGCCGCATCATGGCCAAGGTCGCGGCGTCCTCGAAGGTGTCGGGCGGCACCGAGGAAGGCCTCACGGCCCTCTGCGACTGAGCGCGCGCCGCGCGCGGAGCGCCCGCGGCGCGCGCGGCGCGTGTCAGACGCACAGGTCCCTCGGGTGACCTGTGCGTCTGACACGTGGGTGGTGGGGATAGCTGTCGCCCTACTCGGTCAGCACGCGGCTGAACATCGGGCGGTACGCGAGCCCGGCGAGCACCGCGCCCAGGACCGGGAACACGAGGAAGACCCAGAGCTGCCCCCACGCCCAGCCGCCGGCGTAGATCGCCGTCGCGATCGAGCGGGCGGGGTTCACGGACGTGTTGGTGACCGGGATCGAGACCAGATGGATCAGCGTGAGGGTCAGGCCGATCGCCAGCGGCGCGAACCCGGGGGCGGCGATCCGCGCCGTCGTGCCGAGGATGACGAACAGGAAGACTCCGGTCAGCACGGTCTCGGTGAGCATCGCCGAGCCCAGGCCGAACCCGTCCGGTGAGTGTTCGCCGAATCCGTTGGCCGCGAAGCCGGACTCCTGGGCCGCCGCGAAGTAGCCGCTCGGCCCGCCGAGCGCGATCAGCGCCAGCACGCTGGACCCGAGCACACCGCCGACGACCTGCGCCACGACGTAGCCGCCGACGTCGCTCCACGAGAACCGGCCCGCCGCCGCGAGGCCGAGGGTCACGGCGGGGTTGAAGTGCCCGCCGGAGATCGGGCCCAGCGCGAACGCGCCGACCACGACCGTGAGGCCGAAGGCCAGTGCGACCCCGAGGAACCCCACACCCACGGTGTTGGTCTCGGCGTCGGGGAAGTTGGCCGCGAACACCGCGGTGCCGCAGCCGCCCAGCACGAGCACGAACGTGCCGAGCGCCTCCGCGGCCAGACGGGCATACATGGCCGGCGATGCAGTCTCACTCATCTGAAGCCCCCTTACTGATGCGAGAAGGTCTCGTGAAGAAACCTTTCCGCTGAATGTAGATCCGCGAAACCGGATCGGCGCGAGATGACGTAATGCACACTGGCTGGAGGTCACGGGCACCCAGGGTCGGATGGGAGACTGTGGGTCATGGTTTCCACGACGGTTCACCTGCTGCGTCACGGCGAGGTGTACAACCCCGACGGCCTGTTGTACGGGCGCCTGCCCGGATACGGGCTGTCCGACCGTGGCCAGGCGATGGCCAAGATCGTCGCCGACCACCTCACGAGCACCGGCCGGGACGTGACCCGCGTGGTCGCCTCCCCGCTGCAGCGCGCACAGGAGACGGCGGCCCCCGTGGCCCAGGGCTTCGGCCTGGAGCTCACCACCGACGACCGCATCATCGAGGCCGCCAACCGGTTCGAGGGCCTCGTGGTCGCGGGTTCGGGCAGCGGTTCGCTGAAGAGCCCGCGCAACTGGCCCCACATGTGGAACCCGTTTCGCCCGTCGTGGGGCGAGCCCTACACGGAGCAGGTCGAGCGCATGCGCCTGGCCGTCGAGGATGCGCGCCGCGCCGCCGAGGGCCACGAGATCGTGCTGGTCAGCCACCAGCTCCCGATCTGGCTCACGCGCCGCGCCCTGGAGGGCGGGACGCTCTGGCACGACCCGCGCAACCGGCAGTGCAACCTCGCGTCCCTGACGTCCCTGCACTTCGAGGACGACCGCTTCGTCGGTCTGCACTACACGGAGCCCGCCGCGGAGCTCTACGACGGCGCGAGCAAGGTCGCCGGCGCGTGATGCGGGGCAAGACCGTCAAGGCGGTCCAGTGGGTAGTGGTCGTCGGCATCGTGCTCGGCCTGGTCGCCTCGCTCGCCGCGTGCAGTCCCGAGGACTCGGGCGCGGGCGACGTCGTCGGGCAGGGGTACGTCTCCGGTGACGGTTCCGTCCAGACGTACGACGTCGGGGAGCGCAAGGGCCCCGTCGCGATCACGGGCACCGACTTCGAGGGCAACGACGTCGACACCGCCGGCTGGGCCGGCGACGTCGTGGTCGTGAACACCTGGTACGCCTCCTGCGCGCCCTGCCGCGCCGAGGCGCCCGACCTGGTGGGCCTCGCCGAGTCGAAGGACGGCGTGCAGTTCCTCGGCATCAACACCGAGGACGACGCCGGCGCCGCCCAGGCGTTCGAGCGCACCTTCGAGGTGCCGTACCCCAGCATCGAGGACCGCACCGGCAAGGTGATCGCGGGCCTGTCCGGCGTCGTGCCGCTGCAGGCCGTGCCGTCCACCGTGGTGCTGGACCAGGAGGGCAACGTGGCCGCGCGCGTCATCGGCCAGGTCGAGGGGTCCACCCTGGAGGCCCTCATCGACGAGGTCCTGGCGGAGGCCGCCTGATGCTCGCCGGCTCGATCGCGACCGCCGTCGGCGGCGGCTTCGCGAGCACCGCGTTCAGCGGGTCCCTGCTGCTGGCGGTGCCCGTCGCGCTGCTCGCCGGCTTCGTCTCCTTCGCCTCGCCCTGCGTGCTGCCGCTCGTGCCCGGGTACGTCGGGTACGTGAGCAGCATGGCCGCCGCCTCGGCCGGCACCACCCCCGGGATCGTGAGCACCCGCACCAAGCCCGCCCGCGGCCGCGTGGTCGGCGGGGTCGCCCTGTTCGTGCTCGGCTTCACCGCCGTGTTCGTCTCGTTCGGCGCCGCGTTCGGCGGCCTGGGCGCCTACCTGGTGCGCTGGGAGGACGTGATCATCCGCGTGCTCGGCGCCGTGGTGATCCTGCTCGGCCTCGGGTTCCTCGGGGCCGTCCCGTTCCTGCAGCGCGAGGCCCGGTTCCACCTGACGCCGCGCGCCGGACTGTGGGGCGCGCCGCTGCTCGGCATCGTCTTCGGGCTGGGCTGGACGCCCTGCATCGGCCCGACCCTCGCCGCCGTGCAGGCGCTCGCGATCGACGAGGCCTCTGCGGGCCGTGGCGCGCTGCTCGGCGTCGCCTACTGCATCGGCCTGGGCGTGCCCTTCCTGCTCGTCGCCCTCGGGCTGCAGAGCTCGGAGCGCATGCTGGACTTCCTGCGCAAGCACCGCCTCGCGGCGCTGCGCATCGGCGGCGGCATGCTCGTGCTGGTCGGGCTCCTGCTGGTCACCGGGCTGTGGACCAAGATCACCGGGGCCATGCAGCTCTGGATCGGTGGATTCGAGACGGTGATCTGATGGCCGGCCGCACGCGCAGCAGCGACAGCAGGGAAGGCACCTACGTCCCCGAGGGCATCGCGGACGAGTTCACCCAGGGTGAGCCGAACGAGCAGGCGTCCGGCGCGCCGTCGTCGGACAACAAGGGGCAGCGCCCCAACGCGCCCGCGCTCGGCCTGGTCGGGACGCTGCGCTGGATGTGGCGCCAGCTCACCTCCATGCGCGTCGCGCTCATGCTGCTGATGCTGCTCGCCGTCGCCGCCGTGCCCGGGTCGGTGCTCCCGCAGCGCAACCAGGACGCGGCGGGCGTCATCGAGTACCTCGCCGACCACCCGACGGCGGGGGACTGGCTCGACAAGGCCGGCTTCTTCGACGTCTACTCGTCGGTCTGGTTCTCCGCGATCTACATCCTGCTGTTCGTCTCGCTCGTGGGCTGCATCCTGCCGCGGTCTGCGGCGCACTACCGCGCGCTGCGCGGCCGCCCGCCGCGCGTGCCGTCCCGGTTCAACAGGTTCCCGGCCAAGGCCACCGCGACCAGCACCGCCTCGCCCGAGGAGGCGGCCGACGCCGTCGCCGCCCGCCTGCGCGGCCGGTTCTCCTGGCTGCCCACGTTCCGGGTGGACCGGGGTGCGGAGGCCGCCCGCGGCGTCCGCCCGGCGTCGGCCACCGTGAGCGCAGAGCGCGGCTACCTGCGCGAGAGCGGCAACCTCGTGTTCCACCTGGCCCTCGTGGGCCTGCTCGTCTCCGTGGCGACGGGCCAGATGCTGCACTACCGCGGCCAGGCGATCGTCACCGAGGGCCGCGGCTTCGCCAACGCCGTCGTCGACTACGACACCTTCGAGAAGGGCTCGTGGTTCCGCCCCGAGTCCCTGGTCCCGTTCTCGATGACGCTCGACCGGTTCGAGTCGGAGTTCGCGAGCGACACCGTGGCCTTCGCCCAGGCCCGCGACTTCACGGCGCACGTGACGGTGGCCGAGCCGTCCGGCGACGAGCGGCCCGAGCAGATCAAGGTGAACCACCCGATCGTCGTCGACGGCGCCAAGATCTACCTGCAGGGCAACGGCTTCGCCCCCGAGATCACCGTGCACGACGCCGAGGGCGAGGTCGCCTTCTCCGGACGCGTCACGTTCATCCCCGAGGACACGATGTACACGTCCCGCGGCGTGGTGAAGGTGCCGGACGTGTCGCCCGGGCTGGACCAGATCGGGCTCGTCGGCTACTTCCTGCCCACCGCGGAGGTGAACGAGGACGGGTCGGCCCGCTCCGCGTTCCCGCAGCCCGTCGACCCCCTGCTCGTGCTGGAGGTCTACACGGGCGACCTGGGCCTCGACGACGGCTCGCCGCAGAACGTGTACGAGCTGGACACCGCGTCGCTCACCCCGGCCCTGCAGGACACGGGCGAGCGCGTCAAGGTGCTGGCCCGTCCCGGCGAGACCGTGGACCTGCCGGACGGGCTCGGCACGCTGACCCTCGGCGAGGACCTTCCGCGCTACGTCGCGCTCGACCTGCGGCACGACCCGTCGCTGGCGTTCGTGCTCGTCTTCTCGCTGCTCGCGCTCGCCGGGCTCACCGTCTCGCTCTTCACGCCCCGGCGCCGCGTCTGGGCCCGGGCGTACACCGGGCCGGACGACGCTACGGTGGTCGAGGTGGCGGGACTCGCCCGGGGTGACGACGCCGGCCTCCAGGCCGAGGTCGACCGCGCGCTGGCCGCCGTGCCGGGGGCGGCCGACGTGCCCGAGGCGGGGCCCGCACCGGGGGCCGCCCGCCGAGAAGCTCAGGAACCGCGCATCGAGACCGGATCGGAAAAGGACTGAACATGGAGCTGGCAAACCTGAGCGTGCTGCTCGTCTGGGGCGCGGCGACGGCCCTCGCCATCGCGCTCATCGCGTTCGCCGTGGACCTGTCGCGCCTGTCCGGCGCGAAGGTCGACGCGCGGGACGCCGCCCGGACCAAGGAACGCGTGGGCGTCGCCGCGGGCGGGCCGGGCGACGTGCCCGGCCTGGTCGACGGTGCCGACGCGCCCGCCGCCGTCCCCGGGCCCGTGAGCCGCAAGCTCGCCGGGATCGGCATGTCGCTGAGCTGGCTGGCGGCCGCGCTGCTGCTGGTCGCGATCGTGCTGCGCGGTATCGCCGCAGGCCGCACGCCGTGGGCCAACATGTACGAGTTCGCCCTGGTGGGCACGTTCGTGGCCGTCGCGGTGTTCGTGGGCGTCAACACGCGCCGCGACGTCCGGTTCCTCGGCGCGTTCGTGTCCGGGCTGAGCGTGCTGTTCCTGGTGCTGGCGCAGGAGAAGTTCTTCGTCGAGGCCATGGGCGTGCAGCCCGCGCTGCAGAAGTACTGGCTCGTGCTCCACGTCGGCGTCGCGATCGTGGCGACCGGCATCTTCACCGTCGCGTTCGTGACGTCGGTGCTGCAGCTCCTGCGGGACTCCCGGGACAACGGCTCGGCCGTGCTCGGCAGCAGGCACTGGGGCTGGCTGGACCACACCCCGACGCCGTCGTCCCTGGAGTCGCTGTCGTTCCGCCTCAACTCCGTGGCGTTCGTGCTGTGGACCTTCACGCTCATCGGCGGCGCCATCTGGGCCGAGGACGCCTGGGGCCGCTACTGGGGCTGGGACCCCAAGGAGGTCTGGAGCTTCATCGTCTGGGTGGTCTACGCGGCCTACCTGCACGCGCGCACCACGCGCGGCTGGTCCGGGTCCCGCGCGGCCTGGTTCGTCGTGGCGGGCTACGCCTGTGTGCTGTTCAACTTCACCGGCGTGAACCTGATCTTCAACGGGAAGCACTCCTACTCGGGGCTGTGACCTGGGGCCTGTGACCGGGGGCGCGGCTACCTGACCGGGTCCGCCGCACACAACGACGTCGGGCACCGAATCCACTGGATTCGGTGCCCGACGTCGTTGCTCTGACCGGTGCGGTCGGCGTCAGCTGCTCTCGGTGCTGTCGTCGTCCTTGGCCTCTTGGCGGCCGCGGGCCTCGCGCTCCCGCTTGCGCTTCTCCTGCTCCAGCAGCCAGAGGAACTCCGGGTCGTCGTCCGGGGCCACCGGGCCGGAGGGGCGGCGCGGGCCGGGCCGCGTGGGCGGCTTCGGGCGGCTGCCGCCGGAGCCGGGGCCCGAGGCGGGGCCGGCGCCGGAGCGGCGGCTGACCCGCACCACGATCCACGAGATCGGACCGAGCAGGGGCAGGAGGACGATCAGAAGCACCCAGAGCCACCGGGGCAGACCTGCGCGTTCGTCCTCGTCCGCGCCCCAGACATCGGCCAGGGCGTAGGCCATCAGTCCGACGATCACCAAGATCAGGAGTACGCGCGACATACCCCCAGCCTACGGGCGGTTGGCGTGGGCGGGGCAGCCCCTGACGTGACGTTCGCCCCGTTCTCGCCCCACCGGCCGCCGTGGTGCCGGCGGCGACCGGGCCCCGGCCTACCATGGGTGGGTGCCCCTCGTGATCTACACCCTGCTCCGTATCGCGCTCGTCGGCGCGGCACTCGGCGTGCTGTACCTGGTCGGCCTGCGCGGCTGGCTGCTGCCGGTCGTCGCCGTGGTGGTCGCCCTGGCCGTGTCGTACCTGACCCTGGGCAGGCCGCGCGACGCCGCGACGCAGTGGATGGCGGGCCGCGCCGAGCAGCGCGCCGCCCGGCGGGCGGCCACGCCGAAGATCGACGCCGACGCCGCCCACGAGGACGCGCAGGTCGACGAGAAGCTGCGCGCGGACTGACCCCCACCTCCCGTACGTGTCAGACGCTCAGGTCCCCCGGGGGACCTGAGCGTCTGACACGTCGGGGTGGGTGGGGAGCTAGAGGGACAGGCCGAACCAGAGCAGCAGGCCGTAGCCCAGCTCGTACAGGCCCGTGCCGGCCAGGACCGGGATCAGCAGCTTGCCGCGTGCCCCGGCGAGAATGGGGATCGACAGCAGCGCCGCCGGGCCGAGCAGCAGCAGCACGATGAGCGACCACGGCGCCCAGAACACGCACAGCGCGCCCAGCATCACCGGCGTCCAGATCATCGCGATGTACGCGCGGCGCGCGCGGTAGTCGCCCAGCCGCACGGCGAGGGTGCGCTTGCCGGCCAGGACGTCCGTGGGGATGTCGCGCAGGTTGTTCACCATGAGCAGCGCGCACGCGATCAGGCCCACGCCGACGGCGCCCAGCACCGAGGGCCAGGTGATGCGGTCGGCCTGCGTGTACGTGGTGCCGAGCACCGCGACCAGGCCGAAGAACACGAACACGGCGATCTCGCCCAGGCCCCGGTACCCGTACGGCGTCTTGCCGCCCGTGTAGTACCAGGCCGCGGCGACGCTCACCGCGCCGACCGCGAGCAGCCACCAGTGCCCCGAGACCGCGCACAGCACCAGGCCCAGGACCGCCGCGACGCCGAACGCGGCGAAGGCCGCGCGCTTGACCGCGGCGGGCGGCGCGGCCCCCGACGCGGTCAGCCGCATCGGGCCGACGCGGTCGAGGTCGGTACCGCGCACGCCGTCGGAGTAGTCGTTGGCGAAGTTGACGCCCACCTGCAGCGCGAGCGCGACGCCCAGCGCGAGCAGCGCCGGCAGCCACGCGGAGGAGTCCACCTGCGCGGCCGCGCCGGTGCCCACCATGACGGGGGCCGCCGCCGCCGGCAGCGTGCGGGGCCGCGCCCCGGAGATCCACTCGGCGGCAGTGGCCATCAGTGCGTCCTTCGTTCGTGGGGTGTGCCTGGGTTCTCGCAAGCCGGGCACCGGGCCGGAGCCCGGTCCTGGCGGAGGAACGAAGTCATGGTCGCACGGGTTCCCGGTCAAGTTTTCGTTCGGCCTGGACGACGGCGTCCCGCACCGCCCGGCGGTCCGTCTTGCCCGGTCCGCGGGTCGGCAGAGACGCTGTGACGTACACCCGGCGCGGCGCCGCGGGCGCCCCCAGCCGCTGCCCGACGGCGGCGCGCAGGCCGGCGAGTAGCTCGCCCTCGGCGTCGGCCAGGGGGAGGGGGTCGTGCGGCTCTCCCTGCTCCTTCACGTCTGCTTGGTCCGGCAGGACGACGACGGCGACCACGGCCTGGCCCCACTCGTCGTCCGGCACCCCGACGACGCACGCCTCGCCCGGCGTGCCCAGCCCCGCCAGGTGCTCGGCGATCGCGTCCTCGACGGCGGCCGGGGCGACGTTGACGCCCCCGGTGAGGACGACGTCGTCGGCGCGGCCCAGGATCGTGAGCCTGCCGTCGTCGAGACGGCCCAGGTCGGAGGTGCGGAACCAGCGGGTGCCGTCGGGGTCGGTGCGGAACGCGGCGGCCGTCGCGTCGGGGTCGCCCACGTAGCCCTCGGCGAGCACGGGCCCGGAGAGCTCGACGACGCCGGTGCGGGCGGGGCCGTCCGGGGCGCCGTTCTCGGCGTCGGCCGGGGTGCTGCCCCCGGCGTCGGCCAGCCGGACCCGGACACCGGCCAGCGGGACGCCGTCGTACACGCAGCCGCCGCTGGTCTCGGACATGCCGTACGTGGTGACGACGCGGACCCCCGCGGCCCGCGCGCGGGCCAGCAGGGGTGCGGGCGTCGCGGCGCCGCCGACCAGCACGGCGTCGAACCGCGCGAGCTGCGCGAGGCCGTCGTCGGACGGGTCGCTGCCCGCTCCGCCGTCGGCTGCCCCGCCGTCGGCCGCGGCGACCAGCCGGTGCAGCTGGGTGGGCACGATCGACACATAGGCGCGGCCGCCCGGGCCTCCGCCGCCCGGGGCGTCGAGGAAGTCCCGGGCCAGGGCGGCGAACGCCTCCGGCGTGAACGGGGCCAGGTCGCCCACGCGGACCTCGGTGCCCGCGACGACCGTCCGGTTGATGACCTGGACCCCCGCGACGTGCGTGGGCGGCAGCACCAGCAGCCAGCGGCCGGGCCCGCCGAGTCGCTCGTGGGTGGCCTCGGCGGAGGCCCGCAGGGCCGCCGCGCCGAGGGCGACCTCGCGGGGGTCTCCTGTGGAACCGGAGGTCCGCAGCACGAGCGCGGTCCCGGGCGGGACGGCGGCGTCGGACAGGCGGGGCTGCGGGGCGTAGGCCGGGCCGCCGGACAGGGCATTCCGGACGGAGCGCACCACGGCGCCCGCGGGGTCGGTCGAGGTCACCTCCTGAGCGTAAGCGCGCCCGGGGGGGCCGGGCCTCCGGCGGATCTGTAAGGTGTGCGCCACACGGACCCCTTGGGGCTCGGCACCGAACGCTCGCGGAGGAGTACCGATGACCACGCGTTGGACGACGGCGGTTCGTGCCACAGGTACGGCCCTGGTGACAGCACTCGCGCTGACCGGCTGCAGCGCCGGCAGCCCCGCGGAAGCCCTCGTGACGCCCACCGCGACGGTCGCGGCGCAGGTCGAGGGCGACCGGACCGGGCCCCCGGACCCCGACGTGCCCCTGGTGTGGCCGCTGACCGGCGTGCCGGCCAAGGTGGTCAAGGCGCGTCCCGCGGTGTCGGTGAAGATCGAGAACGCGACGGCGGCCCGGCCGCAGCGCGGGCTGAACCAGGCGGACATCGTGTGGGAGGAGGTCGTCGAGGGCGGGATCACCCGGTTCGTCGCGACGTACCACTCGAACATCCCGGACGTCGTCGAGCCGGTGCGCTCCGTGCGGCCGATGGACGCCGCGATCGTCGCCCCGCTCGACGGCATCCTGGTGTTCTCCGGAGGGCAGGGGCCGTTCATCTCGGCGGTCCAGCGGCTGGGCACCCAGACGATCATCATGGACGACGGCGACCCCGGCTTCCGGCGTGATCCCGGCCGGACCGCGCCGCACAACGTGATCGGCACCATGTCGACGTTCGTCAAGCAGGCCGACGCGGAGCGGACGAGCCCGCCGCCCGCCCAGTTCGACTACGCGAGCAAGCTCGGCCAGGGCACGGCGCGGCAGTCCGGCAAGCCCGCGCGCTCGGCCGACGTGAAGCTGTCGGCGGTGCAGCGCACCGGCTGGACGTGGGACCGGGACAGCAAGCGGTACCTGCGGAGCGAGGGCGCGTCGCCGTCGATGGCCGCCAACGGCATGCGGCACGCCGCGCGGAACGTCCTCGTGCTGTCCACCGAGGTGTTCAACACCAAGTGGGTGGACCCGACGGGTGCCCCCGTGCCGGAGCACCGGCTCGCCCGCAGCGGCGGCAAGGGCACCCTGCTCTCGATGGGGCACAGCGTGTCGGTGCGCTGGTCGAAGAAGAGCCTCAAGGCGCCGATCGTGCTCACGACCCCCGGCGGCAAGAGCGTGGAGCTCGAGCCCGGCAACACCTGGATCGAGCTCGTGCCGAGGGGCAAGGGGAGCTGGCAGGTGGGCTGATCCGGAGCCGTCCCCGGCCCGGGTATTCTTCCCGCACGGCGACGGCGTACGGCCGTCGTGGCTGATGAGAAAGCCTTCATCCGGGTCTCATCACGAGTTCATGGCGGGCTTGTCGAATAACGACGTCGCACCATCGCGTCCCTCGACAAGAAAGCGTGGCCGCCATGAGCATCCTTGACACGTCCCCGGAGCTGCACGGGCTCGACGCGCGTCCCGTCGCGCGTCCCGTCGCGACCCCGCTGCGGCTCGACGCCGGGCCCGCGACGGTGCGGCTGCCGGACGCGGCGGCCCGTCGCGTGCTGCGCGCCAAGAAGGCCTACTCCACCCGGTTCGTCGCCGCGGCGATCGAGCGGGACCCCGCCGCCTTCGGCCTGGTCACCGACCTGGCCGGGGCGCCGCGCCCCGGTGACGTCGTGCTGGCGCGGGTCGTCACGATCGGCCAGCACCGCCGGCTCGAGTCGCCGGCCTCCCGCCGGCAGACCCTGTTCGAGGGCGACGAGATCGTCGTCGCCTACGGGTCGCGGTACGCCGCCGACCAGTTCCTCGCCCTGCTCCCCGAGGACCTCGGCCCGTGCCACCTCGCCGCCGCCGGCGGGCTCGCGTCGCGGGTCGTCGATCAGCACGCCGCGATCAAGGACGCCACGGTCATCGAGCCGCTCGGGCTGCTCTCGTCGGGCGGCTCGGTCGTGAACCTCGCCGACCACGCGCCCTACCCGCTGCGCGCGGCGGAGAACCTGGCCGGGAACGCCACGCGCGTCCCGGTGGTCGCGGTGATCGGCACCTCGATGAACTCCGGCAAGTCGACCACCCTCGCGTGCCTCGCCCACGGCCTCACCGCCGCGGGGCTCACGGTCCACGCGGGCAAGGCGACCGGCACGGGCGCGGGCAACGACGCGCTCCACTTCGTCGACGCGGGCGCCGAGCACGTCGTCGACTTCACCGACTTCGGCCTGCCGAGCACCTTCGGCCTGCCGTTCGAGGACGTCCGCGACGTGTTCGCCACGATGGCCGACGTGCTCGCCTCCCCGGCCCGGCCGGGCGGCCCGGTGCCCGACGTCGTGCTGATCGAGATCGCCGACGGCGTCTACCAGGGCGAGACCGGCCGCCTCCTGGTCGACGACGCGTTCCGTTCCGTGGTCGACCGCGTCGTGTTCGCCGCCGGCGACGCCCTCGGGGCGAGCGGCGGCGTCGCGGCCCTGCGCGCCCTCGGCTGCGACCCATCGCTCGTGTCGGGCGTGCTCACGGCCTCGCCGCTCGCGACGGCCGAGGCCCGCCGGGCGCTCGACGTCGACGTCGTGCCCACCTACGACCTGTGCCAGCCGGACGTCGCGTGGGCCGCCGCGGGACTCCAGGCCACGGGCCATGCGGTTGCCTGAGTCGGGCGGGGCCTCGGCCGGGCTGGTCGGGCCCGCTGAGCCGGGCGGGCCGGCCGTTGCTCCCGAGCCGGCCGAGGCGTCGTCCGAGGCGTCGTCCGAACCGGACGCAGCGGGCGGGCTGCCGCGGATCGTCGTCGGCACGCGGCGTCGCTGGGTCGTCGGGCTCGCCGCGCTCGGCCTCGGCCAGGGTGCGCTCGGCGCGGTGGGCGCCTGGGCACTGACGCAGCTCCGTCCGGAGCTGTGGCCGCTCGTCGTAGCGGTGCTGAGCATCGTGGCGACGGCGGTGGCCGTCGGCGGGCTGCGCGTCGAGGAGCGGATCGTCGCGGAGCGGCTCGGCCAGGACTACGTGCGCGACCTGCGCCGGGAGCTGGTCGAGTCCGAGCTGACGCCGGGCGGCAGCACCCATCTCGGCATCACGGTGGCCCGGACCACCAACGACCTCGCGAGCGTCCGCAACTGGGTGTCGCAGGGGATCGGCCCGCTGGCGGCGGGCATCCCGCTGATCGCCGGGTCCGCCGTCGGGCTCACGGTGCTCGACCCGTTCCTCGGCATCGGGTTCCTGCTGCCGCTCGCCGTGCTCGCCGCCGTCATGGTGCCGTGGGCGCGCACCGCGTACCTGAAGTCGCGGCGGCTGCGCCGCGCCCGCGGGCGCATGGCCACGCGGATCGCTGACACCGTCGGGGCCTCGGAGGGGATCATCGCGGCGCGCGGCGCCGGCCGCGAGCTCGACCACATCGACTCCGCGTCCGCCGACGTCGTGGACCGTGCCGTCGACCGCTCGGTGACGGTCGGCGCGCTGCGCGCCGGAGGCACGGTCGCGGCGCTGCTGGCGACGCTCGCCGTCGCCGCCGTCGGCGTGGTGCGGGGCCTCGACCCGACCGTCACCGTGGCCGCGATGGCCATGGCCGGGCTGGCCTCGACGCCCATCGTCGACCTGGGGCGCATCGTCGATTACCGGCAGACCTTCCTGGCGGCCCGCGCGGTGCTCGTCCCCGCGCTCGCCGACGCCGCCCGGCGGCGGGCCGAGCACGACCGCGCGAGCAGCGCGGCGGCGTCGGCCGACCTGCCCGACGGCGCCGACGTTCCCGGCCGCGTGCACCTCGTGCTTCCCGGGCTGGTCCCGGACGGCGCGCCGCTGAGCGCGGGCCCTGGCGCGCGCATCCGCCTCGTCGGCGACGACACCGGCGACGGCGCGGGGGCGCCGCTGCGCCTGATGCGCCGCGTCGTGGGCCTCGACCTCGCGCCGGCCGGCACGACCGACGAGATCTGGGTGGCCGGGCAGAACCTGCGCGCGGTCGCGCCGTCGGACGGCCGTGCCCTCGTGGGGCTCGCGACCCGGGGCACCGTGTTCGAGCGCGGGACCCTGCGGCGCGCGCTCCGGTACCGCCGCCCCGACCTGGACGACGCCACGGCCGACGCGGTGTTCGAGGCCGTGGGTCTCGACGTCGGCCGGTTCCCGGACGGGCCCCGCACCGTGCTGCGCGCCGGCGGGGAGCCCCTGACCGTCGACGAGCGGGCCCGGCTCGCGCTCGCCCGCGCGGTCTACGGGGAGCCGCCGCTGCTGCTGGTCGCCGACCTGGACCGCGACCTGGACGAGGAGGGGCGCGACCGGCTCGCGGCCCTGCTGGCGGCGTACCCGGGGGCGGTCGCGTTCACCGGGTCCGACGAGCTGGCACGGGTGCTGGACGCGGAGGAGCTCCGCCTGGCGTCCGCCCCGGTCCCGGTCACCCCAGACGGCCGCACCCCGGACGCCGACGATTGACTTCCGCTGGCTGACCGACTCCCGCTGGTCGTGCCCTCGCCGGTCGACCCACCCCCGCCGGTCGAGCTTGTCGAGACCTGGTGAGGTCTCGACAAGCTCGACCGGCGGAGGCTGGCTCGACCGGCGGAAGGCGGCACGACCGGCGTCAGTAGTAGTAGGGGTACGACGACCAGTCCGGGTCGCGGCGCTCCAGGAACGCCTCCTTGCCCTCGACCGCCTCGTCCGTCATGTACGCCAGCCGCGTGGCCTCGCCGGCGAACACCTGCTGGCCGGCGATGCCGTCGTCGGCGGCGTTGAACGCGAACTTCAGCATCCGGATGGCCTGCGGCGACTTGCCCGCGATGATCCGCGCGTACTCCAGCGCCAACCCCTCCAGGTCCTCGTGGGCGGCGACCTCGTTGACGGAGCCCCAGCGCTCGGCGTCGTCGGCGGAGTACTCGCGGGCGAGGAAAAAGACCTCCCGCGCCCGCTTCTGCCCGAGCTGGCGGGCGAAGTAGGCGGAGCCGTAGCCGGCGTCGAACGAGCCGACGTCGGCGTCGGTCTGCTTGAACTTGCCGTGCTCGCGGCAGGCGACCGTGAGGTCGGCGACGACGTGCAGCGAGTGCCCGCCGCCCGCGGCCCAGCCGTCCACGACCGCGACCACTACCTTGGGCATGGTCCGCATGAGGCGCTGCACCTCCAGGATGTGCAGGCGGCCGGCCTTCGCCGGGTCGATCGAGTCGGCGTGCTCGCCCTCGGCGTAGCGGTAGCCGTCGCGCCCGCGGATGCGCTGGTCGCCGCCGCTGCAGAACGCCCAGCCGCCGTCCTTGGGGGAGGGGCCGTTGCCGGTCAGCAGCACGGTGCCGACGTCGGACGTCATGCGGGCGTGGTCCATCACCCGGTACAGCTCGTCCACGGTGTGCGGGCGGAACGCGTTGCGCACCTCGGGCCGGTCGAAGGCGATGCGCACCACCGGCAGGTCGCGCGGCGCCGTGCCATCGGGGCCGGTGCCGCTGCGGTCGACGCCGCGGTGGTAGGTGAGGTCGGTCAGGTCCTCGAAACCGGCGACCGTGCGCCAGCGCCGCGGGTCGAACGTCTCGGAGACCTGCTTGGGCAGTTCGGTGCTCGTGCTCACACGGACCAGCCTAGTTCGGCCGAACGGCGGCCGATGCTCAGTGCCAGGGCCCTACGTTCGGGACGAACTTCTTCATGGCGGAGACGATCTCGTGTGAGTCGGCCAGCGCGAGAGTCACTTCTTCCGTGGTGATCGTCGGCGTCTCCACACCGGGATATTCGGAGTCGTGGCGGCGAAGGCGGAGAGAGCGAAAAGTCCTCACGACCTTGCGGGCATTGGGGCCGAGCTGGGCTTCGACACCCTCCTGGACCGCCCGATGGCCGTTCTTGTTGGTCGGTCGCAGACCTTGTCTGGCAAGGGGCGCCGTCATGGCCTTCCGGGCGGCGTCGTAGAGCATCGCCAGAGCACCCGATGGATCGTCGTCGATCACCTTTGCCGCCGAGGCGAGGTGTACGTCCGCCTGGCCCAGCAGGAACTCCGCGTGTTCTTCGGAGGGCGCGACCTGCTGCAGCTCGCCCTCGTCGATGAGGTTCTGGACCTCGGGCTCACCGACCGGCCAGCGTCCCTTCTCCGGTGTCGTTCCCGCCACCCGCGTCTCCTTCGTTCGTGACGAGCTCGACGACCGGCGAGCTCATGATGGTTCGTTTGAACGGGCCGTCGTCGCTCTCCCAGGACGAGGCCGGGACGCGACGGATATTGACCTCCCTGCGCAGCCCTTTCTCGGCCTCGTCGATGACGTCGTCGAGCCGATCACGGTCGGGATCGCCGATCACGAGTACGTCGATATCACCGGGGACGGAACCTGGCTGCTCGTGGTAGCGCGCCGCCCAGGATCCATAGATGAAGGCACGCGTGATGCCGTCGACATCAGCGAGGAGGTCGCGAAGCACCGCGAGGGGACCAAGGGTCACCGCCAGAAGTTCTGCTAGAGGAGCGTAGACCGGGTTGTCCGTCCGCGCGCGGGCAAGCCGGGTGTTGCCGAGGCGGCGGGTGCTGACGAGACCGGCCTCCTCGAGCCGGTCGACCTCACGCAGGACGGTCGCGGGGGATACGCCCACGAGCCTGCCGAGGTCGGAGAGGCTCTGTTCCTCTTGGGGGTTCAGGAGTACCGCGGCCAGGATGTCGCCCTGCGCGCGCGTGCGCAGCAGCGGCAGGAGCAGCGGTGCGGCTCTTTTCATAAAACAGAGCATACCGTTCGTTTTATGAAAAGAGCTTCGTGGGCCCGCCCTCTATCGGCTTCCTACGCCACCCACCGCGACGACAGCCCTATGGAGGCGTCGGACTGACTCTCGTTCAGCAGGCCAGATCCGACCATCGGGACTGCCTTGACGGCACTCCGCAGCCTGCTGACGCCAGCTCAGCAACCTGGGGCACCCCTACGGGCAGGCCGGGTCGATAGCCTGGGGGCGTGCTGCTGATCGGTGAACCTCTTGTCTGGTCCACGCCCCTGCGAACCCGCTTCCGTGGGATCGACGTGCGCGACGGCGTGCTCCTGCGCGGGGAGGCCGGCTGGGGCGAGCTGTCCCCGTTCTGGGACTATGACGACGCCGAGTCCGCCACCTGGCTGCGCGCCGCGCACGAGGCCGCGACCACCGGCTGGCCCGAACCCGTGCGGCAGAGCGTGCCGGTCAACGTGACCGTCCCCGCCGTCGGGCCGGAGCGCGCCCGCGCGATCGTGCTGGCGTCCGGCGGGTGCCGCACCGCCAAGGTCAAGGTCGCCCAGCGCGGCCCCGACGGGACGCTCGAACCCGTGTCCGCCGAGGTCGAGCGGGTCGCCGCCGTCCGCGAGGCCCTCGGGCCCGACGGCGCCATCCGGGTCGACGCCAACGCCGCCTGGACCCCCGACGAGGCCCTCGCCCACCTCGCCGAGATCGACCGCGCCGCCGGCGGGCTGGAGTACGTCGAGCAGCCCTGCGCCGACGTCGACGAGCTCGCCCTGGTGCGCCGCAAGCAGGACGTGCCCGTCGCCGCCGACGAGTCGATCCGCCGCGCCTCCGACCCCATGCGGGTCGTGCGCCAGGAGGCCGCCGACATCGTGGTCCTCAAGGTCCAGCCGCTGGGCGGCGTCCGCGCCTGCCTCGACCTCGCCGAGCAGGTCGGCCTGCCCGTCGTCGTCTCCTCCGCGCTGGAGAGCTCCGTGGGGCTCGCCGCCGGCGTCGCGCTCGCCGCCGCCCTTCCCGAGCTGCCCTATGCGTGCGGCCTCGCGACGTCCCAGCTCCTGACGCACGACGTCGTCGCGCAGCCCCTGCTGCCCGTCGACGGCGCGCTCCCCGTCCGCCGCCCGGAACCGTCGCCCGAGGCGCTCGCGGCAGCGCGGGCCGACGACGCGACGACGGAGCGCTGGCTCGCCCGGTACCACCGCCTGACCCGGATCCTGGAGGACGCATGACCATCCCGCCCGCCGTGGCCGCCGCCCGTGCCCTGATCGCCGACCTGATCACGCGGGGCGTGCGCGACGTCGTGCTCGCGCCCGGCTCGCGCAGCGCCCCCCTCGCGTACGCGCTCGCCGAGTCCGCCGACGCCGGCCGCCTCACGCTGCACGTCCGGGTCGACGAGCGGGACGCGGGATTTCTCGCCCTGGGCCTGGCCAAGGGCGGCGACGGGGCGCCGGTCGCCGTCGTCACGACGTCGGGCACCGCCGTCGCGAACCTGCACCCCGCCGTGCTGGAGGCGAGCCACACGGGCCTGCCGCTGATCCTGCTCACCGCCGACCGGCCGCACGAGCTGCGCGGCACGGGCGCGTCGCAGACCACCGACCAGGTTGGCATCTTCGGCTCGGCGGTGCGGTTCGCGGTGGACGTCCCCGCGCCGTCCGCCGCCGCCGACTACGACGAGGGCGCGCAGGGCCTCCGCGACCTGCGGAGCGTCACCGCCCGCGCGGCCGACGCCGCCCTCGGGTTCCGCTCGGGGCACCCGGGCCCGGTGCACCTCAACCTCGCGTTCCGCGACCCGCTGACGCCGTCGGCCCCGCTGCCCGGGCCCGCGGCGCCCGCCCAGGAGGGGTACCCGAAGCCCGACCCGCCGCTCGTCGTGCCGGTCGTGCCGCAGCACCTCACCTCCCCGGCGCTGCCCGGCGACTCGGCGCGTACCGTCGTCGTCGCGGGCGACGGCGCCGGGCCCGACGCGCGTCGCCTCGCCGAGGCGCAGGGCTGGCCGCTGTTCGCGGAGCCGTCGTCGGGCTCGACGGGCGGGCCCAACGCGGTGGCGGGGTACCGCCTGCTGCTCGGCTCCGAGGAGCTCGCCGACGGCATCGAGCAGGTCGTCGTGCTCGGCCGGCCCACCCTGTCGCGGCCCGTGCAGCGGCTGCTGGGCCGCCCCGCCGTGACGGTCACCGTCGTCGCGCCCGGCGCCGCTCCCTGGCCCGACGCCGCGCGCAACGCCGCCGTCGTCCTGCCCGGCCTGGCTGCCCCGTGGTTCGAGCCGAGCGGGGAGCCGCCGACGTCGTTCCTGGAGCGCTGGCGGGCCGCCGGCGCCGCGGCCGCAGGCGTGCTGGACCAGGCGACCTGCGACGACGCCGTGCTGGGCGGCCCGACGGCGCTCTCCGTGGCGCGTGCCGTGGCCCGCGTGCTCGGCCCCGCCGACCTGCTCGTCGTCGGCTCGTCCAACCCGGTGCGCGACCTCGAGCTGGTGCTCGGCCTCGATGGGTCCGGCCCGGAGGTCCTCGCGAACCGGGGCCTCGCCGGCATCGACGGCACCGTCTCGACGTCGGTCGGGGTGGCGCTGGCCGCCGCCCGCCGCGGCCTGCGCACGCGTGCCCTCCTGGGCGACCTCACCTTCCTGCACGACATCGGCGGCCTGCTCCGGGGCCCCGACGAGCCCCCGGTCGACCTGGAGATCGTCGTGGTCAACGACGACGGCGGGTCGATCTTCGCGACGCTGGAGCACGGCGCGCTCGCCGCGACCGGGGACGGCGCGAGCGCGACCTTCGAGCGGGTGTTCGGCACGCCGCACGGGGCGAACCTGGCGCAGCTGTGCGCGGGCTACGGCGTCGACCACCAGCTCGTCAAGGACGTGCCGACCCTGCGGCACGCGCTGCAGGCGCCGAGCCACGGCGTCCAGGTGATCGAGGTGCGCGTGCCGCGCGCCGACCGCCTGACGGAGAGCCGCGCGCTGGCGGCCGACGTGGTGGCCGCCGCGACCCCTGCCCCCTGACCCCACGTGTCAGACGTACAGGTCCCCCGGGGGACCTGTACGTCTGACACGTGCGATCGGGTTCGCAGGGAACTCACAGACTCGTTTAAGGGTGGGACAAGGAACGGGGTGTCAACTGGTTCTGACTTCAAGGAGGGTCACGATGACCGACCAGAACAGCAACACTCCGCAGCCGGAAGAGCAGCCGTCCGGAGCGCAGCCGACCCAGCAGCTTCCGGTCGCCGGCCCGGCACCCGTCCCGAGCACGGGCGCCGAGCAGTCCCCGACCCCTGCGCAGTCCCCGGCGCCGGTCCCCGCGCCGCCCACGGGCGCGACGCCTCAGGCCCCGGCGCCCCAGGTCCCGACGCCGCACGGCGCGGCACCCCAGGGCGCGACGCCGGAAGGCATGACGCCCGCCCAGCACGAGCGCGCCCAGCACCAGGCGGTGCCCGCCCCGCAGCAGGCCGCCGCCGAGCACCAGGGCCCGGCCCAGCACCAGCCCCCGGCCCACCAGCCCCCGGCTCACCAGCCGACGCCCGCCCAGCAGCACACCATGCCCGTGCAGACCGTGGCCCCCGCCGCGGGCGCGGCCCACGGCACCGGCCCGGCGGCCCACGGCACCGGCCCGTCGCCGACCTACGTCAACCCGTACGCGGTCCCGGCGACGGCTACCGCCGAGCCGAAGGCGCGCAACCGCACCTGGGTCCCCGTGGTCGCCGCCGCCGCGGCCGCCGCGGTGCTGGCCAGCGCGGGCACGGCCGGCCTCCTCACGCTCACCGGCGGACCGGGCACCGCCACGTCCCTGGCCGACGTCGGCCAGTCCAACAGCCAGACCGTCCCCGTGAAGAGCTCCACCGTGGAGAACCCGGACTGGACGGCGGTCACCTCTGCCGTCGAGCAGTCCGTGGTGTCCATCCAGGTGCAGACCCAGGCGGGCGGCGCGGAGGGTTCCGGCGTCGTGCTGGACACCCAGGGCCGCGTGCTGACCAACAACCACGTGGTCGCCGGCGCGCAGACCGTCCAGGTGACGCTGAGCGACGGCAGCGTGTACGAGGCCAAGATCGTCGGCACCGACCCGACCACCGACCTCGCCGTCGTGCAGCTGAACGACCCGCCGTCGGACCTGAAGCCGGCCACGTTCGCCGACTCGGACAACGTGGTGGTGGGCGAGCCCGTGATGGCGCTCGGCAACCCGCTGGGCCTGGCGAACACCGCCACGACCGGCATCGTGTCCGCCCTGAACCGCCCCGTCGTGGCCAGCGCCGAGAACGGGTCGGACCAGGTGGTCACCAACGCCATCCAGATCGACGCCGCCGTGAACCCGGGCAACTCGGGTGGACCGCTGTTCAACGCGTCGGGCGAGGTCATCGGCATCACGTCCTCGATCGCCACGCTGTCGAGCGGTGGGGGCGGCACGTCCAGCAGCTCCGGCTCGATCGGCCTGGGCTTCGCCATCCCGGGCAACCTGGCGTCGCAGATCGGTGACCAGCTCAAGGAGACCGGCACCGCCAAGCACGCCTTCCTGGGTGTCTCGATGTCGGACGCCACCGCCACGGCGGACGGCGTCACCCGCCGCGGCGCAGGCGTCGAGGACGTCGTCGCCGACTCCCCGGCCGGCAAGGCCGGGATCCAGAAGGGAGACGTGATCGTGGCCTTCGACGGGTCGGCGGTCAACAGCCCGGAGTCCCTCACCGCGTTCGTGCGGGAGAAGGAGGCCGGCGACAAGGCGGTGCTCACCGTGGTCCGTGACGGCAGCACGCAGGAGATCACCGTGACGCTCGCGGCCAAGGCCGAGACCGCCACCCAGGACTCCGGTTCCCAGAACCAGCAGGACCAGCAGCCGGGCCAGAGCCAGCAGGACGGCTCGGGCTCGGACCAGACCAACCCGAACAACCTGCCGGGCTGGCTGCAGGACCTGCTCAACCAGGGCTGACCCGCAACCGGGGCTGACCCTCCGACAGGGCCGACTCGTCCCCTCGGCCCTACCCGAAAGATCCCCAGGTCACATCGCTGACCTGGGGATCTTTCGCATATTCACCTTCAGCGGGTGAACTTGGCCCGGCCGGTCTAGGTTAAGCCGCGTGTCTGGGACGTACACCGTGGTCAGGACCTTGGGGCGGGCGGATGCCGCGCACGAGATCCTGGAGGAGCTGCCGGAATGGTTCGGCATCGACAGGTTCACGCACGAGTACGTCGAGGCGGCGGCGAAGTTCCCCAACTACGTCGCGCTCGCGGACGACGCCGGGCCTGACGGCAGCACCATCCCGGCCGACGACGTGCTCGGGGTGCTGCTCCTGGACCAGCGCTACCCGACGTCGGCCGAGGTGCACCTGCTCGCGGTGCGGCGCAAGCACCACCGTGCCGGCGTGGGGCGCACCCTGATGGCACGCGTCGAGGACGACCTGCGGGCCCAGGGCGTGCGGCTGCTGAGCGTCAAGACGTTCGGCTCGTCGGTGTCCGAACCGGGGTACGACCAGACCCGTGCCTTCTACAGCGCCTGCGGCTTCCACCCCGTGGAGGAGTTCCCCGACCTCTGGGCCGACGACCCGTGCCTGCTGATGGTCAAGGCGATCTGAGGTCCGCTCAGGCCTTGGCCGAGTGGGCCGAGGCCCCGAGCAGCGCCTCGGCGGCTCCCGGCACGACCGCGGCGACGACGCCGCCCAGGCTGCGCTCGAGGTAGCCGACCAGCTCGTCGGCGGCGAGGTCGGAGTTGATGCCGCCGTCGACCAGGGCCTGCTCGGCGAGCGCCACCCACGAGCGCACCGCGATGCGCAGCAGCTCGGTGTCGGGCACGCCCAGCTCCAGGAGCACGGCGAGGGCGCGCTCGGTCTGCTGGCGCCGCGCGTCCTCGATGACGGCGCGCACCTCCTCGTCGCCGCTGGCCGCGCCGCGTACGAGCGAGTAGAAGGTGGGCCCGTGCTCGCGCACGTACGTGACGAGCTGCGACAGCGTGTTGGACAGTCGCTCGGCGGGCGGCAGCTCGGGTTGCGGTTCCGAGGCGTGCAGCATGGAGTCGCGCGCACGCCGCACGATCTCGTGGTGCAGGCCGTTCTTCGAGCCGAAGTAGTAGTAGACGAGACCCGTCGAGACACCGGCTTCGGCGGCGATCTCCTCGACGGTCACCTCGGCCAGCGGGCGGTCCGCGAGGGTCGCGACTCCGAGGGCCACGAGCTGGTTGCGGCGTTCCTCCGGGCGGAGCCGTGTGCGTCGGGCTGTTGCCATGTGTCGAGCATATCCGGCATGCTTTGCGCCGCCGTCAGGGGGTCAATTGACGGTGAGTCAGTAATAGCGCTAACGTCGCGGCGGGACGACGACGTCGTCGTCCCCACATTGGCATGAGGGGAAATCCAATGAAGCTCAGCAAGCTCACGGGGACGCGGAGGGGCCGCGTGGCTCTCGCCGTCATCCCGGTCACGATCGCCGCCAGCGTCCTGCTCGGTGGGGTTGCGCAGGGTGCGGTACCCGTCTCGTTCGCCATCTCCGGCAGCCAGTTCAAGATCGGCGCCGACAAGCTCGCGGGCACCGGCTTCTCGCAGTACGCGGGCGTCGCGACCGCCACCGACGGCACGGAGCACCCCGCCGCCATCGCGAACATCAAGGACGCGCAGCTCTACAACCTCTGCCAGTCGGTCGTGCAGGACACGCCGCTGGGCAAGGTGGGCCTGCTGATCACCGCCGGCACCGGCGAGGAGCCGGCCAAGGCCACCGACCTGCAGATCGGCATGAGCGACCTGTCGGGCACCGCGATCTTCAAGAACATCCGGATCGGCGTCGACGCCTCGACCGTCAACACGACCGACAAGGGCGACGCCGGCGACTTCGCCATGGACTCCGACTCCATCGACATCGACGGCCTCCAGCAGGTGTCGTGGAGCACGCAGGCCGCCGTCTTCCAGCTGACGGACCTCAGCCTCAAGATCACGGACGGCACCGAGTGCTTCTGAGTCCGGGTGACGGCCCGGCGGACGCCGGCCGCCCCGGACTTCGCGCGAGGTTCGCCGACTGGCGCAGGGACTTCCGCCCCTGGCGCCGGCAGCGGCCGTTCGTCGGGGGTGTGCTGGTCGTTCTCGCGGGCCTGGAGATGCTCTTCCTGCGCGGCCCGATCGGGCTCGACCAGCTCGGCGTCAACGTGGTGCTCAAGTTCGGGGTGGAGGGCGCGCAGGCGACGATCCTGCCGCTCACCCTGATCCTGCTCGGGGTCCTGGTGATCGCCCAGCCCGTGCACCGCATCTTCTACGGCGTGCTCGCGCTCGCCATCTCGGTCTACTCGATCGCGGGCGTGAACCTGGGCGGCTGGGTCGTCGGGTTCCTGCTCGGCGTGGTCGGCGGCGTCATCGTCGTGTCCTGGGGTCCCGAGGAGGCCGACGCCGGTACGGCCGAGGAGAGCGGCACGGAGGAGCCGGGCGACGAGGCTGGGGTCTCGGCGTCCGAGGCCGCCGTTGCGCCCGGGCCCGACGGCCCGGAGGGTGACGCAGGGAAGACCGACGGCGGGAAGACCGACGCCGGGAAGACCGGTGCCCCGCAGGCCGCCGTCGGCCCGGAGGCGGACGACGCCCCGCGCGAACCCGCGCCCGACGCCGGACCCGCTCCCGACGCCGAGCCCGCCGCGGACACCCAGGCCGTCCCCCAGGCCGAGACGCTCAGCAGCGCGCTCCGCGCCCTCTCGCAGAAGTCCGCGGCGGTCGTGGTGGCCGGCGCGATGGCGGTCGGCGGCATGAGCCTGCCGGCGTCGAGCATGCAGACCGTGCAGACCGCGCAGGACGACTCGTTATGGTGCGTGGTGTTCGGCGCGTGCGACGACGGCGACGCGGAGCCGTCCGCCTCGCCGACACCGTCGCTGGGCTCCACGGAAGACCAGGGCGACGAGGCCGAGGACCCGGTCGGGGACGCCGTCGACGACCTCACGGGCGGCGCGACCGACCCGTCCAGCGGCGGCTCCGGCGGCGACGCGGGCTCCGGCGACGACGCCGCGGGCGGCAAGGACAAGGACGACAAGTCCGAGTGCCAGGAGCCCACCCAGGACGGCGAGACGCCCCCGGACGCCGGGCCCGACGCGAAGACCGACCCGTGCGGCGAGATCGACCCGCAGGCGACGATCGAGGAGGCGCTGCACACCGAGCTCGGCACCTGCGTGAAGGTGACGTTCGGCGGCAAGTTCGACCTCAACGTCGACCTGCCCGGCCAGTGCGGCAGCACGGAGGACGGCTCCGTCTTCTCGCTCCCCGCCGACCTGGAGAGCCACGACCTGACGATCCCGCTCGACGGCATCAACGGGATCGGCCTGGCGAACGTGCCGGTCAAGAACGACGGCTCGCGCCGGGACGCCATCAAGATCTCGGCCGACAAGGTCGTCGTCGACGGGTTCTGGCTCAAGTCGTACGCGTACGACAAGGGCACCGTCGCGGGCACGGACACGCGGGCGAACTTCGTGTCGCTGGAGGGCGACGTGCACATGTACGTGTCGTCGATCCACGCGAACCTGCCGGACGGCCAGGACCTCCTGGAGGTGGCCACCAAGGTGCTGGAGGGCGCCTCGCTGATCGAGATCCTGCTGACCGCCACGGACGCGCGGATGGGCTTCCTCGGCGCGACGTCGGACCTGCAGGTCTGGGACACGTTCCGCGAGCAGGTCTGGGGCGACCCGGAGCACCCGATCGGCACGGGCCCGCGAGCAGGCGACGCCTAAACCCTCCGTCCTCGTTGAGTGCGTGACTCGCTGGTCGAGCTTGTCGAGACCCAGGTCTCGACAAGCTCGACCAGCGTGCAGCACTCAACGCATGTGGGGGTGGGTCAGGGGGTGGCGCCCAGGGCGTAGCGCATCGGCTCCAGCTTGGCCTCGGACTCCGCCAGCTCCGCCTGCGGGTCCGACGCCGCGACGATGCCGCAGCCCGCGAACAGCCGGATGTGGTGCGGGTCGGCCGGGGAGATCTCGGCCGACCGCAGGGCGATGCCCCACTCACCGTCGCCCCCGGCCCCGACCCAGCCCACCGGGCCCGCGTACCGCGCACGGTCCAGGCCCTCGATCTCGCGGATCAGGCTGCGCGCCGCGGTCGTCGGCGTACCGCACACGGCGGCGCTCGGGTGCAGCGCGGCGGCCAGCGAGAGGGACGACGGCGCCGGCCGGCCCGACCCGGCGCCCGACCCGGCGCCCGAACCCGGGTGCTGGTCGGTCAGCACGCCGGTCACGTCCGTCGCGAGGTGCATGACGTTCGGCAGGTGCAGCACGAAGGGCGCCTCGGGCACGTTCATCGACGAGCAGAACGGCTCGAGGGCGGCGGCCACGGAGCGCACCGCGAACTCGTGCTCCTCCAGGTCCTTCGAGGAGCGGGCGAGCTGGGCGGCGCGCAGCAGGTCGGCGTCGTCGCCGGACCGTGCGGCCTCCTCGCCCGGACCGCCGTCGTGGGCGCCCGGTGCGGGGTCCGTGGCGCTGTGCTCGCGGCGGATGGTGCCCGCCAGCACGCGCGAGGCCACCAGGCCCTTCTCGCTGCGCACCAGCAGCTCCGGCGTGGCTCCGACCATGCCGTCCACGCTGAACGCCCAGCAGGCGTCGTACGCGGACGCCAGGCGGCCCAGCAGGTGCCGCGTGTCCAGCGGGTGCTCCGCGGTCGCGACGACGTCGCGCGCGAGCACCACCTTCTCCAGCTCGCCGGTCTGGATGCGCGCGATGCCCTCGGCCACCACGGCGGGCCAGTCGGCCGCGGCCACGGCGCCGTCGGCCAGGACCACCCGGCCCGGCTCCGTCACGGGCTGGTGCGGGTAGGCGGACAGCAGGTCCTCGCCCACGGGGGCGGACCGGTCGCCCACCAGGGAGATCGTGGTCATCCAGGCCGTCTCGCCCCGCCGTCCGACGACGACGCGCGGCACGATCAGCACGCCGCTCGCCCGCGCGGGGTCCTCGGACTCGTCGCCGGGGGAGACGTCGTCGAACGCGAAGCTGCCGAACGCGACCAGCCCGCTGCCGGGCAGGTTCACGTCGTCGTGCACCACCGCGTTCCCGAGCACCTGGCGCCAGGCCTCGTCGGCGTCGGCGAACCGGCCCGGGCCGAACGTCTCGAACCGGAGCGCCTCGCCCCAGCCCACGAGCCCGTCGCCGTGCCGCACCCAGGCGAGCGCGTGGGTGTCGGGGAGCTGGTCGACGAGCGCGGTCGCGGTGTCCGGCAGGTCGTCGGTCGCGACGGTCCGCACCACGAGCTGCGGGCCGTGGGGAGCGCCGGGCGGTGCGTCGTCGGACGCGGTCGGCGCCTCGGCCGCCCAGGAGTCGTACACGCTGATGCCGGAGGGGGAGCCGGTGGGTGTGCCGGGAGTGCCGCCGGAAGGTGAAGCGATCATCGCTTTCAGGATAAGCGCGTCCGCGGCGCCCGCCCGCCCGCGGTAAGGGAGGTCACAGACGCGCCCGCGGCCCGCCCGGCGTGAAACCATGGCGGCATGTCACGTGCGAGTCTCGAGAAGAAGCCGGCCGAGGTCGCGTCGATGTTCGACGGGATCGCCGCCCGGTACGACCTGACGAACGACCTCATCTCCCTGGGCCAGGACCGGCGCTGGCGCCGTCTGACCGTGGAGGCGGTCGCCGCCATGCCGGGTGAGCGCGTGCTCGACCTCGCCGCGGGCACCGGGACCAGCAGCGAGCCCTTCGCCGCCGACGGCGCGTTCGTGGTGCCGTCCGACTTCTCGATCGGCATGCTCCAGGTCGGCAAGGAGCGCCGTCCGGACCTGCCGTTCGTCGCGGGCGACGCCACGCGGCTGCCCTTCGCCGACGAGTCGTTCGACGCCGTGACGATCAGCTTCGGCCTGCGCAACGTGGTGGACACGCTCACGGCGCTGCGCGAGATGCACCGCGTCGTGCGACCCGGCGGGCGCATCGTGATCTGCGAGTTCTCGACGCCGACGTGGGGCCCGTTCCGGACCGTCTACCAGGAGTACCTGATGCGCGCGCTGCCCGTCGTGGCCGGCGCCGTGACCCGGGACAAGGGCTCCTACGACTACCTGGCCGAGTCGATCCGCGGCTGGCACACCCAGGTGGACCTTGCCAAGCTCATGCTGGAGGCGGGCTGGGAGCACGCCGCCTACCGCAACGTGACCGGCGGCATCGTGGCCCTGCACCGGGCGGTCCGTCCGGCCTGACCTACATCGGCAGTTAGCCCGCGAGGTCGTGACTTCGCGTCGAGATCGGTCCAGCGCCGGACCGATCTCGAAGCAAAGTCACGACCTCGTCGTTCGTGCGCCCCATGGGGGCTTCCGGCCTACCCTCAAGTAAGGGGAACCTTCCTACACAATCCCCCCTAAGTGTGGCTAGGGTGTCGGTGTTGTGACAGGGTTCACAAGGGCTTGTCATGAAGCCCTTGACGAACCCCGCACAGCAGGTCAGCAACGACCAGGCAGCGGGTTCCCAACGGGGGTGAACGTGCGAAGAGCGATACGTGACGACGCGGATGTCATCGTGGTGGGCGCCGGTCCGGCCGGCTCGTCCACCGCGCACTGGTGCGCGGCCGCGGGGCTCGACGTGCTGCTGCTGGAAAAGGGCGAGTTTCCCCGCGACAAGATCTGCGGCGACGGCCTGACGCCGCGCGCCGTGGCCGAGCTCGTCCGGATGGGCGTGCCGACCCGCGTGGAGGACGGCTGGATCCGCAACCGCGGCCTGCGCGTGCACGGCGGCGGCCGCTCCTACGAGCTGGACTGGCCCGACCTCACGACCTACCCGGGCTACGGCATGGCCCGGACCCGGATGGGCCTGGACCACACCCTCGCGCAGCACGCCCAGGCGAGCGGCGCCAAGCTGCTGGAGCGCACCAAGGTCACCGGCGCGGTCCGCGACGACGACGGCCGCGTGGTCGGCGTCACCGCGCAGCCGCTCGACGCCCGCGGCCGCGCCGAGGGCCCCGTCAAGGAGTTCCGCGCCCCCGTGGTGGTCGCGGCCGACGGCGTCAGCTCGCGGTTCTCGCTCGGCATCGGCCGGGAGCGCCGCGACGACCGCCCCATGGGCACCGCGGTGCGCGCCTACTACCGCACCCCGCGCCACGACGACCCGTTCATGGAGTCGCACCTCGAGCTGTGGGACGGCGAGCCGGGCAAGAGCGACCTGCTGCCGGGCTACGGCTGGATCTTCCCGCTCGGCGACGGCACGGTGAACGTGGGCCTGGGCAGCGTGTCCTCGACGCCGGCGAAGCAGTCGGCGGCGGGCATCGACTACCGGCGGCTCATGGAGACGTGGCTCGAGAAGAGCGCGCCCGAGGGCTGGGACCTGGTGCACGAGCCGGAGCGCGGGCCGATCCGCGGCGCGGCCCTGCCGATGGGCTTCAACCGCGGCCCGCTGTACGCGGACGGCGTGCTCCTGGCCGGCGACTCCGCCGGCATGGTGAGCCCGTTCAACGGCGAGGGCATCGCCTACGGCCTGCAGGCCGGCCGGGTCGCCGCCGAGGCGATCAGCCAGGCCCGCCACCGCGCCACCGACCCGGCCCGCGAGGCCACGCTCGCCACCTACGCGGAGCGCATGCGGGACGACCTGGGCGGCTACTACACCCTGGGCCGCTGGTTCGTGCGGCTCATCGAGCACCCCGAGATCATGCGCGTCTGCGTGCGGTACGGCCTGCCGCGCAAGGTCGTCATGCAGTTCACGCTCAAGCTCCTGTCCGACTGCTACGAGCCCCACGGCGGCGACTGGGTCGACCGCGTCATCGCGGGCCTGACCAGGGTGGTCCCGAGCTCATGAGCAGCACGTCCATGAAGGGCAAGCCGTCCACGAAGGGCACAGCATGAATCCCTACGTACCCATCCTGATCCTCATGGGGATCGGGGCGGTCCTGGCGCTCGGCGGTGTGGCCGCGAGCGCGATCATCGGCCCGAAGCGCTACAACCGCGCCAAGCTCGACTCGTACGAGTGCGGCATCGAGCCGACGCCGCACGCGGTGGGCGGTGGGCGGCTGCCGATCAAGTACTACCTGGTGGCGATGACATTCATCGTCTTCGACATCGAGGTCGTCTTTCTCTACCCGTGGGCCGTGGACTTCACGACGCTCGCGACGTTCGGGCTGGTGTCGATGCTGGCGTTCCTGGCGCTGATCACCGTCCCGTTCGTCTACGAGTGGCGCCGCGGCGGCTTCGACTGGGTCTGACAGCGACTTCACGCACGGCGCCCGACGGCGCCGGGCAGCGACGCCGGGCGGGGCCCGGCAGCAAGGAGGGGACATGGGTGTCGAGGAAGCGCCGTCAGGGTTCCTGCTGACGACGATCGAGGACCTCGCGGGGTACCTGCGCAAGGCCTCGGTGTGGCCGGTGACGTTCGGCCTGGCCTGTTGCGCCATCGAGATGATGGCCGCGGGCGCGTCGCGGTTCGACCTGTCGCGGTTCGGCATGGAGGTGTTCCGTGCGTCGCCGCGCCAGGCCGACCTGATGATCGTCGCGGGCCGGGTGAGCCAGAAGATGGCCCCGGTGGTGCGCCAGGTGTACGACCAGATGAGCGAGCCCAAGTGGGTGCTCTCCATGGGTGTGTGCGCGTCGTCGGGCGGGATGTTCAACAACTACGCGATCGTGCAGGGCGTGGACCACGTGGTCCCGGTCGACATCTACCTGCCCGGCTGCCCGCCGCGCCCGGAGATGCTGATCAACGCGATCCTCGGGCTGCACGACCACATCCAGAACGCGCCGCTCGGCGTGAACCGGATCGAGGCCGCGCGCGCCGCCGAGGCGGCCGCGATGGAGGCCACGCCGACCTTCGAGATGAAGGGCCTGCTGCGATGAGCGACGTCACGCCGGGCGGCGACCAGGGCTCGGCCCTGACGCCGCCCGAGGGTGCGGCCACCTTCGAGGTGGTCGAGGTCAAGAAGGGCATGTTCGGCGCCCAGGGCTCGGGCGACACGTCGGGCTACGGCGGGCTGGTCACGCCGATCGCGATGCCCGCGGCGTCGCCCCGCCCGTACGGGAGCTGGTTCGACCAGGTGGTCGACGTCCTGGCCGAGGTGCTGGAGGACGCCGCACGGACCGGCGGGCCCACCTTCGACCAGGCGGTCGAGAAGGTGGTCGTGGACCTGCACGGCGCCGCGAGCGCCGACTCCCAGCGGGCGGAGCTGACGATCCACGTCGCCCGCGAGCACGTCGCGGCCGTCTGCCAGGCGCTGCGCGACGACCAGGACCTCCGGTTCGAGCTGTCGCTCGGCGTCAGCGGCGTGCACTACCCGCACGACACGGGCCGCGAGCTGCACGCCGTCTACCACCTGGCCTCCGTGACGCACTCGCGCCGGCTGCGCCTGGAGGTCGCCGCGCCCGACGACGACCCGCACATCCGGTCGACCACGTCGGTGTACCCGTCCAACGACTGGCACGAGCGCGAGACCTACGACTTCTTCGGGATCGTCTTCGACGGCCACCCCGCCCTGACCCGCATCGAGATGCCGGACGACTGGGTGGGCCACCCGCAGCGCAAGGACTACCCGCTCGGCGGCATCCCCGTCGAGTACAAGGGGGCCACCGTGCCCCCGCCGGACACGAGGAGGAGCTACTCATGAGCGCTCCCACTGCGGCCCCCCACGCCACCCGGCCCGCGGGCGACGAGGACATGTCCTCCACCGTGCGCGCCTTCGAGGCGTACGGCGACGGCGACTGGGACGACATCGCGCGCGAGGCGATCGGCGAGGAGCGGATCGTCGTCAACATGGGCCCCCAGCACCCGTCCACGCACGGCGTGCTGCGGCTCATGCTCGAGATCGACGGCGAGACCGTCACCGAGGCCCGCGCCGGCATCGGCTACCTGCACACGGGCATCGAGAAGAACATGGAGTTCCGGACGTGGACGCAGGGCACCACGTTCTGCACCCGCATGGACTACGTCGCGCCCCTGTTCCAGGAGGCCGCGTACTGCCTCGCCGTCGAGAAGCTGCTCGGCATCACCGACGACGTGCCCGAGCGCGCCAACGTGATCCGCGTGCTGATGATGGAGCTCAACCGCATCGCCTCGCACCTGGTCTGCCTCGGCACCGGCGGCAACGAGATGGGCGCCACCACCGTCATGACCATCGGGTTCACCGCCCGCGAGGAGATCCTGCGCCTCTTCGAGGCCGTGACCGGCCTGCGCATGAACCACGCGTACATCCGGCCCGGCGGCGTCGCCGTCGACGTGCCCGAGGGCTTCACCGCCCAGGCCCGCGCCGCCCTGAAGAACGTGCGCGGCTACCTCAAGCAGCTCGGCGACCTCATGCTCGCCAACCCCATCTTCAAGGCCCGGCTGACG
Organism: Promicromonospora sukumoe; assembly: GCF_014137995.1. Lineage (NCBI taxonomy): Bacteria > Bacillati > Actinomycetota > Actinomycetes > Micrococcales > Promicromonosporaceae > Promicromonospora > Promicromonospora sukumoe. Next base: position 577,336 of record NZ_JACGWV010000003.1, read on the forward strand.
AACGTCGGCGTGCTGAACCTGTCCGGCTGCATGGCGCTCGCCGTCACCGGACCGGTGCTGCGCTCCACGGGCCTGCCGTACGACGTCCGCAAGGACAACCCGTACTGCGGCTACGAGACGTACGACTTCGACGTCCCCACCTCGAAGGGCGCCGACTGCTACGACCGCGTCGTGCTCCGCGTCGAGGAGTGCTACCAGTCGCTGAAGATCGTCGAGCAGGCCCTGGAGCGGCTCGACCGCACCGAGGGCGAGCCCGTCATGGTCGCCGACAAGAAGATCGCCTGGCCCGCCCAGCTCGCCGTCGGCGGCGACGGGCAGGGCAACTCGCTGGAGCACATCAAGAAGATCATGGGCACCTCCATGGAGGCCCTGATCCACCACTTCAAGCTGGTCACCGAGGGCTTCCGCGTCCCCGTCGGCCAGGCATGGCAGACCGTGGAGCACCCGCGCGGCGAGCTCGGCGTGCACGTCGTGTCCGACGGCGGCACCCGCCCCTACCGCGCGCACTTCCGCGACCCCTCGTTCAACAACCTCCAGGCCACGTCGGTGATGTGCGAGGGCGGCCAGGTGGCCGACGTCGTCGTCGCCGTCGCGTCCCTGGACCCCGTGCTGGGAGGTGTGGACCGATGACCGCAGATCCGCAGGCGGCCACCAAGACCGGCTACGACGGCGAGACGCTCGCGTCCCTGACCGCCGACGCCACGGCGATCATGGCCCGCTACCCGGACCCCCGGTCCGGGCTGCTGCCCATGCTGCACCTCGTGCAGTCCGTCGACGGGTACGTGAGCCGCGACGGCATCCTCTTCTGCGCCGAGATGCTCGGCATCACCGCCGCCGAGGTCTCCGCCGTCGCCACCTTCTACACCCAGTACAAGCGCCACCCCAACGGCACCTACACCGTGGGCGTGTGCACCAACACGCTCTGCGCCGTCATGGGTGGCGACGCCATCTTCGACGAGCTCAGCGACCACCTCGGCGTCGGCCACGACGAGACCACCGACGACGGCGCCATCACCCTCGAACGCATCGAGTGCAACGCCGCCTGCGACTACGCCCCCGTCGTGATGGTCAACTGGGAGTTCTTCGACAACCAGACGCCCGAGACGGCGACGGCGCTCGCGGACCAGCTCCGGCTCGGGGACGACGTCGTCCCGACCCGTGGTGCCGCGTCCGTGTGCTCGTTCAAGCAGATGAGCCGGGTCCTGGCCGGGTTCCCCGACGGCCGTGCCGACGAGGGCACGGGCGCGGGCGAGCCGACGCTGGCGGGGCTGAAGATCGCCCGCGAGCGCGGCTGGACGGCGCCGGAAGCGCAGGTTGAGCCTGCCGAAACCGGGGTCTCGACAGGCTCGACCAGCGAGGGCTCGACCAGCAAGAGCACTGGGACCGCCGCCGGCCAGACCAGCCCGCCCGTCGGCACGCCCGGCTCGTCGGCCGAGCGCAAGCCGGCGACGTCGTCGGACACCCAGACCGGCAAGGACAAGAAGCCCGGGGAGGACGCGAAGTGAACCTCACACCGGTACTCACGGACACGTGGGACAAGGACCGTTCCTGGCGGCTCGCCACGTACGAGCGCAACGGCGGCTACGCGGGCCTGAAGAAGGCCCTCACCATGGAGCCCGCCGCCCTGGTCCAGGCTGTCAAGGACTCCGGCCTGCGCGGCCGCGGCGGCGCGGGCTTCCCCACGGGCATGAAGTGGGGCTTCCTGCCCCCGCCCGACGGCGGCCCGCGGTACCTGGTCGTCAACGCCGACGAGTCGGAACCGGGTACCTGCAAGGACATCCCGCTGATGCTCGCCAGCCCGCAGCACCTCATCGAGGGCGTGGCGATCACGAGCTTCGCGATCGGCTGCGACCACGCGTTCATCTATGTGCGCGGCGAGGTGCTGCACGTCTACCGGCGGCTGCTGAACGCCGTCGAGGAGGCGTACAAGGCCGGCTACCTGGGCAAGAACATCCAGGGCTCGGGCTTCAACCTTGACGTCACGGTGCACGCCGGCGCGGGCGCCTACATCTGCGGCGAGGAGACGGCGCTGCTCGACTCGCTGGAGGGCCTGCGCGGCCAGCCGCGGCTCAAGCCGCCGTTCCCCGCCGTCGCCGGCCTGTACGCCCGGCCGACCGTGGTCAACAACGTGGAGTCGATCGCCTCGGTCCCCGGGATCGTCGCCCAGGGTGCCGACTGGTTCTCCTCGATGGGCACCGAGAAGTCCAAGGGCCACGGCCTGTTCTCCCTGTCGGGGCACGTCACGCGGCCCGGCCAGTACGAGGCGCCGCTGGGCATCACGCTGCGCGAGCTGCTGGACATGGCGGGCGGCGTCCGGGCGGGGCACGAGCTGAAGTTCTGGACCCCGGGCGGGTCGTCCACGCCGATCTTCACGCAGGACCACCTGGACACCCCGCTCGACTACGAGTCCGTCGGCGCCGCCGGCTCGATGCTCGGCACGCGCGCGCTGCAGATCTTCGACGAGACGGTGTGCGTGGTCCGCGCGACCAGCCGGTGGACCGACTTCTACGCGCACGAGTCGTGCGGCAAGTGCACGCCCTGCCGCGAGGGCACCTACTGGCTCAAGCAGGTGCTGCACCGCATCGAGTCGGGCGAGGGCCAGGACGGCGACCTCGAGCTCCTGCTCGACCTGTGCGACAACATCCTCGGCAAGGCGTTCTGCGCCCTGGGCGACGGCGCCGTCTCGCCGATCACGTCCAGCATCCAGCTCTTCCGGGACGAGTACCAGGCGCACATCGACGGGCACGGCTGCCCGTTCGACCCGAGCGCCTCGGCACTGTTCCCGTACACCCCCAAGACACGGACCCCGGGGGCCCTCACGGGCGCCGGCGCGGGAGGTCACCGATGACCGTCACCACGAACACCTCCTCGACCGAGGCCGCCCCGGTCGAGCTGGTCACCTTCACCATCGACGGCACCGAGGTGAGCGTCCCCAAGGGCACGCTCATCATCCGGGCCGCCGAGCAGGCCGGCATCCAGATCCCGCGGTTCTGCGACCACCCGCTCCTGGCACCCGCCGGCGCGTGCCGGCAGTGCCTCGTCGAGGTCGCGATGCCGGACCGCGAGGGCAACGTGCGGCCCATGCCGAAGCCGCAGGCGTCGTGCACCATGACGGTCGCGCCCGGGATGGTCGTCAAGACGCAGCACACCTCCGCCGCCGCCGACAAGGCGCAGCAGGGGGTCATGGAGCTGCTGCTGATGAACCACCCGCTGGACTGCCCGGTCTGCGACAAGGGCGGCGAGTGCCCCCTGCAGAACCAGGCGATGTCCAACGGCCGGCCCGAGACGCGGTTCGTCGACGTCAAGCGCACCTTCCCCAAGCCGATCGCGCTGTCCACGCAGATCCTGCTGGACCGCGAGCGCTGCGTGCTGTGCCAGCGCTGCACCCGGTTCAGCGAGGAGATCGCGGGCGACGCGTTCATCGCGCTGCAGGACCGTGGCGCGCACCAGCAGATCGGCCGCTACGACGAGGACGTGCTCGGGTTCGCCGGGGCCGAGTCGAGCACCGGACCCGTGGACCGCCCCGTCGGGGAGGCCACTACGGACACGTCCGGTCGGCCGTTCTCGTCCTACTACTCGGGCAACACCGTGCAGATCTGCCCGGTGGGCGCGCTGACCGGCGCGGGCTACCGGTTCCGGTCCCGCCCGTTCGACCTGGTCAGCAGCGAGAGCATCGCCGAGCACGACTCCTGCGGCTCCGCGATCCGCATCGACCACCGCCGCGGCCAGGTGCTGCGCCGGCTGTCGGGCGAGGACCCGGTGGTCAACGAGGAGTGGATCACCGACAAGGACCGCTTCGCGTTCACCTGGCAGACCGCGCCGGACCGCGTCACCACGCCGCTGGTGCGCGAGGACGGCGAGCTGCGCCCCGCCTCCTGGGTCGAGGCCCTGGAGATCGCGGCGGCCGGCCTGGCCGCGGCGCGCGAGCACGGCGGCGTCGGCGTGCTGCCGGGCGGCCGGCTCACCGTCGAGGACGCGTACGCGTGGTCGCGGTTCGCCCGCACGGCGCTCGGCACCAACGACGTGGACCAGCGCGTGCGCGTGCACTCCGCCGAGGAGGCCGCGTTCCTGGCCCGCGCCGTGGCCGGCTCCGGCGTCGGCGTCACGTTCGGCGACCTGGAGAAGGCGCCCGCGGTGCTGCTCGTCGGCCTGGAGGCCGAGGAGGAGGCGGGCATCACGTACCTGCGGCTGCGCAAGGGTGCCCGCGGCAAGGCCCGCACCAAGGTCTTCTCGATCGCCCCCTATGCCACCCGCGGCCTGACCCGTCTCGACGGCACGCTGCTTCCCGCGGCACCCGGCACCGAGGCGGAGTGGCTGACCAGCCTGAGCACCAGCCTGGCCGGCGGCCTGCTCCCGGCCGACGCCCCGTCGTCGGACATCGACACCAGCGCCCTGGCCCAGCCGGGCGCCGTCATCCTCGTGGGCGAGCGCCTCGCGGGCTCGCCCGGCGCGTACACGGCGGCCCTCGGGCTCGCCGACGCCACGGGCGCGCGGCTCGCGTGGGTCCCGCGCCGTGCGGGCGAGCGCGGCGGCGTCGAGGCCGGCCTGCTGCCGGACCTGCTGCCGGGCGGCCGCCCGGTCGCCGACGCCGCGGCCCGGTCCCAGGTGGGCCAGGCCTGGGGCGCCGAGCTCCCGGCGACACCCGGCCGCGACACCGCGGGCATCCTCGCGGCGCTCGCCTCGGGCGCCCTGGGCGGCGCGGTGCTCGGCGGCGTCGAGCTCGCCGACCTGCCCGACCCGGCCGCCGCGCGCTCCGCGCTCGACGCGACGAAGGAGCGGGGCGGGTTCGTGGTGAGTCTGGAGGTGCGGGCCACGGAGGTGACCGAGCGGGCCGACGTCGTGCTCCCGGTCGCGCCGCCCGTGGAGCGCGCCGGCTCGTACTGGAACTGGGAGGGCCGCGTGCGGTCCTTCGGCGCCGCTCTGGAGTCGAGCGCCCTGCCCGACCACCGCGTGCTGCACGTGCTCGCGCAGCAGCTCGGCGTGGACCTGCAGGCGGCGTCGCCCGCCGAGGCCCACCTCGCGATCGCCCTGGTCCGGGGCGCGTGGGAGGGCGAGCAGGTGACGGTGCAGAGCGACGTCCTCGCCGCCCCGCCCACCGTGGGCCCGGGCCAGGCGGTGCTCGCCACCTGGCGGCTCCAGCTCGACGCGGGCAGCGGCCAGGACGGCGAGCAGTTCCTCGCCGGCACGGCCAAGCGGCCGCTGGCCCGGATGTCCACCGCCACGGCGGCCGGCTTCGGGGTGTCCGACGGCGCCGTGGTCACCGTCAGCACGCCGCACGGCTCCGTCACGGTCCCCGCGGCGGTCACCGAGAGCATGGTCGACGGCGTCGTCTGGCTGCCCCTGGCCTCCGCCGGCTGCCGCGTGCACGACGCGCTCGGCGCGTCCGCGGGCGACCTCGTCACCGTCACCCCGGAAGGAGATGCCCGATGAACCCGGTGCTGCTGGCCGAGGCCGCGCCCGGCGTCGCCGCCGACTTCTCGCAGGAGACCATCTGGGCCTCGATCGTGAAGGCCGTGCTGATCGTGGTCTTCCTGCTGACCAGCGTGCTCTTCGCGATCTGGTTCGAGCGCAAGGTCGTGGCGCGCATGCAGGTGCGCCCCGGCCCCAACTGGCACGGGCCGTTCGGCCTGCTCCAGTCGCTCGCGGACGCCATGAAGCTCCTGCTCAAGGAGGACATGACGGTCACGCGGGCCGACCGGTTCGTGTACCTGCTGGCGCCGATGATCTCGGTGTTCTGCTCGCTGCTGGTGTTCGCCGTCATCCCGTTCGGGCCGAGCCTGCCGTTCCCCTGGACCGACTGGACCACCCCGGCGCAGCTCACCGACTTCCCGGTCGCGGTGCTGTACGTGCTGGCCGCGGCGTCGCTCGGCGTCTACGGCATCGTGCTCGGCGGCTGGGCCTCCGGCTCCACCTACCCGCTGCTCGGGTCGGTGCGGTCCACGGCCCAGGTGATCAGCTACGAGCTCGCGATGGGCCTGTCGCTGGTCAGCGTGTTCATCATGGCGGGGTCGATGTCGACCTCGCAGATCGTGTCCAGCCAGTCGCAGATCTGGTGGTTCATCCCGCTGGCGCCGGCCTTCGTGATCTACGTGATCTCGATGGTCGGCGAGACCAACCGCCTGCCGTTCGACCTCCCCGAGGCCGAGGGCGAGCTGGTCTCCGGCTACATGACCGAGTACTCGTCGATGAAGTTCGCCTGGTTCTTCCTGGCGGAGTACATCAACATGCTCAACGTCTCGGCCGTCTGCGTGACCCTCTTCCTCGGCGGCTGGCGGGCCCCGGTGCCCGACGGGTTCCTCGGCGACGCGCTGAACCAGGGCTGGCTGCCCATCATCTGGTTCCTCGTGAAGCTCTGGGCCGTCATGTTCTTCTTCGTGTGGGTGCGCGGCACGCTGCTGCGCCTGCGCTACGACCAGTTCATGGTCTTCGGCTGGAAGGTGCTCATCCCGGTCGCGCTGGGCTGGGTCGTCGTCCTCTCGGTCGTGCAGTGGCTGCAGCGCGTGCAGGGTATGTCCTTCCAGCAGTTCGTCCCGGTGATCATCGGGGTCGCCGTCGTCTTCATCGCGGTCATGTGGTTCTGGCCCGACAAGAAGGAGGCGCCACCGGGCGCCGGCGAGGACAAGGAGCCCGTCGACGCGTTCGCCGGCGGGTTCCCGGTGCCGCCGCTGCCCGGCGAGAAGCTGCCCCCGTCCAAGCGGTTCGGAAAGGAGGTCTCCGGTGAGTAAGTCAGAGTCGGGCGAGTACCAGTCCCTGCGGCCCCAGCCGGGACCCATCGGTGAGCTGTTCGCTCCCGTCGCGGGCTTCGGCGTGACGCTGTCGTCGATGTTCAGGCCCACGGTCACGGAGCAGTACCCCCGCGAGAAGGTGCCGACCCAGCGCCGGTTCCACGGCCGCCACCAGCTCAACCGGTACGCCGACGGGCTGGAGAAGTGCATCGGCTGCGAGCTGTGCGCCTGGGCGTGCCCGGCGGACGCGATCTACGTGGAGGGCGCGTCCAACGCGGCCCTGCCGGAGAACGCCGGCCTCCAGGTCAACGCGGACGACTCGCAGGGCGCGCACATGAGCCCCGGCGAGCGGTACGGCGGCGTCTACCAGATCAACTACCTGCGCTGCATCTTCTGCGGGCTGTGCATCGAGGCGTGCCCCACGCGGGCGCTGACGATGACCAACGACTTCGAGCTGGCCGGCAAGACGCGCGCCGGCATGATCTACGAGAAGCAGGACCTGCTGGCCCCGCTGTCCGAGGGCATGCTCGCGGCGCCCCACCCCATGGTGGAGGGCAGCACGGACACCAACTACTACAGCGGTGACGTGCTCGGCCCGACGGCGGCGCAGGTCGACTGGGTCCGGGAGCACCGGCCCGACGACGAGACGCTGGACGCCGCGGACGCCGTCGCGTCCGGCCGGGCACCCGCGCCGGAGCAGCGGCAGCACGAGCTGCGGCCCGACGAGGGGCCGGGGGCCGCCGAGCGGTCCGCCGGAGCCGCCTCGGTGGGCTCGGTGCGCGTGCTGGCGAGCGACGCGGCGGGCTCGAACCGTCCGGGGGTGACGGCATGACCCCCGACGGGCTCGTGATCTCGACCGGGGAGACGGTCCTGTTCTGGGTGGTCGCGCCGCTGATGGTGCTCGCCGCGCTGGGCCTGCTGTTCGTCAAGCGGGCCGTGCACGCCGCGATGTGCCTCGTGTTCGTCATGGTCAGCATGGCCATCCTCTACATCGCCCAGGAGGCGCCGTTCCTCGGCGTCGTGCAGGTGGTCGTGTACACGGGCGCCGTGATGATGCTGTTCCTGTTCGTGCTGATGCTCGTCGGTGTCGACGCGTCCGACTCGCTCACGGAGACCATCCGGGGCCAGCGCTGGATCGGCCTGCTCATCGGGCTCGGCCTCGCGATCGTCCTGGGCGGCGTCGTGGCGCGCGCGGCGTTCCCGCCCGCCGTCGGGCTGTCCGGGGGAGACCCGGGCGGCGTCGCCAACCCGCAGGCCCTGGCCCGCGTGCTGTTCGGCGACTACGTGCTGGCCATGGAGGCCGTGGGCGTGCTGCTCGTGACGGCCGCGGTGGGCGCGCTCGTGCTCACGCACCGCCGCCGGCTCACGCCCAAGCAGGACCAGCGGGCCGTCGCGGACGCGCGGATCAAGGCGCTGCCCGACGGCGTCGTGCTCACGCCGCTGCCGTCGCCCGGCGTCTACGCCACCTCCAACGCCATGGACACGCCCGCGCTCGGGCCCGACGGCGAGCAGGTGCCGCAGTCGGTCTCGCGCGTGCTGCGCATCCGTGGCCAGGAGAAGGCCGCGCCGCACGCGCCGGGCACCGAGCTGGTCGACGTCCGTACGCCCGAGACTCGTTCGCGCGAGGCCCGGACGCCCGAGGGAGACGCCTGATGGACATCACCAACTACGTGGTCCTGGCCGCGGTGCTCTTCGCGATCGGAGCCACGACCGTACTGCTGCGCCGCAACGCGATCGTCGTCTTCATGGGCGTCGAGCTCATGCTCAACGCGACCAACCTCGCCTTCGTCACCTTCGCCAGGATGCACGGCGACGTGACGGGCCAGGTGCTCGCCTTCTTCGTCATGGTCGTCGCCGCCGCCGAGGTCGTCGTCGGGCTCGCCATCATCGTGACGATCTTCCGAACCCGCCGCTCGGCCTCGGTCGACGACGTCAACCTGCTGAAGGGCTGAGGGGGACACAGTGAACGACGTGATCGGGCTTGCCCCCTGGCTGATCGGCTTCCCGCTGATCGGAGCGGCGATCCTGCTGCTGGGTGGCAAGGCCACCGACCGCTGGGGACACTGGATCGGGGTGACGGCCTCGGCCGCCTCCGGGGTCCTCGCCATCATCTTGCTGTTCCGCATGATCGGTACCCCGGCCGAGGGCCGGTCCGTGGACCACCACCTGTGGACATGGTTGTCCGCGGGCGGCCTGGACGTGGACCTCGGCCTGCGCCTGGACCCCCTGTCCATGACCTTCGTGATGCTCGTGACCTTCGTGGGCACGCTCATCCACGTGTACTCCGTGGCCTACATGGACCACGACCCGGACCGTCGCCGCTTCTTCGCGTACCTGAACCTGTTCGTCGCGGCGATGCTGACGCTCGTCCTGGCCGACTCCTACCTGCTGCTCTTCGTGGGCTGGGAGGGCGTGGGTCTCGCGTCCTACCTGCTCATCGGGTTCTGGGACACGGGGCGGCCGTCGGCCCGCGAGAACGCGGTGGCGGCCAAGAAGGCGTTCGTCATGAACCGCATCGGGGACATGGGGCTGATCGCGGCGATGGCGCTGCTGTTCGCCCACGCGGGCGCCCTGGACTTCGGCACCACCCTGTCGGACGAGTCCGTCGGCACGATGTCGCAGGCCACGGCCACCGCGATCGGGCTCTGCCTGCTGCTGGCCGCCTGCGGCAAGTCGGCGCAGTTCCCGCTCCAGGCCTGGCTGGGCGACGCGATGGCCGGCCCGACGCCGGTCTCGGCGCTCATCCACGCGGCCACGATGGTCACCGCGGGCGTCTACCTCATGGTGCGCTCCGGCGCGATCCTCGAGGCGGCCCCGACGGCGCAGCTCGTCGTGGTGCTGGTCGGCGCGGTGACCCTGATCTTCGGGGCGATCGTCGGCTGCGCCAAGGACGACATCAAGAAGGCGCTGGCCGCCTCCACCATGTCGCAGATCGGGTACATGATGCTCGCCGCGGGCCTCGGCCCGGCCGGGTACGCGTACGCGATCTTCCACCTGCTCACGCACGGGTTCTTCAAGGCGGGCCTGTTCCTCGGCGCGGGCTCCGTGATGCACGCGATGGACGACCAGACCGACATGCGGCGCTTCGGCGGGCTGTCGCGGTTCCTGCCCATCACCTGGATCACCATGGGCCTGGGCTGGCTGGCCATCCTCGGCATCCCGCCGTTCTCCGGCTTCTGGAGCAAGGACGGGATCATCGAGGCCGCGTTCCTCCCCGTCGAGGGGCAGCCGTGGCGCGCCTGGGTGTTCGGCACGGTCGCCGTGCTCGGCGCCGCGATCACCGCCTTCTACATGACGCGCCTGTTCTTCATGACGTTCGGCGGACGTCGTCCGCGCTGGACCGAGGGCCAGCACCCGCACGAGGGCTCCCCGCTGATGTGGTGGCCGCTCGTGTTCCTCGGCGTCGGCTCGGCCGCGCTCGGCCTCGTGCTGGGTATCGGCGGCACCTTTACCACCTGGCTGGAGCCCGTGGTCGGCCACGCCGAGCACCACGAGCCCGTGCTGCCGGTCTGGCTGATCATCACGGCGACCCTCGTGGTCGTCGTCCTCGGGGCGCTGCTCGCGTTCCGGATGTACGCGGTCCAGGTCGTCCCCGAGGAGGCGCCGCGCGGCTCCGTCCTGACCCGGGCGGCCCGCAAGGACCTGTACCAGGACGCCGCCAACGAGACGCTCGTGCTGGCGCCCGCCGTCGGGCTGGCCCGCGTGGTCCAGGTCGGCGACCGTGACGTCGTCGACCGCGGGTGGGGTGTGCTGCCGCAGGCGGTGTCGTGGTTCGGCGGGGTGTTCCGCAAGGCGCAGACCGGGTACGTGCGCTCGTACGCCGCGGGCATGGCGGGTGGCGTCCTCGTGATCGCCGTCGTCGCCTGGCTCGTCGTGGGACTCGGTGGTGCCCAGTGATCGGAGGAGAGATGTTTCCCTGGCTGACCGCCCTCATCGCCTGGCCGCTGGTCGGCGCGGCCGTGGTGGGGCTGGGCGCGCTCGGTCGCTCCCGCACCGGCTCCGCGAACGCGGGGACGGGCCTGGCCCGCCCGGTGGCGCTCGGGTTCTCGCTGGTCGAGGTGGCCCTGCTCGTCGGGGCGTTCCTCGCCTTCGACACGAGCGCCGCCGCCGAGCACCAGCTCGCCGAGACCCACGCGTGGATCCCGCAGATCGGCACCTCGTACGCGGTGGCCGTCGACGGCGTCGGCCTGCTGCTGGTGGCGCTGTCCGTGGTGCTGGTGCCTCTGGTGCTGCTCGCCGCCTGGAACGAGCAGGGGCGCGACGAGGTGCGCCTGCGCCGGTTCGTGGGCCTCGTGCTGCTGCTCCAGGCGTTCATGGTGGCCGTGTTCTCGGCCCGTGACGTCTTCCTGTTCTACGTGCTGTTCGAGGCCATGCTGATCCCCGCGTACTTCCTGATCGGCGGGTTCGGGCACGGCGCCGGACGGCGGCAGGCGGCCGTGAAGTTCCTGATGTTCAGCCTGGGCGGCGGGCTCATCATGCTCGCCGCGGTGATCGCGCTGTACTTCCTCGCGGTGGGCGCGGGCGTGGACCCCCGCCAGGCGTTCCTCGTGGACGAGCTGGTCGGCGTGAACCTCGGCACCGTCGCCGAGCGCCTCATGTTCGCCGGGTTCTTCATCGCCTTCGCGATCAAGGCCCCGATGGTCCCGGTGCACAGCTGGCTGCCCGACGTCGCGGGGAACGCCACCCCCGGCACGTCCACCCTCCTGATCTGCGTGCTGGACAAGGTCGGCACCTTCGGGATGCTGACCCTCTGCCTGCCGCTGTTCCCGGAGGCGTCCCGCTGGGCGGCGCCGTTCGTGATCGCGCTCGCCGTGATCTCGGTGCTGTACGGGGCGGTCATGGCGATCATGCAGACCGACCTGCTGCGGCTGGTCGGCTGGACGTCGGTGAGCCACTTCGGCTTCATCATCCTGGGCATCTTCACCTTCACGCCGCTGGGCACCGCCGGGTCGAGCTTCATGATGCTCAACCACGGTCTCGCCACCGGCGCGCTGTTCCTGGTGGCCGGCTTCCTCGTGGCCCGGCACCCGGAGCGGTCGCAGCGGATCACGGACTACCGCGGCCTGCGGTCGGTCACGCCGGTGCTCGCCGGCACGTTCCTCGTGGCGGGCCTGGCGACGCTGTCGCTGCCCGGCCTGGCCACGTTCGTCAGCGAGATCATGGTGCTGGTCGGCGCGTTCGGCGGCTCGCCCGCCGGCTCCGCCGCCTGGACCGTGGCCGCGATCCCGGGCGTCGTGCTCGCCGCGGTGTACGTGCTGCTGACCTACCAGAAGATCTTCACCGGGGCGCCGGCCAAGGGCCTGGAGGCCCTGCCCGACCTCCGGGCGCGCGAGCGCATCGTCGCGGCGCCGCTGGTGGCCGGACTCCTGGTGCTCGGCCTCGTGCCGGGCCTGGCCCTGACCTACGTGGACGCGCCGGCGCAGCAGTCGGCGACGACCATCGCGGTCGACGACCCGGCGGCCGACGCCGCGCAGATGGGGAGCGACAAGTGAACGAGTTCGTGGCACCCGAGATCGACTGGCTCGCCCTCGCACCGCTGATCGTGGTGCTGGGCGCGGGCGTGGTCGGCGTGCTCCTCGAGGCGTTCGTCCCGGCACGGGCGCGCCGCGTGACGCAGGTCGTGCTCACCCTGGCGGCCCTGGCCGGGGCCCTCGCCTTCGTCGTGGTGCTCTGGCCGCAGATCGTGGCGCAGCCCGTCCAGGTGGTCGGCGGCAGCGTGACGCTCACGCCGTTCGCGCTCGGCACGCAGGGCATCATCGCGGTGCTCGCGTTCCTGGGCGTGCTCGTGGTGGCAGACCGCACCAGCACCGGCCAGGACGCGTTCGCGCCCACGGCGTCGGCGGTGCCCGGAACCTCCTACGAGGACCTGGCCCGGCGGTCCGGCCTGGAGCAGACCGAGATCTACCCGCTGCTGCTGTTCGCCGCGGGCGGCATGATGCTCTTCGCCTCCACCGACGACCTGATCGTCATGTTCATCGCGCTGGAGGTGCTGTCGCTCCCGCTGTACGTGCTGTGCGCCACGGCGCGCCGGCGCCGGCTCCTGTCGCAGGAGGCAGCGGCCAAGTACTTTCTGCTCGGGGCGTTCGCCTCGGCGCTGTTCATCTTCGGCGTCGCGCTGATCTACGGGTTCGCCGGCACGGTGCGGCTCCTGGAGATCGCCCAGCGGGTGCAGCAGGGCGGTCTGCCCCTGGAGGGCATGACCGGGCTGCTCGTCGCGGGCGTGCTGCTGGTGACGGTCGGCCTGCTGTTCAAGGTCGGCGCGGTGCCGTTCCACGCCTGGACGCCCGACGTCTACACCGGGGCGCCCACGCCCATCACCGGGTTCATGGCCGCGTGCACCAAGGCGGCGGCCGTCGCGGCGCTCGTCGAGGTGCTGTACCGCATCACCATCGGGGTGGGCGGCCTCAGCCCGGAGACCATGGAGCAGCTCCAGGTGGTCATCGTGGTGGTCGCCGTCCTGACGATGGCCGTCGGCACGGTCATCGGGTCGGTGCAGACCGACGTCAAGCGCCTGCTCGCCTACTCGTCGATCGCGCACGCCGGCTTCCTGCTGGTGGGCATCGCGGGCTTCAACGCCCAGGTCCAGTCCTCCACGCTCTTCTACCTGCTGGCCTACGGCCTGGCCACGATCGGCGCGTTCGCGGTGGTCACGCTGGTCCGGGAGCGCCGGGTCACGCCCGGCGGAGCGGAGGACAACGGCCCGGTCGAGGACGACGGGGTGGTGCTCGGCGAGGCCACGGAGATCGCGCAGTGGGCCGGCCTGGGGCGCAAGGCCCCGTGGCTCACCGCGGCGTTCGCCCTGTTCCTGCTCTCCATGGCGGGCATCCCGCTCACCGCGGGGTTCATCGCCAAGTTCGGCGCGTTCACGGGCGCGACGTCGGGCGGGCTGTGGTGGCTCGCGGTGCTCGGCGTGATCGCGTCGGTGGTCGCCGTCGCGTTCTACCTGCGGCTGCTGGTGGTCATGGTGTTCCAGCCCGGGACGATCGAGCCGTCGCAGGTCGAGCCGTCGCAGGTTGAGCCTGCCGAAACCGGGGTCTCGACGAGCTCGACCAGCGACGAAACCGAGGGCGCCGGCGGCGTCGCCACAGCGACCAAGGTGCAGGTCACGGCCCCGCAGCGCGTGGTCGTGACGGTGGTGCGGTCGCGCGGTCCGGCGGCCGTGGCCATCGCGGTCTGCGCGATCGCCACAGTGATTCTGGGCGTTTTCCCGTCCCTGGTTCTTAATCTGGCGGCAGAGGCAAGTAAGTTCGTGCCGTGACCTCCGTACCGCTGCCGCCCCAGACGACGACGGGTACGTCGGCGTCCGCACCGCCGGCCGCTCCGACTGACCTGCCCGACCCGACCGCGCTCGGCCTGCCGATCACGGACCCGGAGCTGGCATCCCGGCTCGCGGACCGGCTGACGGTGGTCGACGACGCGCTGTCGGAGGCCGTCACCAGCGCCGACAAGCTGGCGGACGGCGCCTCCCGGCACCTCGTCGACGCGGGCGGCAAGCGGTTCCGGCCGCTGCTGACCCTGCTGACGGGCGAGCTCGGGGACGGCGCCGCCCCCGGCGTCGTCGACGCGGCGGTGGTGGTCGAGCTGACGCAGGTCGCCTCGCTGTACCACGACGACGTCATGGACTCCGCGCCCATGCGCCGGGGCGCGCCCGCCGTGCACATGGTGTGGGGCAACTCGGTGGCGATCCTGGTGGGCGACATGCTCTTCGCCCGGGCCTCGGCCCGGGTGGCGGAGCTCGGTCCCGAGGCCGTGATCCTGCAGTCCCGGACGTTCGAGCGGATGTGCCTGGGGCAGCTCCACGAGACCATGGGCCCGGACGACGGCGAGGACGCCGTGGCCCACTACCTGCAGGTCCTGTCGGACAAGACGGCGTCGCTGCTGTCGGCGTCGGCCCGCCTGGGGGCGATGCTCTCGGGTGCGCCGAAGGAGCAGGTCGAGGCCGTGGGCGCGTTCGGCGAGAAGGTCGGCGTCGCCTTCCAGCTCGCCGACGACGTGCTCGACGTCGCCTCGGAGGGCGAGACCTCGGGCAAGACGCCGGGCACCGACCTGCGCGAGCACGTCCCGACGATGCCGGTGCTGCTGCTGCGCCGGCACGTCGCGTCGGGCTCCGCCACGGACGACGACCGGGACCTGCTGGAGACCCTCGACGGCGACCTGTCGTCCGACGAGGTGCTGACGGCCGCCCTGGAGCGCCTGCGGGCACACCCCGTGCTCGCGGACACCCGCGAGCTCGCGGTGCGCTGGGCGCGCGAGGCGGCCGCCGAGCTGGCTCCGCTGCCGGACGGCCCGGTCAAGGACTCGCTGGAGCAGTTCGCCCAGGCCCTGGCGGACCGGGCGGTCTGAGCAACCATTCCGGCGTCCTACGGGTTTTATTGCGCCTGACCTGGTAAAACGCAAATTGCGCGGCAATTCACCCCGGTGCATTGTTTTGCATTCGTTCCGATTGTCGGAGGCAACGGCTAGGCTGCCGCCACCGCCGCTGATCGAGACTTGAGGAAAACCTGTGCCCGGATTGAAGGTGTCGACCCGGTCGGCGGTCTCCGGCGGCGTGGTCGCCGTCTTTGCCGGGACCCTGATCCTCATGTCCCTGCTGCATCGCGGGGAGTCCACGGCCGAGGTCGACCTCGACGACTCCGGGGTGTGGGTCACCAAGACGTCGGCGGGGCTGCTGGGCCGGTTCAACAACGAGGCGCAGGCCATGGACGGCACGCTGCTGTCCGGCTCCTCGACGTTCGACGTGCAGCAGGCCGAGTACCGGGTGCTGATGACGGACCCGGGCACCGCCACCGCGAGCCCCGTCGACCCGGCGCAGCTCGCGCTGGGCGGCACCATGACGGCGCCCGCCGGGGCGGTCATCACCTCCGGCGGGCACACCACCGCGGTGCTGGACCCGGAGGACGGCCGCCTGTGGGTGCTCCCGTTCGAGGCCGCGGTCCAGTTCAGCGCGGAGGACCTGGAGCCGACGGCGGAGCTCGGCCCCGGCGCCCGGGTCGCCGTCGCCACGGACGGCACGGTCTTCGGCGCCGCCCCCGCCAAGGGCCGGCTCGCCACCGTGACGACCTCCGGCTCCGGCGCGGTCGAGGACGTCACGGACGTGGAGCTGCCCGTCGCGAAGGGCGCCGAGGTCGAGGTGACCGCCGTCGGCGACCGGCCCGTGGTGCTGGACCGCACGGCGGCCACGCTGGTGCTGCCCGGGGGCGACGTCGTGAACCTGCCGGGCGGCGCGGAGGCGCGGGTGCAGCAGCCGTCGGCCGAGGCGGACGCCGTGGTCGTCGCCACGCCCAAGGGCCTGGTCACGCAGCCGCTGCGCGGCGGGGACCCCACGACGCGCGTGGGCGAGGGCACCCCGGCCGCACCCGTCCAGCTCGGCGGCTGCACGTTCGCCGCGTGGTCGGGGACCGGCCGCGTGGTCCGGGACTGCCCCGGCACCGACCGTGACGTCGACGAGCTGCTGGAGGGCGCCGAGGGCGAGCTCGCCTACCGGGTCAACCGCCAGGTCATCGTACTGAACGACGTCTCGGCGGGCACCCTCTGGATGGCGGCGGACGACTTCGAGAAGGTCGACGACTGGGACCTGAAGATGCCCGAGGACGCCGAGGGCGAGAAGACGGAGTCCGAGACCACCACGCCCGAGATGGTGGACCAGTTCGTCGCGCAGCGCGACAAGCCCAACCGCCCGCCGGAGCCCGAGGACGACTCCATCGGCGTGCGGCCGGGCCGCACCACCGTGCTGGACGTGCTGGGCAACGACCTCGACCCCGACGGCGACGTGCTGACCGCCGCGATCAAGGAGCCGGCGGGCAAGGTGTCCGGCGCCAAGGCCTCGGACATCTCCGTGGACCGTGTGCTCGACGGCGCGGCGCTCCAGGCGAACGTGCCGGAGACGGCGTCGGGCAGCACCACCTTCACCTACACCGTGGACGACGGGCGCGGCGGCAGCGCCGACGCGAAGGTGCAGGTCCGCGTGGTGCCGCTGAGCGAGAACGAGCCGCCCGCCCCGAAGGGCGAGCCGGTGCTGCGCGTGGCGCAGGGCGGGGACGCGAAGATCAAGGTGCTGCCGTTCTGGCGCGACCCCGACGGCGACGACCTGGTGCTGTCCAGCGCCGACACCGCCGACCCGATGGACGAGGTGCGGTTCCGCCCCGACGGCACCGTCGAGTTCCGCGACGGTGGCACCGCGACCGGCCGCAAGATCGTGGACCTCACCGTCTCGGACGGGCTGGACCAGGTGGGCGAGGGCCGGCTGCTCGTCGACGTGATCGCCACGCAGGAGCCGCCGGTCGCCGTGGCCGACCACATGACCGTGCTGGCGGGCGACCCCGTCACCGTCGCGCCGCTGCGCAACGACTCCGACCCCAACGGCGACCGGCTCCGGCTGGTCAGCGTCTCCGAGCAGGCCCCGGCCACCATCACGGAGAACTACGCCGCGGGCACCTTCCGGTTCGTGAGCAAGAAGCCGGGCAGCTACGACATCACCTACCAGGTCAGCGACGGGCCCGGCTCGACGATGGGCCTGGTGCGGGTCGACGTGCTCCCGCCGCCCGACGCCGCCGGCCCGCCCGTGGTCGTGGCCGACACGGTGCTGCTCCCGGCGGGCGGCTCCGCGCTCGTCGACGTGCTGGCGAACGACTCCGACCCCGCGGGCGGGGTGCTCGTGGTCTCCTCGGTGGACGCGTCGCCGGGCGTCACCGCTGTCGTGCTGGACCACCACGTGCTGCGGGTCGCGGAGACCGAGCGCCTGGACCGCCCCGTGACCCTGCGGTACACGGTCTCCAACGGGACGGAGACCGCCGTCGGGCAGGTGCGGGTGGTGCCGATCGCCGCGCCCACCAAGCTGCGCCCGCCCGAGGCCGCGCCGGACGAGGCGACCGTGCACACGGGCGACATCGTCACCGTCCCCGTGCTGAAGAACGACTCCCACCCGGACGGCCTGGAGCTGGAGCTCACGCCCGACCTGGTGGAGACGCCGGAGCTCGGCGAGGCCTTCGTCTCCGAGGACACGGTGCGGTTCCGGGCCGGGTCCGAGGCCGGCACCGCGCACCTGGTCTACGAGGTGCGCGACAGCAACGGCCAGAAGGACTCCGCGCAGGTCACCATCAACGTCACGGACACCCTGGAGAACGCGGCGCCGCAGCCGCCGGACACCACGGCGCGCGTGCTCGCGGGCGCCGTCACGCGCATCCCGCTGCCGCTCGACGGCAGCGACCCGGACGGCGACCACGTCACGCTCGACGGCCTCTCCGCGCCGCCGTCCCAGGGCACGGCCCGCGTGGTCGAGGGGTTCCTCGAGTACGAGGCGTCGCGCGACGCCGCGGGCGCGGACGAGTTCCGCTACTCCGTCACCGACACGCGCGGCGCGACCGCCGAGGGCACGGTCGCCGTCGGCGTCGCGCAGCCGCCGGGCGTCAACCAGCCGCCCACCGCGGGCGACGACGAGACCCTGGTGCGCCCCGGCCGCGACGTGGCCGTGGACGCCCTGGCCAACGACTCCGACCCGGACGGCGACCAGGTGGGCCTGGTGCCGAGGTCGTTCGAGGGTGCCGAGGGCCTGGACCCCCGGGTCGTGGAGGACATGGTCGTGGTGACGACGCCCCGCGACGAGGGCACCCAGACCTTCTACTACGGCATCGAGGACACGTACGCGGCCCGCGCCACCGGCGCGATCACCGTCCAGGTCGCCCGGGACGCGCCCCTGCTGCGCCCGATCGCCCGCGACGACGTGGTGCCGCCGTCGGACGTCACCTCCGACTCCGTCACCGTGGACGTGCTGCGCAATGACAGCGACCCCGACGGCGTCGCGACGGACCTGACGGTCGCCGTGCTCGGCGACGACGGCGAGCAGCCCGCCGGCGTCACGCTCGGCGAGAGCGGCGAGGTCACGGTGGCGCTCACCGAGGACCCGCAGGTGCTCACCTACACCGTGACCGACATGGACGGCCTGGAGGCCAAGGCGTTCCTGCGGCTGCCGCGCGACGGCTCGCTGCCGCACCTGAAGCAGCCGGTCAAGGCGCTCAAGACGTTCTCCGGCGAGACGCTGGAGATCGACGTCGCGGACCACGTGGAGGTGGCCGACGGCCACGAGCCGCGGTTCACCGTCGAGGAGAAGGTCACCGCGATCGAGGGCACCCGCGAGGTCACGGGCCCGACGACGCTGACGTTCACGTCGGACGAGGACTACGTGGGCCCGGCGTCGGTCACCTTCGAGGTGACGGACGGCGACGGCCCCGACGACCCCGAGGGCCGGACCGCGGTGCTCACCCTCCCGGTCGACGTGCGGGCCAGCCGCAACCAGCCGCCCGAGATCCGTGGGACGGCGCTGCTCGAGGTCGCCGCCGGCGAGGAGGCGGCGCTGGACCTGTCGCGCGTCGCGGTGGACCCCGAGGGCGACCCGCTGACCGTCGAGGTCACCGGCGGGGCCGAGGGCATCACCTTCGGCACCGAGGGCTCCACGGTGCTCGCGCAGGCGCAGGCCTCCGTCCCGAAGGGCACGCGGGTCACCGTCCCGTTCACGGTGTCGGACGGCGGGCACCCGCCCGTCGCCGGAGAGCTCGCGGTCACGGTCGTGGCCTCGACGCGCCCGCTGGCGCGGGCCAACCCGGACGAGGTGCGCGACGCCCACCAGGGCGAGCCCGCCACGGTGGACGTGCTGGCGAACGACGCCAACCCGTTCCCGGAGGAGCCGCTCCAGGTGGTCGGCGCCGTCGTCGAGACGGGACGGGGCGACGCGGAGTCGAACGGCTCCCAGGTGGTCGTGACGCCGGCGGACGACTTCGTGGGCGCGATGGTGGTGCGCTACCGGGTGGCCGACGCGACGGCCGACGTCAGCCGCGAGGTCGAGGGCACCGTCCAGGTCACGGTGCTGGGCCGGCCGGAGGCGCCCCGCGCCCCGCAGGTCGAGGAGGTGCGCTCCGAGACGGTGGTGCTGACGTGGGACCCGCCGTCGGACAACGGCGCGGAGATCACCGGGTACACCGCCCGGTCCGGCAAGGGCGACAGCACCGAGTGCCGGTCCACGACCTGCACGGTCACCGGCCTCAAGAACGACGTGGTCTACAACTTCACGGTCACGGCGACCAACGAGGTGGGGGAGTCCGAGCCGTCCGGGCCGTCCGAGGACGCCCGGCCGGACGAGAAGCCCGACAAGCCGGAGCCGCCGTCGCTGACGTTCGGCGACTCGTCCCTCGCGGTCTCGTGGAAGAACCGGACGTACACCGACCGGTCGCCCATCGAGTGCGTGAACCTGGAGATCAGCCCGGCCCCGGCCGACGGCGTGATCCAGAAGTCCTGCGTCACCGGCACCCGGATCGTCTGGGACGGCCTGGCCAACGGCACCGCGTACACGGTGACGGTGCAGGCCGTGAACGCCGCGCCGGACCCCTCGGACTGGAGCGACGCCTCCGCCCCCGAGACCCCGGCCGCGCCGCCGGCCAAGCCCGCGGCGCCGACCGCGCAGCGGGTGGACAACGCGCTCGGCGGGCAGATCACCGTCGCGTGGACCGAGCCGGCGAACAACGGCGCCGCGGTCGAGCGGTACCACCTGGACGTCTTCCGGGACGGGTCCCAGGTGGAGACCCAGGTCGTGACGGGCACGTCGCGCGTCGTCTCCGGGCTGTCGGCGGAGGCCTCGTACACGTTCGCGGTCACCGCCGAGAACAAGGCCGGGAACTCGCCGGCCAGCGACCGGTCGGCCGCGCAGGTTCCGTACGGGCAGCCGCGGGTCCCGGGCACGCCGACGGCGGCGCTCGGCTCCACCACGAGCGGCCAGGCCGACGTGCGCTGGAGCGGCATCTCGTCGGGCGACTTCCGCGGGCCGGGGCACCGGTACGAGGTGCTGGCCAACGGCGGGGGCACCCCCGGGAACGCCGGGACGTCGACGTCCTACACGTTCGGGGGCCTGAGCAACGGCACGGCTTACCAGTTCCAGGTGCGCGCCTGCAACCAGTACACCTGCTCGGCGTGGACCGCGAGCTCCAACGCCGTCACCCCGTACACGACGCCGGGAGCCCCGGGCGTGAGCTGGACGCTGCGCTCCTCCTCGGAGGGCCGCTTCACCGTGTCGGGCCCGGGCAGCAACGGCGGCCGGGCCGTGGAGTCGATCCGCTACCGCGTCAACGGCGGCGGCTGGCAGAGCATGGGCGCGTCGGGCGGCAACGTCGACGTCGGGCCCGCGTACAGCACGAGCTACAGCCTCGAGGCGCAGGCCTGCAACGCCGCCGGGTGCGGCACGACGGCGTCGGGCAGCGGGCAGACCAACTCGAACCCGGCCAACCGCTCCTTCACCATCTCGAAGGGCGCCGACGGCTCGACGTCGTCCGGCTGCCGGCAGGGCGCCGCGTGCCGCTGGATCAACATGAGCATCACCGGCTGGGAGCCCAACACGGCGTTCACGATGCGGTGCCTGACCACGATCCGCCAGCCGGCCGGCCAGGTGTACTTCCCCCGGGCCGAGCAGGGCAACTGGTGGGGCCAGGCGTGGGGTGTCCCGCTGCGCACCGACGGCAACGGCAACTGGTCCGGGCAGTCGGACTGCATGCACGGGTACACGGGCGCGGACACCTGGGTGGAGACCCAGCAGCTCGGTTCGTCGAACCGGCTGCGCTGGTGAAAGGCCCCGGAATACCTCTTGTTTCGTCCTCGACAGGCCCGTCACTTACCAGACACACTCCTACAAGATGGACAGGCCGCATGGGTAGTCCTGCCCACCGAAATTCCACGACGATTCACCCTTCCCCCCGGTAGTGTGCTGCCGTTGCGCCCGTGTGTGCCGTCCGGGCGAACAATTTTCGGTGGCGTGATGAATGAGGAGGACGCATGAGCTTTGTCTCGCGCGTATACGAGAACCGCAGATCGGCAGCATCGGTCGGTGTGGTGACCCTCTTCGGTGCGGGCCTCCTGGGCTTCGCGCTCCTCTACGACGGCGAGGCGACGGCCGACGTCCAGCTGAACGACTCGGGCGTGTGGGTGACGCAGACGGCGTCCGGCAAGCTCGGCCGCTTCAACTACGAGGCCAAGGCGCTGGACGGCACCCTGCTCGCCAGCTCGGCGAACTTCGACGTCGAGCAGGACGCCCAGCGGGTGCTCCTCGACAGCGCGAGCGACTCGTCCGCCAGCCCCGTCGAGCCGGCCCAGCTCACGCTGCGCGGCACCATGAAGTTCCCCGCGGGCGCGCAGGTCGCCGCGGGCGGCGCCACCACCGCGGTGTACGACGAGGAGTCCGGCAAGGCCTGGGTGCTCCCCTTCGACGGCGCGGTCGCGTTCGACGAGAAGAAGCTCAAGCCCACGGTCAAGGCCGGCCCCGGCGGCACGCTCGCGGTGGGCAAGGACGGCACCGTGCACCTGGCGGTCCCGGGCGACGGCAAGCTCTACACCGTCCCCACCAGCAAGAACGGCGTCGCCGAGGACGTCGAGGAGTCGTCGGTCGCCCTGAGCGGGGACGCCAAGATCCAGGTCACGGCCGTGGGCGACAAGCCCGTGATCCTGAACCAGTCGACCGGCAACCTGATCCTGCCGGGCGGCGACTCCGTGGAGATCGAGGACGGCGCGCAGGGCATGCTGCAGCAGCCGTCCGACGCCGAGGACGACGTGGTGCTGGCCACCACCCAGGGCCTCGTGTCCCAGCCGCTGGGCGGGGGCGACGCGACCACCCGCACGGCGGAGGGCACGCCGTCGGCCCCGGTGCAGCTCAGCGGCTGCGTCTACGGCGCCTGGAACTCGGGCCAGGTCATCCGCGACTGCGAGGGCACGGACAACGACGTCGACGAGAAGCTCGAGGGCGTCGACGCGAGCATCAGCCTCGCCTACCGCGTGAACCGCAACATCATCGTCCTGAACGACGTCGCGAACGGCTCGCTGTGGATGGCCGCCGACCAGTTCGAGAAGGTCGACGACTGGGACCTGAAGATGCCCGAGGACGCCGAGGGCGAGAAGACCGAGTCGGAGCAGACCACGCCCGAGCAGGTCGACCAGTTCGTGGCGCAGCGCAACAAGGCCAACCGTCCGCCGGTCGCCAAGGACGACGCGTACGGCGTGCGGCCGGGCCGCACCACCGTGCTCAACGTGCTGGGCAACGACGTGGACAAGGACGGCGACGTCATGGTCGCGGAGGTCAAGGGCGAGGTCGACGGCCCGATCGGCGTCGACCGGGTGCTCGACGGCGCGGCCCTCCAGGCCGACGTGCCGCCGGACGCGACCGGCACCACCACCTTCACCTACGAGGTGAACGACGGCCGCGGCGGTACCGACCAGGCGTCCGTCGACGTCCGGGTGGTCCCGCTGGAGGAGAACAACCCGCCCGCGCAGTCCGGTGAGCCGGTGCTGCGCGTGGGCCAGGACGGCCTGGGCACCATCAAGGTGCTGCCGTACTTCAAGGACCCCGACGGCGACGACATGTTCCTGTCGAACGCCAGCACCGCCGACCCGCTCGACGAGGTGCGCTTCCGGCCCGACGGCACGGTCGAGTTCCGCGACGGCGGCACGACCACCGGCCGCAAGATCGTGGACGTCACGGTCTCGGACGCGCTGGGTCTGCCGTTCCAGGGCAAGCTGCTCGTCGACGTCGTCGCGACCAACGTGCCGCCGGTCGCGGTGCAGGACCACGTGACCGTGCTGGCCGGCGAGCCCGCGACGGTGCGGCCCATGCAGAACGACTTCGACCCGAACGGCGACAAGCTGCGCCTGACGAACGTCGACGACAAGGCCGGGCTGGAGATCACGCCCAACTACGGCGCGGGCACCTTCCGCGTCGTGGGCGACTCGCCGGGCTCGTTCGACGTGACCTACCAGATCACCGACGGCCCCGAGCCGACCATGGGCCTGGTGCGCGTCGACGTCGTCGAGCCGCCGGAGGAGTCCGGGCCGCCCGTCGCGGTGTCCGACCAGGTGCTGCTGCCGACCGGCGGGTCCGCGCTGGTGGACGTGCTCGCCAACGACACCGACCCCGCGGGCGGCGTGCTCGTGGTGCAGGGCGTGGACGTCCCGGACGACGCGCCCGTCAAGGTCGCCGTGCTGAACCACCAGATCCTGAAGGTCTCCGAGGTCAAGCGGCTCGACGAGCCCGTGACCCTCACCTACACCGTGGCGAACGGTGCGGGGACCACCACGGGCCAGGTGCGCGTGGTGCCGATCCCGGCGCCGGCCCAGCTGCGGCCGCCGGAGGCGGGCCCGGACGAGGCGACCGTGCACGTGGGCGACGTCGTGACCATCCCGGTGCTGAAGAACGACAACCACCCCGACGGCCTGGAGCTGACCCTCACCGACGAGCTGCAGGAGGCGCCGCCGGCCGAGGCGGGCGAGGCCTTCGTCTCGCAGGACACCGTGCGGTTCCGCGCCGGCCAGGAGGCCGGGACGTACCACGCGGTCTACGAGGTCAAGGACTCGAACGGGCAGAAGGACTCCGCCCAGGTCACCATCGTCGTCAAGGACGACCCGGAGAACGCGGCGCCGCAGCTCCCCGACATCACGGCCCGCGTGCTGGCCGGCGGGACCACCCGCATCCCGCTGAACCTCGACGGGACGGACCCCGACGGCGACTACGTGACGCTGAGCGCCATCTCCGGCGCCCCGTCGCAGGGCACCGCCACGATCGTGGACGGGTTCATCGACTACAAGGCTGCCGACGAGAGCAGCGGCCTGGACACCTTCACCTACCAGGTCACGGACACCCGTGGCGCCGTGGGCGAGGGCCTGGTGCGGGTGGGCGTCACGCCCAAGCCCGCCACCAACCAGCCGCCGCAGGCCACCGACGACGAGACGACGGTGCGGCCCGGCCGGACGGTTGCCGTCCGCGCCCTGGAGAACGACACCGACCCCGACGGCGACGAGATCGGCCTCGTGGAGAGCGGGTTCGAGGGCACCGAGGAGATGGACCCCAAGGTCGTCAAGGACGACGTGGTGGTCACCGCGCCGGACGACGAGGGCTCCTACTCCTTCTACTACGGCATCCAGGACACCTACAAGGCCAAGGCCAGCGGTGCCATCACCGTGAACGTGGACCAGAACGCGCCGCTGCTGCGGCCGATCGCCCACGACGACGTGGTCACCTCGGACGACGTCGAGGGCTCCTCGACCGTGACCGTGGACGTCAAGGCCAACGACGTGGACCCGGACGGCGTGGCCGCTGACCTCGAGCTGACGATCGACCCGGACCTCGAGGGCGTCCGGATCACCGAGGACGGCATGCTCGAGGTGCAGCTCACCCAGAGCGCCCAGGTCATCACCTACACGGTCACCGACATGGACGGCCTGGAGGCCAAGGCGTTCGTCCGCGTGCCGGGCGACCAGGCGCGGCCGCACGTCAAGCCCGGCCTCGAGCCGCTGAAGGCGACCAGCGGCGAGCCGCTGACGATCGACCTGGCGGACTACGTGGTGGTCCGCGAGGGCACCGAGCCGCGGATCACCGAGGAGAAGACGGTCAAGGCCCTGGAGGGCACGGCCGAGGTCACCGACCCCGACACGATCGTGTACACGTCGGAGAAGGACTACGCCGGTGCGGCGTCGGTCAGCTTCGAGGTGACCGACGGCGACGGGCCGGACGACGCCGAGGGCCTGACGGCGGTGCTGACGCTGCCGATCGACGTGACGCCGTCCAAGAACATGCCGCCCAAGGTCACCGGCCGTCCCGTGCTGCAGGTCGCGGCCGGCGAGGAGAGCTCGGTCGACCTGTCGCGGTACGTGAAGGACCCGGACAAGGACCCGCTGACCTTCACGGTCAAGGGCGCGGAGGGCATCTCGCCGACCGTCGCCGACAGCTCGGTCTCGGCCCAGGTCGAGCCCTCGGTCTCGAAGGGGACCGCGCAGGAGCTGGCGATGACGGTCTCCGACGGCACCAACCCGGCGGTCGACGCCGTGCTGACCGTCGAGGTCGTGGCCTCGACCCGGCAGCTCGTGAAGACGGCGCAGGACGTGGTGCTGGACGCCCACCAGGGCGAGCCGACCACCATCCCGGTCCTGGCGAACGACAGCAACCCGTTCCCGAACGAGGCGCTGAAGCTGACGGGCGTGCCGGTGGTCGAGACCGGCTCGGGTACCGCCGAGTACCGCGGCGACCAGCTCGTCGTGACCCCGAACGCGGACTTCACGGGCGCCATGATGGTGCGCTACCGCGTGCAGGACGCCACGGGTGACCCCGACCGCGAGGTCGACGGCATCGCGAAGCTGACCGTGCTGGGCAAGCCCGAGGCGCCGCGCGCCCCGCGGGTCGAGGAGGTGCGCTCGGAGACGGTCGTGCTGAGCTGGGACCAGCCGAACAACAACGGCGCGGACATCACGGGCTACACCGTGCGGACGCAGAACGGTCAGGAGCACGCCTGTGCCACGACCACCTGCACGTTCGACGGGCTCAAGAACAACGTGAAGTACACGTTCACGGTCACCGCGACCAACGACGTGGGCGAGTCCGACCCGTCGCCGGCCTCGCAGGAGGCGCGCCCCGACGAGAAGCCGGACCAGCCCGCCCCGCCGACGCTCGAGTTCGGCGACCAGAGCGTCGAGGTGTCCTGGAAGAACCAGGCGTACTCGGACCGGTCCCCGATCGAGTGCGTCAACCTGGAGATCAGCCCGGCCCCGAACGACGGCGTGACGCAGAAGACCTGCGTCCAGGGCAGCAACACCACGTGGAACGGGCTGAGCAACGGCACGGCGTACACGGTGCGGGTGCAGGCCAAGAACGCGGCCCCGGACCCGTCCGACTGGTCCGAGCCGTCCGCGCCGGAGACCCCGGCCGCGCCCCCGGCCCAGCCGGCCGCGCCGAACGCCAGCCGGGTGGACACCGCCGTCGGCGGCCAGATCAACGTCTCGTGGACGGCTCCCGCCAACAACGGTGACCCGGTCAAGACGTACTTCCTGGACGTGTACCGCGACGGCTCGAAGGTGAACACCATCACCACCTCGGGCACCTCGCAGACCGTGCAGGACCTCAGCACCAGCTCGAGCTACACGTTCACGGTCCAGGCCGAGAACAAGGCCGGCAAGTCGCCGGTCAGCGGCCAGTCCAACGCGGTGGAGCCGTACGGCACGCCGGACACCCCGGGCAAGCCGAACGCCGCGCTCGGGTCCAACACGAGCGGCCAGGCGAACGTGAGCTGGGGCGCCATCGGCGACTTCCGGGGCACCAGCCCGCGGTACGAGGTCCAGGCCAACGGCGCGGGCGGCCGGTCGGTCGGGAACGTGACGTCGTACACGTACCCGAACCTGAACAACGGCACGTCGTACACCTTCCAGGTGCGGGCCTGCAACGGCTACACCTGCTCGGGCTGGTCCGCGGCGTCGAACGCCGTGGTGCCGTACGGCATGCCGCCCAAGCCGACCATCAGCGCGGTCGGCGGCGACCAGAAGGTCACGTTCACCTGGAACGGCGACGCCACCAACGGCCGCAGCACGACCGTCCGGGTCACCGGCGACATCACCAGCAACGCCCGGTCGGGCAGCCAGTCGGCCTCCGCGGGGTACAGCCAGAACCGGACCGCCTGCGTCACGGTGACCGACACCGAGGGGCAGTCGCAGCAGACCTGCGACACCGGCACCTCGGACAAGGCGCCGGACCCGAAGGCCTGGGTGACCAAGGGCTCCAGCGTCAACAACGGCGACTGCACGCACTCCTCGTGCGCCTACTTCGTCATCAACTGGCAGGACTTCCCCGGCGGCAACCACAGCGTCGAGTGCTACTCGGGCACCAACCCGGACGAGTCCGGCTGGCACAACATCCTGACGCCCGACCGTGCCTACAGCATGAGCTTCTCGGGCAACGGCAGCCGCCAGCTCAGCTGCTTCTACGGGTACCCGAACACGCAGGTGGCCGTCCGGATCGACGGCACCCTGTACGAGGCGAGGACCTGGTAGGACCGACCGTGCCCGGCCGCCGCGCACGCGGCGGCCGGGCACGCCATGATCGACACAACTTTCACCCGACGGACGAGCAGTAACGAGCAGTAGGGAAACACGAGATGACCACGATGACCCCCGAGCAGGCGGCCTGGTTCGCCCAGACCTTCGACCGGCTCGTCGGCAACGTCGGCCAGGCGGTCCTGGGCAAGGCGCCGGTGGTACGGCTGGCGCTCACGTGCATGCTCGCCGAGGGCCACCTGTTGCTGGAGGACGCCCCCGGCACGGGCAAGACCATGCTCGCCCGCTCCATCGCGGCGTCGGTGCAGGGTTCGCACAACCGCATCCAGTTCACGCCGGACCTGCTCCCGTCGGACGTCACCGGTGTGACGATCTACGACCAGAAGTCCGGCAAGTTCGACTTCCACCCGGGCCCGATCTTCGCCTCGATCGTGCTGGCGGACGAGATCAACCGTGCCTCGCCGAAGACGCAGTCGGCGCTGCTGGAGGTCATGGAGGAGGGCCGGGTCACCGTCGACGGCGTCGCGCACGAGACCGGCCGCCCCTTCATGGTGCTCGCGACCCAGAACCCGATCGAGCAGGCCGGTACCTACCGCCTGCCCGAGGCCCAGCTCGACCGCTTCCTCATGAAGACGTCGGTCGGCTACCCCGACCACGCCTCGACGGTGGAGATCCTGTCGGGCGCCGCGGTCAAGGACCGCAGCTCCGCGCTGCAGCCCATCATCACGACCAAGGCCGTGACCGAGATGGCCGACCTCGGCGCCACCGTGCACACCGACACCGCCGTGCTGGAGTACGTGTCCCGCCTCGCCGAGGAGACCCGCAACGCGCACGAGGTGCGCGTCGGCGTCTCCGTCCGTGGCGCGCTGGCCCTGGTGCGCTGCGCCAAGGTGTGGGCCGCCGCCCACGGCCGCAACTACGTGCTGCCCGACGACATCAAGGAGCTGGCCCAGCCCGTCTGGGGCCACCGCTTCGTGCTGGACCCGGAGGCCGAGTTCGCGGGCGCCCGCCCCGACGTCGTGCTGGCCCGGATCATGGCCGACGTCGCCGCGCCGCAGGAGCGGGCCTCGGCATGACGACGGGCATCTCGGCGGGCGGAGCGCCCGGGCCGGCGTACGGCAAGCGCCAGGACAAGCCGACCGGCCTCGCCGGCGTCGTCGCGGCAGGCCGCGAGCGGGCGCAGGAGGGCCGCCGCGGCTGGGTGACCCTCTCTGCCGCCGCCCGCACGCGGGCGGGGGCGGCCGGCCGTGCGCTCGCCCCGGTCCGCCGGACGTTCAGCACGTTCGGCATCGCGGTGACGCTGATGGCCGCCGGGGCCTGGGTCGCCGGGCTGGTGCTCGGCTGGCTCGAGCTGCTCGTGGCCGCGATCGTGCTGACGGTCACGCTGCTGTGCGCCATCGTGTTCGTGCTCGGGCGGTTCAAGTACGACGTCGTGCTCGACCTGGCGCAGGCCCGCGTGACCGTCGGTGACCGCGCCGTCGGCCGTCTCGACGTGCGCAACGCGTCGAGCCGCCCGCTGCTGCCGTCGGTGATGGAGCTCCCGGTCGGCAGCGGCACGGCGGCGTTCCCCGTGCCCCGCCTGAAGGGCGGCGGCACGCACGAGGAGATCTTCACGATCCCGACCCGGCGCCGCAGCGTGATCACGGTGGGCCCGGTCAAGTCCGTCCGCGCCGACCCCCTGGGCCTGCTGCGCCGCGAGATGACCTGGACCGGTGAGCAGGAGGTCTTCGTGCACCCGCGCGTCAAGAACCTCACGGGCTCGTCGACCGGCTTCCTCAAGGACCTCGAGGGCCGCGTCACCAACGACATCACGAACGCCGACGTCAACTTCCACGCCCTGCGGGACTACGTGCCGGGCGACGACCGCCGGCACATCCACTGGAAGACGACGGCCCGCACCGGCCAGATCATGGTGCGCCAGTTCGAGGAGACCCGGCGCTCGCACCTCGCGGTGCTGCTGTCCACGCGCGCCGAGGACTACGCGAACGAGGAGGAGTTCGAGCTCGCCGTGAGCGTCTGCGGCTCCCTGGGCCTGCAGGCCATCAAGGAGGACCGCGGCGTGACGGTGCTGGTCAACGAGGCCACGCTGCACGGTGACCACCGCACCCGCCTGATGGACGACCTCTCCCGGATCGAGATGGAGTCCCGCAAGTCCAAGCTGGTCGACCTCGCCCGCGCCGCGAGCATGGCCGCCGCCGACTTCTCGGTGATCGCCTTCATCGTCGGCAGCCGGGTCACGCCCACCGAGCTGCGCGCGGCGTCCGCCCGCGTGCCCGTGGGCGTCCAGGTCATGGCCATCCAGTGCGTGCCGGGGGCCTCCCTCGGCCGGCACTCCATCGCGGAGCTGGGCGTGCTCACCCTGGGCCGCCTCGGCGACCTGCCCCTTGCGCTGAAGAAGATGAGCGACGCATGAGTGACGAGAACACCCGCGGCAACCTCCCGGCGGGCGCGCCGGCGCAGGGCAACCAGCCGCCCTACGGCACCGGTACCGGGTACCGGACCGGCACGGGCCGGGGCACCACCCGCCGCAAGGAGCGCGAGCAGCCGCGCGCGCTGACCAGGTTCGCCCTGGTCGACGCCGCCGCGCTGGTCGTGATGCTCGGCGCGGTGGCCGTCGGCTTCGGCCCCGTCTGGGGCTCCCTCGGCTACCTGCTGCCCACCGTCGGCGGCATCGTCGTCGGCCTGGCCGTGGCCTGGGTGGGCGCCTGGCGGCGCTTCCCCGCCGTCGTCGTGACGGCGCTGGCCGTGCTGGCCTACGTGCTGTTCGGCGGCGCGCTGGCCCTGCCGCACACGTCGATCGCGGGCGTCGTGCCGACCCTGGACACGCTGCGCGAGCTGCTGCTCGGCTCGGTGCAGGGCTGGAAGCAGTTCATCACCACCGTGCCCCCCATGCGGTCGTTCCCCGACCTCGGGGTGGTCCCGTTCCTGCTGATGCTCGTCGTCGCGCTCGTGGCGGGCACCATCGCCTGGCGCGCGAAGCACGCGGTCTGGGCCGTGGTGCCGGTCGTCGTCGGCCTGGTCGGTGTGATCCTGCTGGGCACGCTCGACGCCGCGATGCCCGTCGTGCAGGGCCTCGTGATCGCCATCGCCGCGCTCCTGTGGGGTGCGGTGCGGGTGATGGAGGCGCGCGTCGGCACGCACTCGATCACCACGGAGGCCAGCCGCGAGGCCACGCGCCGGCTGCGCTGGCACCGCGTCCGCACGGGCGCCGTCATCCTGGGCGCCGCGGCGCTGGTCGCCGGCTTCGTCGCGCCGGTCATCATGCCCGAGCAGCCCCGTACGGTGCTCCGCGAGACGATCGTCCCGCCGCTGGACGTCCACCAGTTCACCAGCCCGCTCGTGGCGTTCCGGCACTACGCCAAGGACGCCCGCGAGGACGAGCTGTTCACCGTCAGCGACCTGCCGGAGGACGGCCGCATCCGGCTCGCCACCCTCGACCGGTACGACGGCGTGGTCTACGACGCGTCCGGCGACGGCGGCGACACCGGCGTCTACACGCGGGTCGGCGAGGAGATCGCCACGGCCTCCGAGGGCACGCCGACGCCGATCGACGTCGAGGTCACGGGCTACAGCGGCGTCTGGGTGCCCGAGATCGGCAACCTGACCGGCGTGGAGTGGCTCGGCGGCAACGCCGAGGCCCAGACGGACGGCACCTACTACAACTCGACCACCAGCACCGCGATCACCACCGCGGGCATCAAGCCGGGCGACACGTACCGCCTGAACGTGCTGATGCCGGAGACGCCGGACGAGGACACCCTGAAGAAGGGCACGATCCTCGACGCCGACCTGCCGGAGACCGAGACGACCGCGATGCCGGCGGGCCTGCCCGCCAAGGCGCTGCAGTTCACGGGCGAGGAGACCGACCCCGCGACCAAGCTCTTCCTGATCCGCGATGGCCTCCAGGCGTCGGGCGTGCTCTCGAGCGGGCTCGACGGCGAGGTGCCGTCGCGCCCGGGCCACTCGGCCGAGCGTGTCGACACGCTCGTCGAGGAGGAGAAGATGGTGGGTGACGACGAGCAGTTCGCCGTCGCGCTCGCCCTCATGGCACGCCAGGCCGGCATCCCGGCCCGCGTGGTCATGGGCTTCTACCCGGACAAGGACAGCGAGTACGAGGAGGGCGAGCCCTGGACGGTGCTCGGCAGCGACGTGCACGCCTGGATCGAGGTGCCCTACAAGGGGTACGGCTGGGTCCCGGTCGACGCCGTCCCGGACGAGAAGCCGCAGATCCAGCCCGAGCCCAAGAGCGAGCAGGTACCCAAGCCGCCCGTGCTGCAGGACCCGGAGCCCCCGGAGGAGCCGGACAAGGCGAAGGCCGGCAGCGTGGAGGACGACGAGAAGGACGACGCCGACAACGACCTGTTCGACTGGGGTCTGCTCGGGCTCATCCTGCTCGCCGTCGGCATCCCGCTGCTGCTGATCGTCGGCCCGATCGTCGCGATCCTCGCGTACAAGGCCCGGCGACGGACGGCCCGGCGCACCGCCGACCAGCCCGCCGACCAGATCAGCGGTGGCTGGCACGAGGTGGTCGACGTCGTGACCGACATCGGGACGACCGTGCCGCCCGGCGCGACCCGGCGCGAGAGCGCCGGCGTGATCGTCGGAGCGCACCAGGTCCCCGCCACCCTCACGCTCGCGCACCGCGCGGACGCCTCGGTCTTCGGCCGGGGTGAGCCCACCCAGGCCGAGGTCGACTCGTTCTGGGCCGAGGTGGACGCGCTGGTGGGCGGGCTACGCTCCAACCTCAGCAAGCGACGGAGGGTGCGCGCGGCGTTGTCGCTGCGGTCCGTCTGGGCGCGTGTGGGCGGTCGTCGCGGAATCCTCGCGGCACTCGGGGGACTCGGGTCCCGGCGGAAGAAGGAGAGTCGATGACGGACGTGGTCTGCGCGGGTTGCGGGTCGACCCAGCGAGCGGGTGCGCCCTTCTGCGCGGCCTGCGGACGGGAGTTCCCGCGTACGGGACGGCCCGTCGCGGAGCCGGCCCAGGTGCCGCAGGGACAGGTGCAGCAGGCGGCCGCCGCCGCGCGGGGCGGCTCGGGCTCGGTGCCGATGGTGGAGAGCCGGCCGCCGATCACCACCGAGGTGGAGGTCTACACGGCGACGCAGATTCCCGCGGCGGGGTCAGTGCCGCCGCCGCTGGTCGCGCCCTACGCGGGTGTCGGCAAGCGGTTCGTGGCGTGGCTGATCGACGGCGCCATCGCCGGCGTGCTGATCGGCATCGTGGCGGGCATCGGCATCTCGTTCATCGACGTCCCCTCGGGCCTCGTGGTCGTGTCCCAGGAGCAGGCGGCAGAGATCGCCGCCCAGATGATGCGGGTCTACCTGCTCGGGGGCCTGGTCGGGTTCGCCTTCCAGCTCTCCATGTGGATCTGGGAGTCCCGGACCGGCCGCACCATCGGCAACTCCGCGATGGGCCTGCGCACGCTGTCGGCCGAGGACCGGGCCCCGATCGGGTTCGTCCGCGAGATCCTCCGCGTGCTCGTGCTCGCGGCCGGCTCCCTCGTGCTCGGCGTCGGCCAGATCGTGGTGCTGCTCAGCCCCCTGTGGGACAAGGGCGGCAAGGTCCAGGGCTGGCACGACAAGGCGGCCCGGTCCGTCGTGGTCGACGTCCGCGCCCCGCAGGTCGCGGGCACCGGGCTGACCCCGGTGGCGGCCGGTCCGCGCGCCCCGGGCA
The DNA here is from genome assembly GCF_014137995.1 of Promicromonospora sukumoe. Taxonomy (NCBI): domain Bacteria; kingdom Bacillati; phylum Actinomycetota; class Actinomycetes; order Micrococcales; family Promicromonosporaceae; genus Promicromonospora; species Promicromonospora sukumoe. Next base: position 610,572 of record NZ_JACGWV010000003.1, read on the forward strand.
AGCCCGCGGTGCGGCCGACGACGCCCGCGGCCCCCGCATCGAGCCCGTACGGCCAGGTGCCGCCGCTGTCGCCCGCGGCCCCGCAGGCCCCGGCGCAGCCCGCCGTGGCGGCGCCGGACCCGTGGGCGTTCCCGCAGGCACCCGCCCAGGGGGCTCCCGCGGCGGGCGGCGACGGCCTCATCACCGGTATCCCGGGCAGCGCGCCGAGCGCGCCGCCCGCGCAGCAGGCACCGGTCCAGCAGCAGCCGCCTTCGCAGCCGGTGCAGCAGCAGCCGTACCAGCAGCCGGCGGCGCAGCAGCCGCAGCAGCCGGTCCAGCAGCAGCCCTACCAGCAGCAGCCCGCGCCCCAGCAGCCGTCGGTCCAGCAGCCCGCGCCGCAGCAGCCCGAGTCGGCCTGGCCGGCCCGGACCTGGCCGGTGCAGCAGGAGCAGGCCCCGCAGCAGGAGCAGCCCGCGCAGCAGCAGGCTCCGGCCGCCCTGCCGCCGCAGCAGCACCCGGAGTCCCGCCCGACGCGCGGCGTCGGCCACCCGCAGAACGGTGCCCCGGCGCAGCCCGCCCCGGCCGCGCCGCCCGCGCAGGCGGCCCTGCCGCCGCAGCGGGACGAGGTCTCGGACGCCACACGGATGCAGGCCCCGGTCCTGGAGCCCGCCGCCGTCGTCACCGTGACCGTCGAGCTGGAGTCGGGGGAGCGCCGGGTCATCGACGGGCCCGCCCTGGTGGGCCGCAACCCGCAGGCCGCCGACGGTTCGTCGTACATCCTCGTGCGGGTGGAGGACCCGACCCGGTCGGTGTCCAAGAACCACGCCGAGCTGGGCGTCGACTCCGCCGGGCTGTGGCTGACCGACCGCGGGTCCACGAACGGCACCGTCGTCTCGGCGCCGGGCCGCTCGCCGCAGGTCGCGGAGCCGGGCGCCCGGGTCCGGGTGCCGGTGGGCGCGACCATCCACGTCGGGGACCGCCGTCTGGTCGTGCACGCCGCCGAGCCCCGGGCATGACCCACCAGGAGCAGGGGCTGACGACGATCTGGGGTGCGGCATCGCACCAGGGTCGTCGTCGGTCGCTCAACGAGGACGGATACCTGGCGACCGGCCGGGTGTTCTTCGTGGCCGACGGCATGGGCGGGCACGAGGCGGGCGAGGTGGCCAGCGCGGAGGCGCTGGCCGCGCTCAGCGGGCTCGCCGACGTCGAGCAGGTGGAGCCGGCCCTGGTCGAGGCGTTCCTCGAGATCGCCCAGCAGCGGGTCCGCGCCATCGAGACGGACTCGGGCAACGCGCCCGGCACCACGCTCACGGGCGTGCTGGTGGACGAGCGCGAGGACGTGCCGTACTGGCTCTTCGTGAACGTCGGGGACTCGCGTACCTACCTGCTCTCGGGCGGGGTGCTCGCGCAGGTGAGCGTGGACCACTCCGAGGTGCAGGAGCTCGTGGACGCGGGCGCGATCACGATGGACCAGGCCCGCAGCCACCCGCGGCGGAACGTCATCACCCGGGCGCTGGGCGCCCAGGACGACGTCCGGGCCGACTTCCGGTACATCCCGGTCACGCTGCACGACCGCGTGCTGATCTGCTCGGACGGCCTCACGGGGGAGCTGACCGACGACCAGATCAAGTCGATCCTGCTGGAGCAGCCCGACCCGGAGCGCGCCGCCGGCCACCTGGTCAACGCGGCGATTCAGGCCGGGGGCCGGGACAACATCACCGTCGTCGTGGTCGACGTGACCGGCGTCGAGGACGAGACCATAGGGTCGTCGACAGCACCACGGGCGGGGGCGGAGCCTGACGAGGACACCCTGCCGCGAGAAGAGCACGCAGCAAGAAGCCAGGGGGTCTGACATGACGGTGCACTACAGCGAGGGTTCCGCGCGGGCGGTGGTCCGGAACGGCACGGTCGTCGTGCTGCCGGGCCACGCCCCCGCGGGCGTCGTCGACGCGCTCTGGACCGCGCTCGACGGGCCGGACGGCGGGGTCGCCGCGACGCTCGCGGTCCTGGCCGCGGGCGGCCTGGCGGAGACGCCGCCGTTCGCCGTCGTGTCCCTGTCCGGCGGTGAGCCGGCCACGGCCGCGCACGTCGCCGTGCGCGGGACCGGCGTCAAGGTCGTGGTGAGCGCGGAGGGCGCGGGCGGCCCGGTCGAGGTGACCGGGGCCGGCGTCGTCACGTGGTCGGAGCGGGTCGTGGACGGCCCGACGTCGTTCGCGGTCACCACCGACGAGGCGCCCGCCGACGAGGAGTTCCCGGTGCAGTCCGCCGTCGTCCGGGCGAGCGCGCTGCGCCGCACCCTGGTCGACGTGCCGGAGGTGCCGGACGTCCCGGTGGCCCCGGTCGAGGCCCCGGCGGCGGCCACCGCCGCCGGCCCCGCGCCCGTGCGGGGCGTGCCGGTCTTCGGGTTCGGCGGGCAGCCGTCCGGCGAGACGATCGTGCCCGGCGCGCTCGACGCGCCCACGCCGGGTGCGGGAGCCGGCGCGAAGCCGGAGCCCGCCGCGAAGCCCGCCCCGGACGCCGAGCCCGTCCCGGACGCCGCCCCCGAGCCCGCGCCGCTGCTCGGCCTGGGCACGGTGCCCGCCGCCGGGAAGGGCACCGAGGTCGACGAGGCCACCCAGTTCGGCTCCGACGACGACTACGGCCACCTCTTCGGCGACACGGTGATGCGCCGGGTCGAGGACGCCGCGGTGCGGCAGGGCGAGGACGACGACGAGGCCGAGGAGGAGCAGGTCGAGGCCGCGCCGGCCCCGCCGCCCGTGCCGTCGCCCCCGCCGGTGCCGGACCCGCCGCGTGAGCCGGAGCCGGCCCCGGACGCCCTGATCTCCGGCGTGCCGGGCGGCTGGTCCGGCCTGTCCGGGGCGCCCGCGCCCGCGCCGGGCGTGACCCCGGGCGCCGCGCAGCGCGCCGCCTCGGTGGGCGACGCCCCGTCGTCCGAGGCCGCTCCGGTGGAGCCGGAGGACCACGACGGGCAGACCATGATGTCGTCGGACATCGCCGCGCTCCGCAAGGCCGCCGGCGCCGTCGTGCCCAAGTTCTCGGTGGGCATCCTGCCGGGCGCCCTGCAGATCCTCGGCCTGCCGTGCCCGGACGGGCACCCCAACCCGCCGACCAACGACCGCTGCCGCACCTGCGGCGCGGAGCTCAGCGGCGACGCCGAGCTGGTGTCGCGCCCGTCGCTCGGGCAGATGCTCGTCACGGGCGGCGTGCAGCCGGGGATCGGCGGGCCGCAGGTGGTCGAGCTGGACCGCCCGGTGATCGTCGGCCGGCGTCCGCGCACCAACAACGCCTCGGCGGACCGCACGCCGCGCCTGGTCACGGTGGCGAGCCCCGACCAGGACATCTCGCGCTCCCACGTGGAGATCACGCTCGAGGAGTGGCACGTCCTGGTCGCCGACCTCGCGACCACCAACGGGACCACGCTCCTGCGGCCGGGGCAGCAGCCCCGGCGCCTGCACCCGAACGAGAAGGTGATCGTGGTCGACGGCGACGTCGTGGACCTGGGCGACGGCGCGACCCTCACGTTCGAGGGCATCTGGTGAGGGCCGCGACCCGCCCGACCGCCGGCTACGGCTCCAGCATCGACGAAGGAGAGTTGTGAGCAGCAAGCGTGCGCCGTCCGCGCCGCCCCAGATCGCAGGGTTCGAGTACAAGAAGCTGATCGGTTCGGGCGGCTTCTCCGACGTCTTCCTGTACGAGCAGCAGCGCCCCAAGCGTCTGGTCGCCGTCAAGGTGCTCCTCAAGGAGCACGCGAGCGACGCGCAGCGCGTGGCGTTCGACTCCGAGGCCGACCTGATGGCGATCCTGGGCAACCACCCCTCGATCGTGACGATGTACGAGGCGAGCGTCGCCGCCGACGGCCGCCCCTTCCTGGCCATGGAGTACTGCTCGCGCCCCAACCTGGGCGCGCGGTACCGGTCGGAGCGCTTCTCGCTGGCCGAGGCCCTGCGCACGACGATCCAGATCGCCGGCGCGGTCGAGACCGCCCATCGGCTCGGCATCCTGCACCGCGACCTGAAGCCCGCCAACATCCTGGTGACGCAGTTCGGGCACCCGGCGCTGACCGACTTCGGCATCTCGTCGACGGTCGACCAGGCCTCGGCCGCCGAGGGCATGTCGATCCCGTGGTCGCCGCCCGAGTCGTTCGGCGACCCGCCGGTCGCGGGCAAGACGACGGACGTCTGGGCGCTGGCCGCCACCTGCTACACGCTGCTCGCCGGGCGCACGCCGTTCGAGGTGCCGGGCGGCTCCAACACGTCGGCCGACCTGGTGGCGCGGATCGAGCAGGCACCGCTGCCCCCCATCGGGCGCAACGACGTGCCGCCGTCGCTGGAGCAGGTGCTCCGCATCGCGATGGCCAAGCACCCGTCGTCGCGGTACCCGTCGGTGCTGGCGTTCGCCCGCGCGCTGCAGCAGGTCCAGGTGGGCCTGGCGCGCGACATGACCCCCATCGACCTCCTCGACGAGACCGGTGCGGTCGCGGAGGAGGAAGAGGACGACGACGGCACGCGGCTGAAGAACGTCACGGCGATCGACCCGGGGCAGCTCCCTGCCCCCGGGACGGCGCCGGGCGGCGGCGCGGGCACCTCGTCGGGCGGCTTCGGGCCGCCCCCGCAGGGCACGTCCGGCTGGGCGCCCCAGGGCGGCACCGCGACCGGGGCGCGAACCACCGTGCCCGCCGTCGACCTGCCGGTGGCCTCGCTCGGGTGGAACGCGCCGGCCGTCGAGGAGACGGTCCACCGGACGCGTGCCCCCGAGGCGCCCGAGGAGTCGCCGGTCGAGGCCGAGCCGGAGAAGTCGTCGCCTTGGGCCACGGTCGCGCTGATCGCCGGCGCGGTGGTCCTGGTGGCCGTGATCGTCGTGGGCTGGTTCGCGCTGCGGCCCGGCGCGGAGGACCCCGAGGAGCCGGGCCAGACGCAGACGGTCGCGGGCGACCCGCCGCCCGCGCCGGGCGCGGGCTACGTGCCCCCGGTCCAGGACCTGGCGGGCAAGGCGCAGGGCGACGAGGCGGTCTTCTCCTGGAAGCCCCCAAAAACCCAGGTGGAGGGCGACGAGTACGGGTACCGTGTCCTGTCGGCCACCGAGGAGAGCCGTTACGAGGCCGCTGTGGGAACCTCCGTGACGGTGGACCGGCTCGAGGGCGAGCGGACGTGCCTCGAGGTCGTCGTGGTGCGCTCCGGGAAGGCTTCGCAGCAGCCGCAGCAGGCGTGCGTCGAGCTGGGCTGACCGACTCCGGCCGACCGGCCGGCCGACTGGGGGGAAGAGGGGACGACGTGGGCGATCTCGCGCTGGAGTTCTGTGGCGAGTGGTTCGATCCTGCGCAGGCGGAGGACGGGTTCGACGTGGGCCGCGAGGGTGACCTCGCGATCGACGACAACCCCTACCTGCACCGACGCTTCCTGCGGCTGACGCAGGAGGACGGGATCTGGTGGCTCGCGAACGTGGGCTCCCTGATCTCCGCGACGGTGTGCGACGCGGGCGGCGGCGTGCAGTCGTGGCTTCCGCCCGGCCACCGCCTGCCCATCGTCTTCCCCACCACCTCCATCGTCTTCACGGCCGGTCCCACCACCTATGAGCTCACGGCCCAGCTCACGGACGCCCCGTACCACGAGGTGCGCTCCGAGGACCCCGACACCGGCGCCACCACCATCGGCGCCATCAGCTTCACCACCAGCCAGAAGCAGCTCATCGTGGTGCTCGCCGAGCCCATGCTGCGCCGCGAGGGCACCGGCCTGAGCGAGATCCCGTCCTCCGCGGACGCGGCACGCCGCCTGGGCTGGGCCACCACCCGGTTCAACCGCAAGCTCGACAACGTCTGCGAGAAGCTCGACCGGATCGGCGTGAAGGGCCTCCGCGGCGGCCCCGGGCTGCTCGCCACCAACCGGCGCGCGCGGCTCGTCGAGTACGCCGTCGCCTCCCGGCTGGTGACCCCCGCGGACCTCCCACTTCTCGACCTGAAGGACGACGCCTGACGTGCGTATCAAGCTGACGCTGAACAGACCCGACGAGTCCGGCGTGAACGTCGCGGTCACCGCCGACGCCACCGCGACGGTGCGCGACGTGGCCGAGGCCCTCTTCTCGGGCGACCCGACCCGCAACGGTGCGGCCGCCCCCGAGAACCTCACCCTGCAGGTGCTCGCCGACGGGTCGACGAGCTTCACCGGCGGCCGGGTGCTGACCCCGACGAACGACCTGGTCCAGGCGGGCCTGCGGTCCGGCTCGGTGGTCTCCATCGTGCGCGTCTCCGAGCAGTTCGTGAACCCGGGGCAGGACCGCGGCACCGCCGTCGCGCAGCTCCGCGTCCTGGACGGGCCCGACGCCGGGCGCGACTTCCCGCTGCCGGTCGGCACGTCCTACATCGGCCGTGACCGGGGCATGGACATCCGCCTCCAGGACGGCCAGGTGTCCAAGCGGCACGCCCGCGTGGTCGTGGGCGAGTCCATCGAGGTGCACGACCTGGCCTCCGCGAACGGCCTGGTCATGGGCGGCAAGCGGATGACGCGCGCCGTGCTGACGTCGTCGGACACCGTGACGCTCGGTGAGACCACCCTGTCCGTGGTGGCCCTGCACCGGTCCACGAGCCTGGCGCCGACCAGCCCGGTCGTCGAGTTCAACCGGTCCCCGCGGGTCGTCACGCGCTTCGGCGAGATCAAGATCAAGGCGCCCAAGCCGCCCCGGCCGCCGCAGCCGCAGCGCCTGCCCTGGCTCATGATGCTCGCGCCGATGGCGATGGGCGCGGTGATGTACTCGTTCACGCGCAACCCGATCTCGCTGCTGTTCATGTTCATGAGCCCGGTGATGATGCTCGGGATGTGGATGGACCGGAAGATCTACGGCAAGAAGCAGTTCAAGGAGGCCTCCGAGCAGTTCGAGCAGGCCGTCGTCGCCACGTCGGAGCGCATCGACCGCACGCACGCCGTCGAGCGGGCCGTGCGGCTCGCGGAGCTGCCGTCGCTCGCCGAGTCGCTCGACGCGGTGCGCCGCCTGGGCGGCCTCATGTGGACCCACCGCCCCGAGCACCGCGGCTTCCTCACGGTGCGGTTCGGGCTCGGCTCGGGTCCCGCCCGCACGATCTTCGACGAGCCGCGCGAGAACGACGCCATCCCCGAGCACTGGCAGCGCGTGCTGGACCTCCAGGAGCAGTGCCTCACCATCCACGACGTCCCGATGGGCGCGGGGTTCCGCTACGGCGGCAACGCCGGCATCGCCGGGCCGAGCGGCGTGGTCGAGCCGGTCGGCCGGTCCGTCCTGCTGCAGCTCGTCACGCTTCACTCGCCCGCGGAGCTCGTCGTCACGGCCCTCACGTCCGCGCGCTCGCGGGCGGACTGGGAGTGGCTCGAGTGGCTGCCCCACACCGGCTCCCCGCACAGCCCGCTCGGCGCGTCGGACCACCTGGCCGACGACCCGGCGTCCGGCGCCTCCCTGCTGACCCGGCTCGAGGAGCTCGTCGAGGCCCGCGGCGTCAGCCTCGACGGCCCCGCGCCGCTGGTGGGCGAGCTCGACTCCGAGAAGGACCGCAAGGACGCGCCGCCCAAGCCGGTGCTGCCGTCCGTCGTCGTGCTGATCGAGGACGACGCCCCGGTCGAGCGGGCGCGTCTCGTCCGCCTGGTCGAGCACGGGGCCGCCGCAGGCGTCCACGTGGTCTGGATCGCCCCGACCGTCGAGCAGCTCCCCGCCGCCTGCCGCACCTTCGTGCTGCTGGACCCGAACTCCAGCGACAACGGCGCGATGACGGGCGAGGTGCACTACGGGCAGCTCGCCTACCCGGTGCGCTGCGACGTCGCGGACCTCAACACCGCGCGCGAGGTGGCCCGCATCCTGTCGCCGGTGATCGACATCGGCGCGCCCACCGACGACGAGTCCGACCTGCCGCGCGCGGTCTCCTACCTGGCCCTGGCCGGCACCGAGCTCGGCAAGGACTCCAGCGGCGTGATCGAGCGGTGGCGGGAGAACCTCTCCCTCACGCCGCGCGACGGCTCGCCGCCGGTGCGGCGCAAGACGCCCACCAACCTGCGGGCGCTGATCGGGCACGACGGCGTGGAGCCGTTCCACCTGGACCTGCGCACCCAGGGCCCGCACGCCCTCGTGGGCGGGACCACCGGTGCCGGAAAGTCGGAGTTCCTGCAGTCCTGGGTGCTCGGCATGGCGGCCGCGCACAGCCCCGACCGCGTGACCTTCCTGTTCGTGGACTACAAGGGTGGCGCGGCGTTCGCCGACTGCGTCAACCTGCCGCACACCGTCGGCCTGGTGACGGACCTGTCGCCGCACCTGGTGCGGCGCGCGCTGTCCTCGCTGCGCGCGGAGCTGCACTACCGCGAGCACCTGCTGAACCGGAAGAAGGCCAAGGACCTGGCGTCCCTGGAGCGCACGGGTGACCCCGAGGCGCCGCCGAGCCTGATCATCGTGGTCGACGAGTTCGCGGCCCTGGTCGGCGAGGTCCCGGAGTTCGTGGACGGCGTCGTCGACGTCGCCCAGCGTGGCCGGTCGCTCGGCCTGCACCTCATCCTCGCGACGCAGCGCCCCGCCGGCGTCATCAAGGACAACCTCCGCGCCAACACGAACCTGCGCATCGCCCTGCGCATGGCCGACGAGCACGACTCCAAGGACGTGCTCGGCGACGAGATGGCGGCACACTTCTCGCCGTCGATCCCGGGCCGTGGCGCCGCGAAGACCGGCCCCGGCCGGCTCACCACGTTCCAGACCGGCTACGCCGGTGGCTGGACCACGGACGAGCCCGAACGTTCCTCGCTCGACATCGAGGAGATGGACTTCGGCACCGGACGGCGCTGGGAGCTCCCGGCCCCCGAGGTGATCGAGGAGCACGACCCGGGCCCCAACGACATCGCGCGCGTGGTCAGCACGATCCGCCGCGCGGCCGGCGAGGCGGGCGTGCCCACGCCCCGCAAGCCGTGGCTGCCCGAGCTCGCGCCCACGTACGACCTGGCCCTGCTGCCCAACCGGCGCACGGACTCCCAGCTCGTGCTCGGCGTGCTGGACAACCCGCCGCAGCAGACCCAGCCGACCGTGCACTACGAGCCCGACAGCGACGGCAACCTCGCGATCTACGGCACCGGTGGTACGGGCAAGAGCACCACGCTGCGCACCATCGCGGTGTCCGCGGGCCTGACGCACCGCGGCGGCCCCGTGCAGGTCTACGGCATCGACTGCGGCTCCGGCGGTCTGTCGATGCTGGAGAACCTGCCCCACGTGGGCGCCGTCATCGCCGGCGACGACGAGGAGCGCGTGGGCCGCCTCCTGCGCCGTCTGCGCGACACGCTGGACCAGCGGGCCGACCGCTACGCCGCCGTCCGCGCCTCGACCATCGAGGAGTACCGCCGCCTGGCGAACAAGCCCGACGAGCCGCGCATCATCGTGCTCGTCGACGGCATCGGCGCGTTCCGCGAGGCCTACGAGAACATCACCGCCCGCGGGTTCTCGATCTTCGGCACCTTCACGCAGCTCGCGACCGACGGCCGCCCCGTCGGCATCCACCTGGTCATGAGCGGCGACCGCGCCGTCTCCGTGCCCCCGTCGCTGGCCTCCACGGTGCAGAAGCGCATCGTGCACCGGATGGCGAAGGAGGACGACTACGTGATGCTGAACGTGCCGAAGGACGTCCTGACCCCGGCGTCCGCGCCGGGCCGGGCCATCATGTACGGCCAGGAGGCGCAGATCGCCGTGCTCGGCGGCGACTCCAACGGTGCCGTGCAGTCGCGCGAGCTCGCCCGCCTGGAGCAGACCATGCGCTCGGTCGGCGGGGTGCCCCAGGCCCCCGGCGTCGACCGCCTGCCGGACACGTTCACGCTGGAGCAGCTGCCCCAGCGGACGACGGACCTGGCGACGATCGGTCTGCGGGACCTGGACATCGCGCCGATCGGCCTGCCCATGCGTGGCCCGCTCATGCTCGCGGGCCCGCCCGGCTCGGGTCGGACGACGGCGTTCGTGACGCTGGCGACCGCCCTGCGCCGGGCCGGCGGCACCCGGCTGGTGTACCTCTCCTCGCGGCGGTCCAGCCTGTCGGCGCTGGACCTCTGGGACATGACGGCGTCGAGCCCCGAGGACGTCGTGGAGCTGCTCAAGGAGCTCACCACGGTCCTCGAGAGCGACCGGGCCACCCCGGGCACGCTCACCGTGATGATCGAGAACTACACCGAGATGACGGGCACGCCCGCCGAGAAGCCGCTGGAGGCCTTCGTCAAGCTCGCGTCCCGCAAGGACCAGCTCGTCATCGGCGAGTCGGAGTCCTCCACCTGGAGCAAGGCGTTCACGCTCGCAGGCCCGTTCAAGTCGGGCCGCAACGGCCTGCTCCTGACGCCGGGCGACACCGACGGCGACACGCTCATGAACACCCCGCTCGGCCGCATCCGCCGCAAGGACTTCCCGCCGGGCCGCGGGTTCCTCGTGACGGCCGGCCGGGCCACCAAGATCCACGTCGCCCTGCCGGGGTGACGGGGGATGGGGAGTCCTCCCCATTCCACCGCGTCACGGGCCATGGAATAGTTCGTGACGTCGCAGAAACGGAGGTTGTCCGCGAGGGCAGCCACAGGAAAAGGAGCTTGACATGGTCGCAGAGGGTGGCAACGTTTTCGGTCTTGATGTCGAGGCAGTCCGGAGCCTCGCCAACACGCTCCGTACCCAGGCCGAGGGCGTCCGTCAGGTCGTGACGACGATCACGAGCCAGATGTCCCAGACCCAGTGGAACGGTCAGGACGCCGTGCAGTTCCAGGAGGAGTGGGACGGCACCCACGCCGCCAAGCTCAACGAGATCGCCGCGGCGCTCGAGACCTACGGCACCACGGCGGACAACAACGCCAACATGCAGGACGAGACCTCGAGCGCGTACTGATCGAGCTCGAGCCTCTTCCGGAGGCCAGGCCCCGGACCGGGGCCGGTATCAAGGGGTGCGGGACCGACTACGGCCCGCACCCCTTGACTTCGTAACGACGTAAGCAGTTCCAGCGGTACCCATGCGAAACCACTGCGCCGTCACCGGCGGGACGTGAGGAGAACCAAGTGAGCGGGGGAATGGTCGGCGCCGACATCGAGGCGCTGCGTCTGCTTGCGGACAAGTTCGACGAGGGCAGCGACAAGCTGGAGACCATCGTCACCACCGTCGAGTCGGCCGTGCCGCAGGCGGACGGCTGGAGCGGCCCGGACGCCGAGGGCTTCCGCCAGGAGTGGTCCGGCAGCCACCTCGTGCGGCTCCGGGAGACGGCCGTCGCGCTGAGCGAGGTGGCCGGCAAGGTGCGCTCCAACGCCGACGCGCAGGAGGAGACGTCGAACGACTACACCGGCGTCCCGGGCGGCGGCGGTCCCGGCGGCACCGACGTCGCTGGTGCGTCCAACCGGCCGGGCAGCGTCTGGGACGTCTTCGAGACCGGCAAGGGCCTGGTCGACTTCGGGCTGGCCGGCTGGGCCAACTTCAAGTACGGCCGCAACCTGCTCAACCTGTCCCGTGCGCTGGACACCGCCGGCGACGCCGCGGCCTCCGCGACGACCTTCATCCGGCAGGGCATGCTCGCCGACGGCATGGGCATCGTCGGCCGGCTCGGCACCGCCGGCAAGTTCATGGGCGCCGCCGGTGGTGTCCTCGGCATCGTCGGCGGCATCGACCAGATGTTCAACACCCAGTACGACGGCTGGCGCGGTGGCGTCGACCGGGTGATGGGTGGCATCGGCGTCGCCGGCGGCGTCGCCACGGTCGGCATGTTCCTGGGTGTCGCGGCGTTCGCCAACCCCGTCGGCATCGGTATCGCCGTCGGGGCGGGCCTGGTCACCGGCGCCTGGGCGCTGGGCAACCTCGTGTACGACAACTGGGACACGATCTCCGCGTTCGCCTCCGACCCGCTGCCGTACCTTGCGGACGGCGTCAAGGAGGTCGGCGAGTTCGCGAGCGACGTCGGTAACGCGGTCGGCGATGCTGCCGGGGCCGTCGGTGACTTTGTGGGAGGCTTGTTCGGATGAGCGAGAACAGGGCGATGGAGTTCGGGCCGGACGACGTGACGGCCGCGCGGGCGACGCTCGCGCAGGCCCGCGACGGCGAGGTCGTCAGCGTGGTGATCCTCACGGACGAGGAGGTCACGATCCTCGACGGGCTGGAGCACGAGCAGCTCGTGCCCACCCCGTGGATCGACGCGCAGGGGCCGACGGCCGACCGGTCCCTCATGGGGCGGGTCGCGCTCCGGTCGCTCGTGTCCCGCGAGATGGTCCTGCCGGCGGGTACCGACGCCGAGGGCCGGGTCACCGGGATCAAGGCGCACCCGGGGATCACCGGTCCGCTCGTGCTGCGCCGCTCGGCCCAGGAGATCCTGTCGGCCGAGCGCACCAGCGCGAACGGCAAGGACTGGCTGTTCGCCTACGTGCACCACGAGGACGGCCGGTCCACCGTGCTGGAGGAGGAGATCACCGGCGAGGGGCACCACGCCTTCTCGGTGTATCCCCAGGCCCTGCTGGGCGAGCGGTTCGAGAGGTTCATCGACCCGACCGGCACGGCGCTGCTGGGCACCGCCCCGCGGACCTACTCGGCGGCCGAGTTCGAGGCCGCCGTCCCCACCCTGCCCCAGCTCAGGGAGGCCGTGGCCGTGAGCATCGTGTCCGGTGTGGCTCGGGGCAGCGACAAGCTGGTCAACGCGTCCGTGTACGCGGGACCGCACGGCGTGCACGTGGTGCGGGGCACCGAGCACGACGCGCAGGGAGCGCCGGTGACCCTCACTCTCCAGGAGACGGGCTCGCGCGGGCTGCGTGCCCTGCCGTCCGAGCTGGTGCCGGCATGAGCGGCCTCGGTCGGTGGAGCCTGTGGATCGGCCTGGGCCTCGTGGTCGTGGCGGTGCTCTGCAGCGTCCTGAGCCTCATCCCGGTGGCCGTGTTCGCCGGCATCTTCGGTGGTATCGCGCTCGTCATGGCCGCCGTCGACGCGATCTACAATGCGCTCGGCCGCGCGGAGCTCCGTCGTCGTGCCGCCAAGGTCCAGCGGGAGCGCGAACAGGGCCGTTGAGCCCGGAACGCGAGGATTCTCACAGGAACCCCACGTCCACCCCCTGAACCTGGGGTGAGGTGCGCCTTACCCGGTCGGTAGAATCGGTAGCGGCCTTCGCTTCCCTTGTCTTGTCCTCGACCGGAAGGCGCCCCTCCGTGAGCACCACCCGCCCCTTGCGCGTCGCCGTCGTCGGCGCCGGCCCCGCCGGCATCTACGCGAGCGACATCCTGTCCAAGTCCGCCCTCGACGTCAGCATCGACCTGTTCGAGCGCCTCCCGGCGCCGTTCGGCCTGGTGCGGTACGGCGTGGCGCCGGACCACCCGCGCATCAAGCAGATCATCGTCGCGCTCCACAAGGTGCTGAGCCGCGGGGACATCCGCCTGCTCGCCAACGTGGACTACGGCGTGGACCTGAAGCTCGAGGACCTGCGCCAGTTCTACGACGCGGTGATCTTCTCCACCGGGTCCATCAAGGACGCCGAGCTGGACGTCCCCGGCATCGACCTCGACGGCTCCTACGGCGCCGCGGACTTCGTGTCCTGGTACGACGGTCACCCCGACGTGCCGCGCACCTGGCCGCTGGAGGCGGAGCAGGTGGCCGTGATCGGCGCCGGCAACGTCGCGCTCGACGTGGCCCGCGTCCTCGCCAAGCACGCGGACGACCTGCTGTCCACCGAGATCCCGGCCAACGTGCACGAGATCCTGAAGACCTCCCCGGTCACCGACGTGCACGTGTTCGCGCGCCGCGGTCCGGCGCAGGTCAAGTTCTCGCCGCTGGAGCTGCGCGAGCTGGGCCACGTGCCCGACGTCGACATCGTGGTGTACCCGGAGGACTTCGACTTCGACGAGGGCTCCGAGGCGGCGATCAACTCGTCGAACCAGACCAAGCAGGTCGTCAAGACCCTGGTGGACTGGACGCTGAAGGACCCGGCGCAGAACACGGCGTCGCGCCGCCTGCACCTGCACTTCCTGCACGCCCCGGCCGAGGTGCTCGGCGAGGACGGCAAGGTCGTCGGGTTCCGCACCGAGCGCACCGCGCTGCAGGGCGACGGCACCGTCAAGGGCACCGGCGAGTTCACCGACTGGCCTGTCCAGGCCGTCTACCGCGCCGTCGGCTACTTCGGCTCCTCCCTGCCGGAGATCCCGTACGACGACGTCAAGGGCGTCATCACCAACCGCGAGGGCCGCGTCGTCGACATCGACGGCAACCAGGTCCCCGGCGTGTACGCGACCGGCTGGATCAAGCGCGGCCCGGTGGGCCTCATCGGCCACACCAAGTCCGACGCGTCGGAGACCATCCGCCACCTCGTCGAGGACGTCACGGGCGTGGCCGACGGCGAGGCCCCCGGCGACCTGGACGGCGGCCGTACCGCGCCGCAGGGCACGCCGGAGGCCGTCACCGAGTTCCTCACCGGCAAGGGTGTCCCGTACATCGAGTGGTCCGGCTGGGAGCTCCTCGACGCGCACGAGCGGGCCCTCGGCGAGGCCGTCGGCCGGGAGCGGATCAAGGTCGTCCCGCGCGACGAGATGGTCACCATCAGCCGTCGCCCGTAGCGCACTCCCCGTTGCCGTTCAGCGACCGTGCCCGGAAGACTCAGGTCTTCCGGGCACTGTTGTCTGGTGGGCGCCGACCCGCCGGGGAACCCGGGGCCGGGCTGGCGCGTTCGGGTGGGAGGAAAGGAGTGCGATGCACAGGCACTACAACGGGCTGAAGACCGCCGCGCTGTTCGGTGGCATGTGGGCCGTGATCCTCGGGCTCTGGGCGCTCTTCGGGGCCAAGTCGGGCTTGCTGTGGATCTTCGTCCTCATCGGGCTGGGGACCACGGCCTACGGGTACTGGAACTCCGACAAGCTCGCGATCCGCGCGATGCACGCGTACCCGGTGACGGAGCTGCAGGCGCCGGAGATGCACCGGATCGTGCGCGAGCTGTCGACGGCGGCACGCCAGCCGATGCCGCGGCTCTACATCTCGCCGACCAAGGCGCCCAACGCGTTCGCCACCGGCCGCAACCCGCAGAACGCCGCCGTGTGCTGCACGGAGGGCATCCTGGAGCTGCTCAACGAGCGTGAGCTGCGCGGGGTGCTGGGCCACGAGCTGATGCACGTCTACAACCGCGACATCCTGACCTCGTCCGTGGCATCCGCCCTGGCGGGTGTCATCACCGCGCTGGCGCAGTTCCTGCTCTTCTTCGGCGGCGGCGACCGCCGGGAGGGCGGCAACCCGCTCGCGGCGCTCGCCATGGCCCTGCTCGCCCCGATCGCGGCGATGCTGATCCAGATGGCGATCTCCCGCACGCGCGAGTACGACGCCGACGAGGACGGCGCCCGGCTCACGGGCGACCCGCTGGCCCTGGCCTCCGCGCTGCGGAAGCTGGAGCAGGGCACGCAGCGCGCGCCGCTGCCGCAGGACCGGGACCTCACCAACGTCTCGCACCTGATGATCGCCAACCCGTTCCGCGGCGCGGGCATCGGCAAGCTGTTCGCCACGCACCCGCCGATGCCGGACCGTATCCGCCGGCTCGAGGCCATGGCGGGCGGCCCAGCCGGGGGCTACAACCCCGGTGGCCCGACGTCGGGCCCGGACTGGGGCACCCCGCCCGGGATGCTCTGAGACCGTCCTGACGACCACCCCGCCCGTCCTCCGTCGTCCGCGGAGCCGCCCCCGACCTCACCCGCGCAAAGCGTTCGTCGCGGTCGGCGGGGGCGGATACGGTGAGCAGATTCCGACCGGGCCTGCAGGGGCGCCCGGGTTGTTACGCAGAAGGAGCACCACACCATGGCCGACTCGTCGTTCGACATCGTCAGCAAGGTCGACCGCCAGGAGGTCGACAACGCGCTGAACCAGGCCGCGAAGGAGATCTCGCAGCGGTACGACTTCAAGAACGTCGGCGCATCGATCACCTGGAGCGGCGAGAGCATCGTCCTCGTCGCCAACTCGTCGGAGCGTGTGCTCGCCGCCCTCGACGTCTTCGAGACCAAGCTGGTCAAGCGCGGTATCTCGCTCAAGTCGATCGACGTCGGCGAGCGTGAGCCGAAGCCGTCCGGCAAGGAGTACCGCCTCGCGGCCACCCTCAAGGAGGGCCTGGCCGGGGAGAACGCGAAGAAGGTCACCAAGATCATCCGCGAGGAGGGCCCCAAGGGCGTCAAGACGCAGATCACGGGCGACGAGGTGCGGGTCACCAGCAAGTCCCGCGACCAGCTCCAGGAGGTCATGGGCCTGCTCAAGGGCTCGGACCTGGACTTCGCGCTCCAGTTCACGAACTACCGCTGACCCGCTGGTCGAGCCTGTCGAGACCGCCTGACCGACGAGCGGACGACTGACCCGGACGGGCGGTCACCGGAACTCCGGTGGCCGCCCGTCCCGCTTGTCACGAGTCCTGCCACGCGGCCTCAGCCACGGGCCCCGAGCTCCACGGCCAGCTCCATGCAGCGCAGACGGGCCGGGGAGAAGTCGTAGGGCATCTTGCCGACCGCTTCGAGAACGCTCATGGACGTCTGCCCGGTGTCCGAGATCTCGCCGGCGTCCCAGGAGTCGAGGAGCGCCTCGTCCCCCTCGTCGAGCCCGGCCTCCTCCATGGCGGCCTCCAGCTTCTGTTCGAAGGCATGGCGTTCGGCGGCCACCTGGGACACCCGGGGGTCGTCGACGGCGACCGTGTCGTCCAGCGCCTCCTCGGCGGCGTCGACCCGGTCGGACTCCGCCCGCAGGTCCGGGCTGCCGGCCAGGGCGATGAACCGGGTGGCCTGGATCGCCGCGCCGAGGGGGCCGAAGATCCGCTCCGTGACCAGCAGGGTGTCCAGGTCCGCCTGGCGCAGGGAGCCCTCCGGCACGTTCGCGAGGCGTTCCGTGACGACGTCGGAGAGCAGGCCCGCCCGGCTGCCCTGCGTGCGCATCCGCTGGACTGCGGCCCGCTGTCGGCGCAGCTCCGCTTCCTGGGCGACGAGGGCCTCGTCCAGCCGTTCCAGGACGGCCGCGATGTCGTCGTCGTCGGAATTTCGAGGAACCGAGCCGGCCGGCGCCGAGCTGCCCGGAGCCGACCCGGCAAAGGCGTCCCGGATGTCGTCCAGGGCGATCCCGGTGTCCGCCATCCTGCGGACCCACAGCAGCCGGACCATGTCCTCGTACCCGTAGCGCCGGCGGTCGTCGCCACCTCGCTCGGGCTCCGGGAGCAGGCCGATCTCGTGGTAGTGCCGGATCGCCCGCGGCGTCGTGCCGGCGAAGGCCGCCGCGTCACCGATCTTGACGCGGCGGGGCGGGACGAAGGACGGGTGCATGGTGGAGCCTTCCTCGACGGGGCGGGACGTGGGTCAACCGGACCACATCCCGCTACGTGAGGTGCAACTCCAGGCGCGCCCCGGGCGCCCGCGGGTGCCCGCCGGCCGTCATCCCCGGGCCGGCGTGGGCAAGAACCCGCGCAGCTCCTCGTGGCCGCCGCGGACGACGAGGCAGCTCGACTCCGGCACCTCTCGCCACGCCCCGCGCAGGTCCCCGAGCGGCTCGGACACCACGAGGCGGGCGTCGTCGGAGATCTCGTGCAGCACGGGGTTGTCGGGGTACTGGAGGCGGAGCGTCGAGATGTCGGTGCTGTGGAACAGCGACCGCGAACTGCCCACGCTGGAGTAGCGGAACGCCCACGTGGTGTCCCCGTCGGTGGTGGCCACCGTCATCTGGATCGGGTGCTCGACGCCGTGGCGTCGCCCGGTCTCCTCGATGAGGCCGACTGCCCGGGCCACTGCCGCGGGCGGGTCCTCCTCGAGCCCGAACGTCAGGGCCAGGTAGAAGAACACCTCGGAGTCCGTCGAACCCTCGATCCCGGGGTAGAGGGCAGGATCGACGGCCATGGCCAGGTCGCGCTTCACCGCCGCGAAGTCCGTGATGGCCCCGTTGTGCATCCAGAGCCGGCGGCCGTGCCGGAACGGGTGACAGTTGGTCTGCTGCACGTCCGTCCCGGTCGACGCGCGGATGTGGGCGAAGACCCGCCCGGCGGCCGCGTGGGCCGAGATCTCTCGCAGGTTGCGGTCGTTCCAGGCCGGCTCGGTGCTGTGGTAGACGCCGGGTTCGTCCAGGGCGCCGTACCAGCCGACGCCGAAACCGTCACCGTTGATGGTCTCCGCGCCCAGCCGTGAGTGCCTGCTCTGCACCACCAGCGAGTTCTCCGGCTTGAAGAGCAGGTCCTCCAGGAGCACCGGCGAACCTGAGTACGCGAGCCAACGACACATCTCGACCTCACTCTCGCCGCCAGGATGCGTCGGGGACGGGCCCCGCGCGTCATCCGAATCGGGTGAGGTCGAGCGGACTTGCCGCGGCGGGCCCGAGTGCACGACCCTTGCCCGGTATATACCGATATGTCTAACTGGGGGTCAGGCGAGATGCACGAGGCTGTGCGAGCGGTACGACGAGAGGCGCCCGGCGCGGCCGGCGCCCTCGACCGGCTGGAGCGATTCCAGGACGCGGCGACGGGGAGCGGGATCCCCGCGGTGGAGACGGAGCGGTGGCTCAACCTGGCCCGGCCGTGCGTCCTCCTCACGCGGGAGGCCGACGGGCCGGTCGTGGCGCGGCTCGGCGGTCCGCTGCTGCTGCCGCCCGACGTCGCGACGCCGTCCGACCCGTACGAGCTCGGCGGGCCCGACGGCGGCGTCCGGCACGCCGACCACCAGCTCATCGCGACCCTGGACCTGGCCGCGATCCCGGAGGGGGCCACGGACCTGCCGCTCCCGCCGGACGGTCAGCTCCTGCTGTTCGCCAACCCGGACCTGGAGATCGGCCTCGCCGGCGGCGCCCTGTACGTACCGGCCGGCGTCGCCGTCGAGGAGCGCGCGACCGCGCCCGACTACGAGCCGTACGAGTACGAGTCGCCCGAGGAGCTGGACGCCGACCTGCGCCGTCGGGGCGAGCTGCGCCTGGCGCACGACGTGACACTGCCCCAGCACGCCTTCGACGCCGGGCTGCTCGCCCGGCACCCGCGCGCGGGGGACCTGCGGGAGGTGTGGGAGGACACGCGGGACGACCGGCCGTGGCACGTCCGCACGCTCCAGATCGGTGGTCACGCCTGGGACCACGAGGACTGGGGCGATCCCGCCGCCGGGCAGGACCGGGTGCTGCTGGCCCAGTGGGAGGGGCTCCCGATGGCCACCGTCTACTGGACGATGACCCGGCAGGACCTGGAGGCGCTCCGGTTCGACCGGGTCACCGTCACGATGTACTCCAACCCGTGACGGTGACCCGGGCCGGTCAGCCGACGTGCACCGGCTCCGCGACGCGGTCGGCGTCGCCGGAGCCGGAGCCGGCGCTCGAACCGGAGGCCGAGCCCGCGGCCGGCTCGGTGTGCGAGAGCGACAGGCCCTGACCGCGCCGGCGGAACAGCAGCGCGGAGAGCACCGCGCCGACGGCGAAGAACCCGGCGCCCCACCAGTACGCGGTGGAGTAGCTGGCGATGGCCGCCTGCGCGCCGACGGCCTCGGTCACGGGCGCGTGGGCCACGAGGTAGTCCGCCGCGGCGGTGGCGGCCAGGGTGTTGAGCAGCGCGGTGCCGATCGAGCCGCCCACCTGCTGGCTGGTGTTCACCATGGCCGAGGCGACGCCGGCGAACTGCCGGTCCACGCCCAGCGTGGCGGTCTGCATCGAGGCGGGCATGATCGTGCCCATCGCGAAGCCGAGCACCATCAGGCCCGGCAGGACGTGCGCGGCGTACGTGCTCGACGCGTCCAGGAACGTGAGGTCGATCATGCCGACCACGCCCAGCGTCATGCCGATCGGCACCAGCAGCTTGGGGCCGAACCGCGGCACGAGCAGGTTGGTGCCGAGCTGCGCGGCGAGCACCAGCATCGCGATCATGGGCAGGAACGCCAGGCCGGTCTGGATCGGTGTGTACCCGAGCGTGAGCTGCAGATAGTAGGTGACGAACAGGAAGATGCCGAACATCCCCGCGCCCGCGATCAGCACCGAGAGGTACGCCGCGCCCCGGTTCCGGTCGAGGACGATCGAGAGCGGCAGGAGCGGGTGTGCCGCGCGCGTCTGCCAGACGACGAACGCCACCAGCAGGACGCCCGAGGCGGTGAGCATGCCCCAGGTCAGGGGTGCGCCCCAGCCGCCCGTCTCGGCGTTGGAGAAGCCGTAGACGAGGCCGAACAGCGCGCCGGAGACCAGGAGCGTGCCGGGCACGTCCAGGCGCGGCCGCGGGCCGCTGCGGGCGATGCGCGGGATGTACCGGGCCGCGCCCACCAGGGCGACCGCGGCGATGAACACGTTGATGTAGAGGTTCCAGCGCCAGTCGAGCGAATCGGTGAGCACACCGCCCAGCAGCAGCCCGACGGCGCCGCCGGCACCGGCGATCGCGCCGAAGACGCCGAACGCGCGGGCACGCTCACGCGGGACGGTGAAGGTCGTGGTCAGCACGGCGAGGGCCGTGGGGGCCAGCAGGGCGCCGAACGCGCCCTGGAGCGCGCGGGCGGCCACGAGCAGCTCGAACGAGCCGGCGGCGCCGCCCAGGGCGGAGGCGAGGGCGAACCCGATGAGCCCGACGACGAACGTGCGCTTGCGGCCGATGAGGTCGGAGAGGCGCCCGCCGAGCAGCAGGAGGCTCGCGAAGGAGAGGGAGTAAGCGGTGATGACCCACTGGCGCTGACCGTCGGAGAAGCCGAGGTCGGCCTGTGCGGAGGGGAGGGCGATGTTCACGACGGTCGCGTCGAGCACGACCATCAGCTGTGCGAGCCCGACCACGACGAGCGTGATCCAGCGACGACTGTCCGTCGCAGGGGTTGAAGTCTGGGACATGTCTCCCAGCATATACGGAACTGATCAGTTCCGGATACAGTTAGTTCAGTATTAACCCGCGGGTAAGGTCGGACAGTGCAGAGAGGAGACCGACGGCGATGACGCAAGTCGATCAGGCCGAGGTGAAGCCCCGCCTGGGCCGCAAGAGGGACCACACCCGCGACCCCGAGATCCTGGACGCCGCGCTCGACGTGCTGTCCGAGTCCGGGTACGACGGCATGACCATCGACATGGTGGCCACCCGCGCCAAGGCCGGGAAGGCGACCGTCTACCGGCGGTGGTCGTCCAAGGCCGAGCTCGTGCTCGACGCCGTCGCCTGCATGAAGCAGGGCGAGATCGACCTCGACGACCTGCCCGACACCGGCACGCTGCGGGGAGACCTCGTGGCGATGATCCGGACCCCGAGCATCCGGGACGGTGAGCGCAAGCTCAAGGTCATGGCCGGGATCGTGTCGATGATCGCCCGCAGCCCCGAGCTCGCCGCCGCCGCGCAGGAGGCCCTCGTCGAGCCGCGCGCCCGGGCCAACCGCATCTTCTTCCGCCGCGCCATCGACCGCGGCGAGATCCCGGCAGACGTCGACGTCGAGAAGCTCTGCATCATCGGCCCCGCGCTCGTCTCGTACAACGTGCTCATGCTGGGCCGGCCCGTGGACCGCGACCTCCTCGTCGAGAACATCGACAAGGTCATCCTGCCCGCCGCCGGCATCCGGGCCGAGCCATGACCCGCCTGCCCCGGGTCGTCGCGACCGACCTCGACGGCACCCTCCTGCGCAGCGACGGCAAGGTCTCCGACCGCACCCGCCAGGTCCTCGCCGACCTCGACGCCGCGGGCGTCGAGGTCGTCTTCGTGACCGCCCGCCCGCCGCGCTGGCTCGACCACCTCGCCGACACCGTCGGCGGCCACGGCCGCGTCATCTGCATCGGCGGGGCGTGCGTGCTCGACCTCGCCTCCGGCGAGACCCTGGAGACCTGCGGCTTCGACGACGACGCCGTCCGCGCCGTCGTCGGCGGCATCCGCGCCGTGCTGCCGCACGCCGCGCTCGCGTTCGAGCGGACCGACGGCGTCGCCTTCGACCCCGGCTACCCCAAGCGCGAGCCCGCGCTCGACCCCGGCCTCTGGTCGGTGCCCGTCGAGGACACCCTCGGCGCTCGCGGCCCGGTGTCCAAGATCCTCGCGCTCGACCCCGCGCACGTGCCGCCGCCGGGCGTCTTCACCGACCCGCCGGAGGAGATCCGGCTGGCGCAGGAGGAGTTCTTCGCGGCCGTGCGTACCGCCGTCGGGGAGCACGCGCACCTGGCGTACTCGGGCGCCGTCGGCCTCGCCGAGCTCATGCCGCCCGGCGTCGACAAGGCCGCCGCGCTGGCCCGCTGGTGCGCGCGCCTCGGCGTCGACGCCGCCGACGTCTGGGCCTTCGGCGACATGCCCAACGACCTCCCGATGCTCACCTGGGCGGGCCGCGGCATCGCGGTCGCCAACGCCCACACCGACGTGCTGGCCTGCGCCGACGCCGTGGTCGGCCACCACGACGCCGACGGCGTCGCCGAGGAGCTCGCGACGCTCCTCACCCGCGTCTAGACCTTCGGGTCCGGGTCTAGACCTTCCCGTCCAGCAGCGGGCTCAGGTGGCGCGTGCCCAGGGCGCGCGTCGCCTGGCGTGCCCCGGCCCGGAGGCACTCCGCCGTCCCCGCGCCGCCCAGGTGCGCCGCGAAGAAGCCCGCGAAGAACGCGTCGCCCGCGCCGTTGGTGTCCAGCACCTCCGTGGGCTCCGCCGGCGTCTCGAACCAGCCCTCCGCCGTCCGCGCCACCGCGCCGCGGGCACCCAGCGTGCACACCACGGTGGTCGCGCCCCGCTCCAGCAGCGCCGTCATCAGGGCGCGGTGGTCGTCCGTGCCGTCGTCGTTCAGGAAGACGTACGAGCACGCGTCGGCGAACGGCCGGTGGAACTCGGCGACGCCGTCGTAGTCGTGCAGGTCGGTCCAGAGCGTGGCGCCGCCCGCCACGGCCGCAGGCAGGAGCCCCTGCCCGACGGCGCTCAGGTCCAGCACCACGTGGTCCGCGGCGGTCACGCGCTCGACCGCCGCGGGGTCCGGCTCCGGCGACGTCTCGGGGACGGCGAGGTAGATCGAGAGGCGCTCGCCGGCGTTGGTCATGAGGTTGAGGTGCTGCTCCGACGGTCCGGCCACCCGGCGCGCCAGCACCTCGGTGCCGCCCGCGTGCCCGAGCGCGCCGAGGATCAGGTCCGCCTCCGGGTCGGTCCCGACGTCGGCCACGAGCGTGCCCGCCACCCCGAGGTCGGCCAGGTGCAGGGCCTTGCCGGCGCTCGTGCCGCCCAGCGTGCGGACCGACCCGCGGGCGAACAGGGTGTGCGGCCGCGGGTCGGGCAGGTGGTCGAGCCGGACCATCGTGTTCCACGACGCCGGCCCGGCCACCACGGTGCGAGGAGAGGTCATGCGCACACCCTGCCAGGTCGTGCCTCGGCTCCCACCCCGCGCTGCGCCTCCGGCTCAGCCGAGCAGCAGCACGTGCGCCCCGGCGACCGTGGCCGGGTCGCCCATCATGTCGACGGCCGCGATGTGCCCGTCGTGCACGACGACGGCGAACAGGCCGCGCGGCGTGCCGTCCGGCGCGTACGCGAACCCGATGGAGCCGTCGATGAGTGCGGGCACCGCCCCGCCCGCCCGGCCGCGGAACGCCTGGGCCACGGCCGCCGCCCCGCGCACCTCGCGGGCCAGCAGAGGAGCGCCCCGGTCCGCGGCCTCGGCCGCCGCCGCGAGGGCGGCCTGGTCGGCGCGCAGCACCACGTCCGGCGCGAGCACCGCCAGCAGCCCCGCGAGGTCGCCCGTGCGGGAGGCCAGGAGGAAGGCCTCGACGACCTGCCGGTCCGTCCGATTCCTGACGTCGGCCCGCGGGCCGACGTCAGCCCCGGCGTCGGCGCCCGCCGCCGCGCGGGCCGCCGGGCCGGACTGCACCCGGCGCCGGCCGCGGCTCGCGAGCTGCCGTGCCGCCACGACCGACCGGCCCAGCACGGGCGCGATCTGCTCGTACGGCACCGCGAACAGGTCGTGCAGCATGAACGCGAGCCGCTCGGCCGGGTCCAGGCTCTCCAGGACCACCTGCATCGCCACCCCGACGACGTCGGCCAGCTCGGCCTCGCGGACCGGGTCGGGGGAGGCGTCGTCGAGGATCTCCGGCGCCGTGTCGTCGGGCCGGCCGGACGGCAGCGGGTCCTCCCGGCGGGTCGACCGCGAGCGGAGCATGTCGAGGCAGATCCGGCCGGTGACCGTTGTCAGCCAGCCGGCCAGGTTGTCGATCCCCTCGTCGCCGGTCCGGTTCAGGCGCAGCCAGGCCTCCTGCAGCGCGTCGTCGGCGTCGTCGGGGTTGCCCAGCATGCGGTAGGCCACCGCCCGCAGTCGGGGCCGGTGCTGCTCGAAGGCGAGGGCGAGCTCGTCGGGGGTCATCAGTCACATCCTCGTTCCGGGGGTCGTCAACGGTGTGACGGCGCGCAGAGCGCCGATGTGACAGGCCGGGCCCCGGCCACGACGAGAGGACCGCGATGACCACTGAGACAGCCGCCCAGGACGCGACCCAGCACCTCGACCTCCAGGCCTCCGGTACGCCGCACCTGCGCACCGTGACGTCCCGCATGAAGAACCCGGCGCTGATCGTGCCGGGCGCCGCCAAGGCGCTCGCCGAGCTGGGACAGATGGCCCAGGGGCAGGGCGTCCCCGCGAGCACGCTCGAGGTGGTGCACCTGCGCGTCAGCCAGATCAACGGCTGCGGCTGGTGCATCGAGTACGGCATGCGGCAGGCCCGCAAGGCCGGGGAGTCGGAGGACCGCCTCGCGTCCGTCGCCGCCTGGCGCGAGTCGCCCTACCTCAGCGAGGCCGAGTGCGCGGCGCTCGAGCTCGCCGAGGCGATGACCCGCCTGGCCGACAGCGCCGAGGGGGTGCCCGACGCCGTCTGGGCCCGCGCCGCGGAGCACTGGGACGAGGAGGCGCTCGCGGCCCTGGTCCTGCACATCGGCGTCACCAACGTGTTCAACCGACTGAACGTGGCCGTCCGCCAGATCCCGGGCACCTGGTAACCCCTCGTTGAGTGCTGGGTATTCGCCCTTTTTCGTGCGCGAGAAGGGCGAATACCCAGCACTCAACGAGCCTGGCGGGGTAGGCGGGCGAGCCTGGCCGGGCAGGCGGGGTGGTCGGGTCGCGGGGTCAGGCCTGGCCCAGGCGCGGGGCCCTGCGGGCCTGGCGGACGCCGTCGACCGTGAGCAGGATCAGCGCGAGCCAGACCAGCGCGAAACCGGCCCAGCGGGCGGGCGGCATGTGTTCCGCGAAGACGAGCAGGCCCACGAGGAACTGCAGGACCGGCGCGAGGTACTGCAGCATGCCGACCACGGACAGGGGCAGGCGCCGGGCGGCGGCGCCGAACAGGAGCAGGGGCAGCGCGGTCACGATGCCGGCCGACATGAGCAGCAGCGCGTGCCCGCCGCCCTCGCTCGTGAACGTGCCCGAGCTGCCGAGCCAGACGAGGTAGGCCAGAGCGAACGGGGTGGCGACCGCCGTCTCGACGGCCAGGCCGGGCAGCGCCGGGACGGTGCGGCCCACGCGGTTCTTCACGAGCCCGTAGAGGCCGAACGAGAGCGCCAGGCACAGCGAGATCCACGGCAGTCCGCCGAGCCCGGTGGACAGCACGACGACGGACGCCGCGCCGCACGCGATCGCGACCCACTGCACGGGCCGCAGCCGCTCGCGCAGCACCAGCACGCCGAGCAGCACGGTGACGATCGGGTTGATGAAGTAGCCCAGAGCGGCGTCGAGCACGCGGTCGCTGAGCACGGCGTACACGTACACGACCCAGTTGACGACGATCAGGGCCGCCGCGACGGCGAACGTGCCCAGGAGGCGCGGCGACCGCAGTGCCGTGCGGAAGTCGCGCAGCTGGCGCCGGGCCGCCAGCGCGATCAGGCAGAAGAGCAGGCTCCACACGATGCGGTGGGCCACGATCTCCAGGGGCCCTGCCGGCTCCAGCAGCGGGAAGAACAACGGCATCCCGCCCCAGAGCAGGTAGGCGCCGATGCCGAGGGGGAGGCCCCAGCGATCCTGTTGTTGTGTCACGGCGTCACGATAGATCTCGGGCGCTCGTGCGGGCCGCGGATGTGCTGTGGGGCTCGTCACCAGGCGGGACCCGTTTTCGATTTCTCGCTGACGCCGTCGGGAGGCTATGCTCGGCTCCGTTCACGGCTGGTTGCCCGAGCGGCCAAAGGGATCTGACTGTAAATCAGACGGCTCAGCCTTCGGGGGTTCGAATCCCTCACCAGCCACGTGAAGCACAGCAGGGCGTGACCGGCGATTCGCCGGTCACGCCCTGTTTCGTTCCCGGCCTCGCGTCGGTGCACGGGGTGTCGAGCAGGGGAGATCGGCCCGGTTTTCGGCCCGACCACCAGGTCCGGACGAGGCTCGCGACCCGCGCGGCGCACCTCACACCCGATTCGATTTCACGCCAGGCCGGAGGGCATGTAGAGTCTTCCTCGCCGCCCCGATAGCTCAGTCGGCAGAGCGTCTCCATGGTAAGGAGAAGGTCAAGGGTTCGATTCCCTTTCGGGGCTCTGTGATCGACGCGGGGTCGTCCGCCCACCTCACCGGTTCGCCGGCAGGGGAGCAACGGCGGACGGCCTCGCGTTCAGTCACGCGCGGCGGGGTAGCTCAGCTGGTCAGAGCGCACGACTCATAATCGTGAGGTCGCGGGTTCGAGCCCCGCCCTCGCTACCGAAGCAAGTACATCCGTTCGGCGTCCTGTGCCGGACGACGAGAAGACACATGGCGCCTCCCTCTCGAGGCGCGGAGGTGAGAGCCATGGCAAGCAAGAGCGCGGATGTCCGCCCGAAGATCACGCTGGCATGCGTGGACTGCAAGGAGCGGAACTACATCACGAAGAAGAACCGGCGTAACGACCCGGACCGCCTGGAGCTGGCGAAGTTCTGCCCGCGCTGCGGCAAGCACACGTCGCACCGCGAGACTCGCTGAGTCTCGTAGCGAGCTCACACCGACGTGGCGAACGCTGATTTCGAGGGCCGGGTCTACCCGGCCGACGCCCCCTACTCCGTAGGTCGCGAGAAGATCCGCGAGTTCGCCGTTGCCGTCGGTGCCAAGCACCCCGCGCACCACGAACTCGTGGCGGCGCGGGGTTTGGGCTATCCGGACCTGGTCGCCCCGCCCACGTTCGCCGTGGTCGTGGCGCAGCGCACCGAGTCGCAGTACATCAGCGACCCCGAGGCCGACATCGACTTCTCCCGCGTGGTCCACGCGGACGAGCGCTTCACGCACCACCGCCCGATCGTCGCCGGCGACGAGCTGACGACGGTGCTGCACGTGGACCGCGTCGTCTCCCGCGGGATGATCAGCATGGTGACCACGCGCTGCGAGATCTACGCGATGCCGCAGCAGGTTGAGGTGCCGTCGCCCGAGGCGGAGTCCCCGGGCGAGCACGTCGCCACGGTCGTCTCCACGCTGGCCATCCGAGGTGAGGACGCATGAGCCGCCCCGACATCGCGACGCTCTCCGTCGGCGACGTGATCGGCAGCCGCACCGTCACCTTCGACCGTGCGGCCCTGGTCCGGTACGCGGGCGCCAGCGGCGACCTGAACCCGATCCACTGGAACGACAAGTTCGCGAAGTCCGCGGGCCTGCCCGGCGTCATCGCGCACGGCATGCTCACCATGGGCTCCGTCGTCGGCCTGGTCGAGGACTGGGCGGGCGACCCGGGCGCCGTCGTCGACTACCAGACGCGGTTCACCAAGCCCGTCGAGGTGCCCAACCCGGGCACCGCCCTGATCGAGGTCGTGGGCACGGTGGGCGTGGTCGACGCCGAGGCCGGCACGGTCCGCGTGGACCTCGCCGTCACGGTCGACGGGGCCAAGGTCCTGGGCCGCACCCAGGTGCTCGTCCGGCTCTGACGCCGACGTCGCTGCCCCGTCCCGGCCGCGCGCACCCGGAGCTGGTTGCCCGGGTAACCATTTTTTAACCCGCCAGGCCTTCTCCTGCGCACCCTGATCGGGTGTGATTCTCTCGTCCGGAGTTGTACGGACCCGACGAGAGGAACTCCGCGTGACGTCATCACGACGTATCACAGCCCTGGCCACGGCGGCCGGGGTGCTCTTTCCGCTCATCCCGCTCTCGGCGGCGGCCGCCGCCCCCACGGTGACCGTGCCCGCCGACGACGTCGTCGCCTGTGCTCCCGTACTGGCCGCCGGCTCCCTCGACGAGGCGTTCGCCGCGGCGGCCGAGGTCACGGCGGTCCCCGAGGACCTGCTCAAGGCCGTGTCGTACCTGGAGTCCCGCTGGGACCAGCACGCCGGCCAGGTCAGCGCCGACGGCGGCTACGGCGTGTTCAACCTCGCCGGTGGAGAGGGCCTCGCGCACGCGCGCGGCGACGGGCTGCCGCTGTCCGCGATCAACGACAAGTCGGGCCCCACCCGCGAGGGCACCGCCGAGCTCACCCGGGCCGCGGCCCTGACGGGCCTCGACGAGGAGACCCTGCGGACCGACGCGCGGGCCAACGTCTGCGGCGGCGCCGCCCTTCTGGCGTCGTACCGAGCCCAGTCGGTGCGCGACGGCGCGGCCACCGAGCCGGCCGACGTTGCAGCAGCGGCCGGCGCCAAGAGCGTCGCCACCACGCCTGACGACCTCAGCACCTGGGAGGACGCCGTGTCCCGCATGAGCGACATCGAGGGCTTCGCGGCCGGCGTCTGGAAGACGCTGCGCGACGGCGCGGGGACCACCACCCCCGCGGACGGCGCGGTGATCCTCACGGCCAACCCGGACGTCGTCGTCCCGAAGACGGCGGGAACGAGCGACCCCGAGGCGGACTGCCCCGACGACCTGGGCTGCGAGTGGCTCCCCGCCCCGTACGCGAAGGGCTCGCCGGACCTCCCCGAGAACACGGGCGACTACGGCAACCACGACCAGGCCGACCGCACCGGCGCGGGCGGCCCGTCGATCGACTACATCCTGATCCACGACACCGAGACGGCCTACCAGCCGTCGGTGAACCTGGTGCAGGACCCGACCTACCTGGCGTGGAACTACACGCTGCGGTCCTCGGACGGGCACGTCGCCAACCACCTCGACCCGGCCGACGTCGGCTGGCACGCGGGCAACTGGTTCATGAACATGCACTCGATCGGCCTGGAGCACGAGGGCTGGGCGGGCACGGGCGGCTGGTACACGGAGGCCATGTACCGGTCGTCGGCCGCGCTCGTGCGGCACCTCGCGGCGGAGCACGACATCCCGCTCGACCGCGCCCATATCGTGGGGCACGACCAGGTGCCGGGCATCCTGCCGGGCTACACCAAGAACGTGCACTGGGACCCGGGCCCGTACTGGGACTGGGACCACTACTTCGAGCTGCTGGGCGCCCCGATCGGCGGCGACCTGGAGGCGACGACGGACGTCGCGCCGGGCGACGTCGTCGAGGTGCGCACCGGGTACGCCGAGAACCCGAACGTGGTGACGGGCTGCGAGGAGGCGTCGCCGACCTCGGGCGACTGCGTCGAGGGCGCGGGCACCAACTTCCGCTACCTGTACCAGGAGCCCGCGGAGGACGCCGCGCTGGCCAAGGACCCGGGCTGGAAGCCGGACGGCGCCGACGGCTCGACGTACGCGAGCGACGTGAGCGCGCGCGTGCAGTCCGGGCACAAGCTCGTCGTGGACCGGGTCGAGGGCGACTGGCTCGGCGTGTGGTGGGCCGGCTCGCTGGTCTGGCTGCACAACCCGGCCGACCGGCCGGTGGTCGTGCCGTCGACGGCGCAGACCGTCACCGTCGCGGGCGACGCCCCGGCGCCGGTCTTCGGCCGGGCCTACCCGGAGGCCGCCGCCTACGAGGCGTTCCCGGACGTGCCGGTGCAGGAGGTGACGCCCATCGAGTACACGGTCGGCGTCGGCCAGACGTACGCCGTGGCCGACGACCACGTGGCCGCCGACTACTACCGAGCCACCACGTTCGACGGCTCGGGACCGGGCGACCGCACGGTCGTGCGGGGCGACGACGTCTACTACCAGGTGTGGCTGGCGCACCGCCTCGTGTACGTCAACGCGGCCGACGTCGAGCTGCACGACCCGGTGGTCGCCGACGTGACCAGACCGTCGACCAGGGGCAAGGCCAAGGTGGGGCGCGTGCTGACCGCCGAGGTCGGCACCTACCTGCCCGACGACGTCGACGTCGTGTCCTACCGCTGGCTGCGCGACGGCGAGCCGGTGCGCTGGGCGATCGGCCCGCGATACCTGGTCACGGGCCGCGACCGGGGCACCGACCTCACGGTCGAGGTGAAGGTAGCCGCGGACGGCTACACCCCGGCGTCGTACACCTCCGACCCCGTCTCGGTCCCCCGCCGCTAGACCGCTCGCTGAGTGCGGGATATTCGCCCTTCTGCCGAGCAGAAAAGGGCGAAGATCCCGCACTCAGCGAACGCTGGTCACCAGTTCGGGGTGGCTCCCGGGAGGTTGCGGGGGAGCTTCACGTCCTTCGGGTGGTAGACGTACGTGATGCCGTCGGTCGACGTCTGCCACACACGCTCGAAGTTCTCCCGCGTGTACACCGAGCGCACGGCCTCGTTGCTCGCCTTGTTCGGGTCGTTGATGATCGGGTCGCCGTCGGCCGTGAACCCGACCAGGGTGACGAGGTGCCCGTTGGTGCCGTACCCGGCCTCGGGCATCTCCTCCTCCTCGAAGCTGATCGACATGATCAGCGGGATGCCGGCCGCGACGAACTTCTCGGCCTCGGCGAGCGAGCGGAGCCGCGTGACGAAGGACTCCAGGCCGAACGTGCTCGCGTACGCCGCGTTGAACGGCCAGTTGCCGGCGCCCTCGTACGTGTAGTCCCAGGTGCGCATCGCGGCGTAGTCGACCTGCGGGTCGCCGTTCGGCGCCTCGATCCCCTCCAGCTCGGAGTCCGGGACCTCGCGCCCGTAGAAGTAGAGCACCATGGACGACGACGTCGGCGAGCACCACACCTGACCGCCGCCCCCGAACTCGGGGTACTCGCCGCGGTGGATGTTCTGGCTGAACCGCGGCACGTCGAGCTCGACCGCCCGTCCGAGCGTGAAGTCGCTCGTGCCCGTGTAGTGCGCGTCGGGCAGGTACTCGTTGGTCATCGTGCTCAGGGCGTCGAGCCGCGGCGACACCCGTGCGCCCTCAGGCCGGTACAGCGTGGCCCGGGTCTGGTACGCGTCCGGCTCGTGCCCCGACTTCGCGACGAACGTGTCGGTGAACAGGTACGCGTCCGCGTCGGTCTGGCCGTTCACCGAGGTGCGGTGGATGTCGCCCGCGCGGCCGTTCGCGGGGGCGAACTCGTCGCCCGACGCCCAGCGCGCCATCACGAACCACTTGGTCCAGGTCCCGTCGGCCTTGCGCCCCCGGAACTCGACCTCCACCCAGGTGCCCGTGGGCGTGTCCGCGTTCCACGAGCTGATGGACTCGTCGATCGCGTACCCGGCCTCGATCACGGGCGAGGTCCAGCGGCCCGTGTCGTAGCTGACGGGCGTGCCGTCGCCGAACGGGTCCGTGTACTCGACGGTCTCGCCGGCCCCGCGCAGCACGAGCCCGCTCTTGGCGCCCGGCCGGAGGTTCGAGGTCTTCCCGTCACGGAAGTCGCGCACCCCGTCCCAGGTGGTCAGCGTGATCTGGTTGTCCGACGACGCCGCGCCCTGACCGGGCGTGCTCGCCGCCGGAGCGGCTCCCGCCGCGACTCCTGCCTGCACCACAAGTGCTCCCGTCGCCGCCAGAGCGAACACCGTGGTCCGCAGTCCTCTTCGTATCGACATGCCAGCTCCTCGTTGAGTGCGGGATATCTGTTGGTCCGGCCGCCGTGCGGGCACAAATATCCCGCACTCAGCGAGCTGGGGGTACGAAAGTGTCAGGGCAGGGCGCTGAGGTCCGGGACCGGGCCCGTCGTCGTGCCCTCGACGAGGCTCACGGGCAGGCTCACCGACTCGGGCTCCTCGCCGGCCAGCAGCGCGATGACGGCGAGGCCGAGCGCACGGCCCTTCTCGACCAGCGGCTGGTGCACGCTGGTGAGCACGTCGGGGGAGAGCCAGGGCAGGTCGAGCCCGTCGAAGCCGGCCACCGACACGTCCTCGGGCACGCGCAGGCCGAGCTCGCGGGCGGCGATCACGGCACCGGCGGCGAGCAGGTCGGAGTGGGCGATGATCGCCGTCGGCCGGTCCCGCGCGGGCGCCCACTCGGAGAGGATCTCGGTCGCGGCGTCGCGCCCGTGCTCCACGAGCGAGGCGGGCGTCTCCCACGACATGACCGGCTCGATGACGTCGCGCACGCCGGCCAGGCGGTTGCGGGTGGGCGTGCGCTCCGCGGCGGCGAGCCGTTCGGCGTCCACGAGCCCGGACCGCTCGTCCCGCCCGAACGGCAGCGCGATCTCGGCGATCCGCGTGTGGCCCAGCTCGACGAGGTGGCGCACCGCCTCCGCGGCGCCTCGCCGGTCGTCGACGCCGACCACGGGCACGCCGGGCACCTCGTGCCCCTCGCCGATCACCACGGGCACGCCCCGGCGCTGGAGCGCCGCGAGGTTCGGGTCGCCCTCCAGGATGCCCCACACCAGCACGGCGACGTCCATCGCCGCGGCCTCGACCAGCGGGTCGACGGCGGGCGGCAGCCCGGCCTCGGCGGCGAGGCCGACGGACTGCGCCGTCGCGCCCTGCGGCATCCCGGGGACGAGCAGCACACCGAGGCCCTGCTCGCCGATCGCGGAGACCAGGCCGTGCAGCACCTGCGTCGAGACCGGGTCGCGGAACGACCGGCCGAGCTGGTCGCCGATCACCACGCCCACGATGCCGGAGCGGCCCGACCGGAGCTGCCGCCCCAGCGGGTTGGGCCCGGAGTACTCGAGCTCGCGCGCGGCGGCGAGCACCTTCTCCCGGGTCTCGGGCGTGATCGGTCCGGCGCCGGAGAAGGCGAGCGACGCGGTGGACACGGAGACACCTGCCAGCTCGGCGACCTTCGCGAGGGTCGGTCGGCCAACGGTCTGGCGGTTCATCGCGGTTCCTCTTCTCGCATCGGGCACCGGTGGTGCAGGACCCGGGAATCTGCTGGGCTGATCCCAGATTGTGGCTTACGGTCGGGAGATTCAATCGCACCAAGGAGTTCCGTGCCTACTGCACACGCCGCCGCCCGCGCGGTCTTCGTCGTCTTTGCGGCCAGCGGGTTCGCGTTCGCGAGCTGGGCGTCGCGCCTCCCGGCGGTCCGGGACGGCCTCGGTTTCTCCGAGCAGGAGATGGGCATCCTGCTGCTGACGGGCTCCATCGGCTCGGTCGCGGCGATCCCCCTGTCGGGCCTGGTCGCGGAGCGGTTCGGCACCGCGCGGACCGTCCTGACGTTCGCGGGCCTGCTGGTGGCCGGCCTCGCCGTCGCCGGGTACGGCGTCGCCACGGACCAGCACCTCGCGGTGCGCAGCGGCCTGATCCTGTTCGGCGTCGGCGCCGGGGTGTGGGACGCCGCGATGAACCTGGAGGGCGCGGCCGTGGAGCAGCGGCTCGGGCGCGCCGTCATGCCGATCTTCCACGCCGGGTTCTCGTTCGGCACCGTGATCGGCGCGGGCATCGGCGCCGTGGTGGCCACCGCGGGCGTCCCGGTCGTCTGGCACATCGTGGCCGCGGGGCTCGTCGCGCTCGTGTCCGTGGTGATCGCCACGCGGTTCTTCACGCCGCGCGCCGTCGTGGCGGCCCTGCCGGACGGCGCACCCGGGGCGGGCAGCGCGGACGGCGCCGACCCCGCCGAGGTCACGCCGCCGCCGTCGGGCCTGGCCGGGCTGCTGGCCGCCTGGCGCGAGCCGCGCACCCTGGCGATCGGCCTCGTGGTGCTCAGCGCGGCCCTCACGGAGGGTGTCGCCAACGACTGGGTGAGCCTCGCGGTCGTGGACGGGTTCGGCACCTCCGACGGCATGGGCGCCGTCGGCCTCGCCGTCTTCCTCACCGCGATGACGACGGCCCGCCTCGCCGGGACGCGCGCCATCGACCGCTACGGACGGGTGCCGGTGCTCGTGCTCTCGGCGACGCTCGCCTTCGTGGGAGTGCTGACGTTCTCCCTGGTCCCGGTCCTGTGGCTGGCGCTCGTCGGCGTGGGCCTGTGGGGTCTCGGCGCCGCGATGGGCTTCCCGATGGGCATGAGCGCTGCGTCCGACGAGCCGCGCCGGGCCGCGATGCGGGTGGCCGCCGTCTCGACCATCGGGTACACCGCGTTCTTCGTGGGGCCGCCGCTGATCGGGTTCGTCGCG
Organism: Promicromonospora sukumoe; assembly: GCF_014137995.1. Lineage (NCBI taxonomy): Bacteria > Bacillati > Actinomycetota > Actinomycetes > Micrococcales > Promicromonosporaceae > Promicromonospora > Promicromonospora sukumoe. The sequence continues at coordinate 644,572 of NZ_JACGWV010000003.1, forward strand.
CACGCGACGGGCTACCGCCTGGCGGTGCTCGTGCTCCTGGTCCCCATGGTGCTCGGCCTCGTCGTCGCGCGCTCCGTCCGGCCGCTGCCGACGGCGGCAGGTGTGAAGAGGTAGCGAGGACTGCGGCGCCGGGTTCGCGCAGGCCAGACTGCGGAAAACGGGCACTGAACACGTCCGCCGACACCAAAAGGTTCCAGAAATGGCAGACATCACCCACGCCATGTCGAAGATGTGCACAAATCCCACGCGGCGGGTAGATAGGCTTGCACGGTGAGCCCATACCCGGCAGACACCGTCCAGGCACAAGCGGTGGTCCCCAGCCTCGCCGACCTCACCACTCTGCGAGTGGGTGGACCGGCTGCCTCGTACGTGGAGGCCGAGGAAGAGGCCACGATGATCGAGGCGGTGACCGCCGCCGACGACGCCGGCGTGCCGCTGCTCGTCGTGGGCGGTGGCTCGAACCTGCTGGTGGCCGACGAGGGTTTCGACGGCGTCGTCGTGCGCGACGTCCGGACCGGGATCAGCGTCGAGTCGGACGACACCTGCGGCGGCGCCGTCGTGAGCGCCCCCGCCGGACAGAACTGGGACGCGCTCGTCGAGCGCGCCGTCGACGAGGGCTGGGTGGGCGTCGAGTCCCTGTCGGGCATCCCGGGGACGGTCGGCGCGGCCCCCGTGCAGAACATCGGCGCGTACGGCCAGGAGCTCTCGGGCGTGGTCTCGCTGGTCCGCACCTGGGACCGCGGCGACCGCAGGGTGCGCACCTTCGCCGTCGGCGAGCTGGGCTTCGGGTACCGCACGTCGCTGCTCAAGAAGTCCATGCACAGCGAGGGGCGCGAGGGCATCCGGGGCGAGGGCGACCCGCGGGCCCCCTGGTACCCGTCGCCGCGCTACGTGGTGCTCAGCGTCCAGTTCCAGTTCCGGCTCGGCACGCTGTCCGCGCCGGTCGGCTACGGGGAGCTGGCCCGCCGCCTCGGCGTCGACGTCGGGCAGCGCGCCCCGATGAAGGACGTCCGCGAGACCGTGCTGGGCCTGCGCGGCGGCAAGGGCATGCTGCTCGACCGCCCGGGCTTCGCCGGCGAGCCGGACCACGACCGCTGGAACTCGGGCTCGTTCTTCACCAACCCCGTGATCCCCGTGGAGCACCTGGAGCACCTGCCTGAGGACGCCCCGCGCTACCCGGTGCGCTCCGCGACGCCGGAGACGACCACCGGCCCGAGCCTCGGCGCCATCGACCCGGCCCTGGTCAAGACCAGCGCCGCCTGGCTGATCGAGCACGCCGGCTTCGCCAAGGGCTTCGGCCTGGCGGGGGAGCACAGCCCGGCCCGGCTCTCGACCAAGCACACGCTGGCGATGACCAACCGCGGCGGCGCCCGCACCGAGGACGTCATCGCGCTGGCCCGCGCGGTGCGCGACGGCGTCCGCGACCGGTTCGGCGTGACCCTGGTCCCGGAGACCGTCCTGGTGGGCGTCTCCCTCTAGCAATCCCCGACGTGTCAGACGCTCAGGTCCCTCCGGGGACCTGAGCGTCTGACACGTTCTAGTAGACGACCACCGGCGTGCCCGACGGCGCGCCCCAGGTGTCCCAGATCCAGTCCATCGCGCCGTTCGACACCCGCACGCAGCCGTGCGACGCCGGGAACGCCGGCACCGACGCCGAGCCGTGCACCGCGATGCCGCCCGTGAAGAACTTGGGGCGCCACATGTCGCCGAGCTCCAGGCCCGACGCGTACATCCGGTTCTCCTCGCGGTACACCGCGAACGACCCGCGCGGCGTGTACGCCGTGTACGTGTTGCCCTTGGCCTCGTACGTCTCCCCGTTGCCGGACGACGCGTTGATGACCTTGACGACCTTGCCGTTCTCGACGGCGAGCACGAGCTGCCGGTCGATGTCGATCTCCAGCACCTTGCCCGACGACGTCTGCGGCTTGGGCACCACGCCCTTGTCCGCCGCGGCCTGCGTGGCGTCGCCGACGACGCCGTCCCGGTACAGGCCCCCGGCCTTCTGCAGCGCGAACACGGCCTGCTGCGTCTCGCCGCCGTAGGACTTGTCGACGGAGCTCACGAAGTAGCCGAGGTCCTGCAGCCGCTGCTGCAGCTTGCCCACGCGGTTGCTGACCTCGCCGTACTCGATGTTGTCGGGCTCCTCCGGCTCGTCGTCCTTCGAGCCCTTGCCCTGGTCGTCCTTGCCGTCCTTGCCGTCCTGCGACTCGCCCTTGTCGCCGTCGCCCTTACCGTCACCCTTGCCGTCGTCCGCGCCCGAGCCGTCGCCCGCGCCGTCCGACCCGTCGGCGGAGTCGTCGCCCGAACCCTCGCTCGCGCTCTCGGACGGCGAGGCGCTCAGCCCCGGCTCCTCGGACGGCGCGCTCGCGCTCGGCTCCGGGCTCGGCGAGCCCTCCGGCGTCGCGGACGGGCTCGGTGAGCTCGTCGTCCGGTCCGCGTCCGCGGGCGGTTCCTGGTCCTCGCCGCACCCGGACAGCAGGGTCGCCGCCAGTGCTACCGCGCCCAGGGTGCCCACCACTCTTCTGCCCACGACCGACGTGCCCCCGTGGATCGACCTACCGTGCAGAACCCGCATCGTGACTCCTCCTCGACCGCGCCCGCTGGGGTGGCGCGATACCGCACACACGGGACGACGCCGTCCCCCCGTGAGTGTCCTGTATCTGTAACCGACGCGCGGCAGACCAGGATGGTTGGGTCGGGCGATCGTCACCCAATCGTGACAGTACCGCCAGCGGAGAGCGCACCGAACGCGTCGGCGGGGTCGGGAGCGGCCAGCCACGCGTCGACGTCGGCCAGCAGGCGGGCCTTCGTGGACGACGACGCCCGGCTCGCCCGGATCGACGACGCCGCCAGCCGCGAGAGCTCGGCGTCCGTGAACCCGTGCGCCGTCCGCGCGATCTCGTACTGGTCCACGAGCCGCGTCCCGAACAGCAGCGGGTCGTCGGCGCCGAGCGCGATCTCGGCGCCCGCGTCCACGAGGGTGCGCAGCGGCACCTCGCTCGCCTCGCCGTACACGCCCAGACCGATGTTCGAGCCCGGGTTCACCTCCAGCGCCACGCCGCGGTCGACGATCTCCCGCAGCAGGCGCTCGTCCTCGGCCGCCCGGACACCGTGCCCGATCCGGTCCGGCACCAGCTCGCGCATGACCTCGCTGATGTGGTCGGGGCCCAGCAGCTCGCCGCCGTGCGGCACCGCGGCGAGCCCGGCCCGGCGCGCGATGTCGAACGCGGGCCCGAACTGGGACGTGTCCCCGCGGCGCTCGTCGTTCGACAGCCCGAAGCCCACGACCTCCCCGACGCCGTCGCCCGCGTACCGGGCGGCGAGCCGGGCGAGCGTGCGCGCGTCGAGCGGGTGCTTCATGCGGGACGCAGCGATGATCACGCCCACCTCGATCCCGTGCTCCGCGCTCGCGGCCCGGGCGGCGTCGATGACGATCTCGACGGCCGGCGTGATGCCGCCGACGAACGGCGCGTACGAGGTGGGGTCCACCTGGATCTCCAGGCGGCCGGAACCCTCGGCGGCGTCGTCGGCCGCCGCCTCGTGGACCAGGCGGCGCATGTCCGCCTCGGACCGCACGCAGGCCCGGGCGGCGTCGTACAGGCGTTGGAAGCGGAACCACCCGCGCTCGGTGGGCGGTAGCCGCAGCGGGTCGTTGTCGATGAGCGCCTCCGGGAGCCGGACGCCGTACGCGGCTGCCATGTCGACGAGCGTCGGCACCCGCATGGATCCGGTGAAGTGCAGGTGGAGGTGCGCCTTGGGGAGAAGTGCGAGGTCGCGCATCTGCGTAGTGTGGCAAAGCAGTGGTCCGGTGGCAGCCGCGATCGTGATACTCCGCACTACTCACACATCCCGCCGTTCATCTTTGGTGTGCGCGCGCTCCGCTACGTATCCTGAGAAGAACATGCCCCAGATAGCCGAAATGACTGATTTGCTCGATGCGCAACCATGGACACCGGTGAACCAGTGAACGAGAACAACACCACGGGCGAGGCCGACGCAGCTGGCGCAGCTGATGCATCCGACCTCCCGGTGCACGTCGTCCTCGGCGGCAGGTACGAGCTCGTCGACGTGCTCGGCACTGGGGCAACGTTCACGGTCTACGACGCGCAGCGGATCGCGGTCCCGGAGCCCGAGCCGGGCGACGAGGACGCTTCGGGCGTCGAGGCCGCGGCTGAGGGCGATGCCGAGGGCGAGGGCGGTACGACGGCGGACGCCGCGGCCGACGGCGCCGAGCCCGGCGAGGGCGCGGAGTCGGACGCGGACGGCGACGAGGCGAAGTCTGACGCTCAGGCCGAGGGCGCGAAGGCCGGCGACGCGGAGACTGACGGCGCGGAGAGCGACGGCGACGCCAAGGCTGACGGCGCCGAGCCGGGCGACGGCGACGGCGAGGCGGTCGCGGACGGCGACGCCGAGGCTGCTGCTGACGACGCGTCCGAGGCCGCGGCCGACATCGACCCCGACGCGACGGCGGAGATCGCCGAGCCCGCGGAGCCCGAGGCCGACCCCTTCGACGGGCCCCTCGTGGTCAAGGTGCTGCACCCGCACCTGGTGGACGACCAGAACGCGCGGGCCTCGCTCCAGCGCGAGGTGGACGCGTCGGAGCTCGTGACGCACCCGGGCGTCGTGAAGGTGCTCGACTCCGGCGAGGAGGACGTCGCGGGCGCGAGCGTGCCCTGGACGGTCATGAACCGCGTGCCGGGCGTCTCCCTGTCCGACTACGCAGGTGACAGCGGGCTGCCCTGGCGGGACGCGCTCGCGATCATCGACGGCCTGCTGGAGGGGCTCGCGGCCGTGCACGCGGCCGGTCTGGTGCACCGCGACATCGCGCCGCGCAACGTCATGGTCGACCGGCGCCCGGACGGCACGTTCGCCGTCGGCCTGCTGGACCTCGGGCTCACGCGGCCTGCCGGCGGCGAGGGCGACGGCGCCACTGTGGCCGGCTCGGTCATCGGCATGTCGCCGGAGCAGGCCCGGGGCAAGCCGCTCGACGCGCGCAGCGACATCTACGCCGTCGGCGCACTCGCCTACTACACGCTGACCGGGCACGCCCCGTTCGAGCGGGCGCAGGCCGAGGACGTGCTCCGGGCGCACGTGAACGCCCCGGTGCCCGCGGCCTCCGCCCGGCGCGCGTCCGTGCCGGCGTCCGTGGACCGCCTCGTGTCCCGGGCCATGGCCAAGGACCCGAACCGCCGGTTCCCGACGGCCGAGTCGATGCGCGAGACCGTCACCGTCCTGCTCGGCGGCCCCGCGGGGCGCCCCGGGACCAGCGGCGAGACCATGCAGCTCGGCGTGGGCGCGGGCGGCACCGAGGTGATCGACCCGGTCACCGGTGCTGCCGGCTCCGGCACGATGGTCCTCGGCCAGGCGTCCGACCCCGGCGACCGCACCACGATGGTCGGCGCGGTGGGTGCCGCAGGTGCCGCCGCGGCGGTCGGCGCCGGCGCGCTCGGCGCGGAGACGGCCGCGGCCTCCGTGCCGCCCCAGGTGCCGCCGCCGGTCGAGCCGCCGGAGGAGAAGCGCAGCTTCTGGCAGAAGATGACGACCGGCCGCGGCCGCGTGGTCACGATCGTGGTGTTCGCGCTGCTCGTGTTCGGCGGTGCGGGCCTGGTGATCGCCAACCTGATGGGTGACAACGGGCCGCAGGGCGTCACGCCGAGCGAGAGCCCGTCCACGAAGGAGCCGACGCGCAAGCCGTCGCAGTCGCCGACGCCGAGCGAGACCGACACGGTGGCGCCGCCGCCGGAGTTCACGCCGTCGCCGACGCCGTCGCCGACGCCCACCCCCACGCCGACTCCGACGCCCACGCCGACGCCGACCCCCACCCCGACGCCGAAGCCCACGCCGTCGGACGAGCCGACGGACGAGCCCACCGACGAGCCGACGGACGAGCCGACCGACGAGCCGACGGGCGAGCCGACGCCTCCCGTCGAGCCGTCGGGCAACCCGACGGGTCAGGCGGAGGGCGGCACCTTGCTTCCCGCGGGTAGCCGCTGACGACGTGACGGCGGCGCCACGGCACGAGGCCGTGGCGCCGCCGTCTGCTCACAGCAGAGCGGTCACAGTTCCTTGAGGCGCTCCTTCAGGGCCATCGCCGCGCGGGCCCGGAGCATCGGCCCCTCGGCCTCCTCGTCCGACGCCGCCTCCGCGACCGTCGCCATGTGGGCCGCGAACCGCTCGTCCGCGGCCGCCAGGGTGGCCTCCGGCGCCGACCGGTAGGCCTCGGTGACGTCGTCCAGCGCGCCGTCGTGGAAGGTCACGCCCATGGTGTCGATCGGCAGCACCATGTCGTAGATCGCCGAGGCGACCGCCGCCTCGACGCGTGCCGTGATGTCGAGTTCGTCGGAGTTGTTCATGCGGGCAACCTACCGGCCGGCACCGGGCGGCGTCCCCGAAAAGTCAGGTGATCCAGCCGCGCTCCCGCGCCACCGTGACCGCCGCCGTCCGGTCCGCGACGCCGAGCTTGGCGAACGCCCGCAGCAGGTGCGTCTTGACCGTCGCCTCGGTGATGGACAGCTCGCGCCCGACCTCCGCGTTCGACCGGCCTCGCGCCACGAGCGCCAGGACCTCGGCCTCCCGCGCGGAGGGCCGCTCCGCGGCCGTGCGGACCGAGCTGACCAGGCGCGTCGCCACGCTCGGCGCCAGCACGGTCTCGCCCCGGGCCGCGGCCCGCACGCCCGCGACGAGCACGGCGCGGGGCGTGTCCTTGAGCAGGTAGCCCGTGGCCCCGGCCTCGACGGCCCGCAGGATGTCGGCGTCGGTGTCGTAGGTCGTCAGGACCACCACCCGCGGACCCGTGCCGACGATCCCGGCGGTCGCCGCGACGCCGTCGAGCACGGGCATCCGCAGGTCCATGAGCACGACGTCGGGCCCGAGCTCCGCGGCCAGCGCCACCGCCTCCTGCCCGTCGGCGGCCTCGCCCACGACCTCGAGGTCGTCCTCGACCGCGAGCATGCCCGCCAGCCCCGACCGCACCACCGGATGGTCGTCCACCACCAGCACCCGGATCATCCCGCCACCCCCTGTGTCTCGTCCTCGACCGGCACCCGGGCCCGCAACCTCGTGCCGGTCCCGACCCCGGACTCCACCGACAGCGTGCCACCGACCGACCGCACCCGGTCGCGCATGCCCGCCAGCCCGAACCCGTCGTCGACGTCCGGGCCGAAGCCCTGCCCGTCGTCGGCGACGGTGAGCGTCACCGCCCCGTCGGCCTGAGCCAGGCGCACGACGACGGTCATCGCCCGCGCGTGCCGCCGGACGTTCGTCAGCGCCTCCTGGGCCGCCCGCAGCAGCACGACCTCCGTGGCCGGCGGGAGCGGCCCGACGCCGTCGGCCTCGAAGCTCACCACCTGCTCCGTCTCCAGGGCGAACCGCTCCGTGAGGCGTCGCAGCGCCTGCGGCAGCGAGGCATCCTGCAGCGCCACAGGGGCGAAGGCCGCGACCAGCGCCCGGGCCTCGGCCAGGTTGTCGCGGGCCGTGTCCTCGACGAGGCGCAGCCGCTCGCGCACGGCGGCGTCGTGCCCGAGGTCGAGGGCGGCCGTCGCGGCCTGCGCCTGCATGACCACGCTCGTGAAGCCCTGGGCGAGGGTGTCGTGGATCTCCCGCGCGAGCCGCTCCCGCTCGGCCACGACGCCTGCCTCGTGGTTGGTCCGCGCCAGCTCCGCCTGGGCGGCCCGCAGCTCGTCGAGCAGGCGGGCGTGCTCCTCGGCGCGCCGCATCGCCAGGTGGAACCAGAGCCCGAGCGCGACCGCGAACAGGAGCGTCACGAGCATCTGCGGCACCACGCTCAGCACGACGCCCGCGTCGAAGCCGTACGCGGCCACGATGCCGATGGTGACGGACACGGTGAGCGCGACGCAGCCGACCACCCCCTGCCGGATCGACTCCAGCAGCATCCACACCTGGGCGAACGCGATGAACATCAGGAACGTCGCGATGCCGGCCTGCGACACCGCCACACCCGTGCCGAGCACCAGGACCACCAGGTAGGCGACGGCGAGCCGCCGCTCCCTGGTCCGCGCCGCCCGCGCACCCCACAGCACGTACGCCACCACGATCGCCGCCAGCGCACCGAGCGCGACCAGGAGCGGCACGCCGCGCGTGCCCTCCACCACCAGGGCGGCGGCGGTCAGCGCGACGATCACGCCGAACGCCGCGTCCCACCACCGCACCTGCTGCTCCCACACGTCGTTCAGGACGACGGCACGCGCGTCGTCGGCGGGCGGGCCGCCCGCCGTCCCGGCAACAGTCGCGCCTGTCGTCCCGCCCGTCGTCCCGTCCGTCGTCCCGTCAACCGTCCCGTCAGCCGTCATCGTGCCGCCGCCACCGGAACGTCCGGGTGCCGACCACAAGCGCAACCACCAGCCATGCCGCCAGTACAGCAGCCGTCGCACCGTGCTGCCAGGACCCGGCCGGCTCCGCCGTCGCGAACGCCTCCGGCAGGAACACGGACCGCATGCCCTGCGCGATCCACTTCAGCGGGAAGATCGAGGACAGGTCGAGCATCCAGCCCGGCAGCTGGGTCACCGGGAAGAACACCCCGGACGTGAACTGCAGCACCAGGAGCGGCGTGACCACGACGGCGCTCGCGGACCGCCCCGAACGCGGCACCGACGAGTAGGCGACGCCGCACACCGCGCCGGCCGCCGTCCCGAGCACGAACACCCAGGCGAACGTGATCCAGCGGCCCGCGTCGTCGGGCAGGGGGACGTCGAACGCGAGCGCGGCCACCGCGAGCAGCAGGGCGGTCTGCGCGAGCACCGTGACCAGCGACAGGAAGATCTTGCCCAGGAAGTACGACGTCGCGGGCAGGGGAGTGGCCCGCAGCCGCTTGAGCGTCCCGTCGTCCCGCTCCACGGCGATCGACATGGCGAGCGTCTGGTAGGTCGAGAGCATGACGCCGGTCGCCACCATCCCCGGCAGGAAGTACTGCGCGAAGCTGACGCTGACGCCCTCCGAGACCGCCGGGTCGTCGTCCCCGAAGACGGTCGAGAAGATCGCCAGCATGATGATCGGGTAGGCGAAGCCGAAGACCATCGAGTCGCGCTCGCGGACGAACTGCAGCAGCTCGACGCCGCCGCGCACCAGGCCGAGCCTGATCGTGCCGGGCAGCTTCCGAGCGACGCTCGTCGCCGTACGGCTCGTCGTGGTCGTCGCGGCAGTCGTGCTCATCACGCCGCCTCCTTGTCGTGGGTCGTGGCGGTGGCCGTGTCGTGGGCCGGGGTCTCGCCGATCAGGGACAGGTACACGTCCTCGAGCGTCGGGCGGGTCACGGACAGGCCCGGCACCTCGGCGTCCGGCCCGGCCGCGGCGATCAGCCGTGCGACGGCGGCGGTGGGCCGGTCGGTCCGCTCGGTGCGGCGTACCCCGCCGTCGTCCCACGCGACGACCGGGGTGCGGGCGGCGGGCCCGCCCAGGGACTCGGGGGTGCCCTCGGCCACCACCACGCCGTCCCGCACGACGAGGACGCGGTCCGCGAGCTGCGCGGCCTCGTCCAGGTAGTGGGTCGTCAGGAGGATCGTGGTCCCGTCGTCGCGCAGCCCGGTCACCAGGTCCCAGAAGGACCGGCGCGCCTCCGGGTCGAACCCGGTGGTGGGCTCGTCGAGGAAGAGCAGCTCGGGCCGGCCGACGATCCCGAGCGCCACGTCGAGCCGGCGCCGCTGGCCGCCGGACAGCCCGCGCGTCCGGGCCTTGCTTTTCTCCCCGAGCCCGACGGCGGCGATGACCTCCTCCGGGTCGCGCGAGCGGGGGTAGGCGGCGGCGGTCGAGCGCACCTTCTCGATGACCGTGAGCTCGCTCAGGTCCCGGGAGTCCTGCATGACCACGCCGATCCGGGCGCGCCACGCGCGGCCGGCCTCGCCGGGGTCCTCGCCGAGGACGGCGACGTCGCCGTCGTCCCGGGTGCGAAACCCCTCGAGGATCTCGACGGTGGTGGTCTTGCCGGCGCCGTTGGGGCCGAGCACCGCCACGATCTCGCCGTGGGCGACGTCGAGGTCCAGGCCTGCGACGGCGTCCTTGAACCCGGTACGGGGGTTGCCGTACCGCTTGCGGAGGCCGCGTACCCGCACGGCCGCTGAGCCGGATGTCTGCATGTATCGAGCATGCTCCGTGGGGGCCCCGCGGCGGGACGCCCGTTCGACTGCACCTGGTGTCCGTCGTCCGGTGGACAGGGCCGTCGCACGCCGTGCGACGGGTGGTCCGGAACGAGTTCGACCTACGGCGCCCGGTACCGTACAGTTGTGCCTCGGTGATCGATGCTCACCTGATGTGGCGTGCCTCTCCAGGGCCCGCGACATTGCACGACCAGGCATCGGACACAAAGGGTAGTGGCGCAATTGGTAGCGCAGCGGTCTCCAAAACCGCAGGTTGCAGGTTCGAGTCCTGTCTACCCTGCCAGCGTGAACCCCAGCGGGGCCGCGCGCAGCGGGCCCACGTGAGTGGACCTGGAACGGCAGTCCGCGCCGCCCGGCGCGCCGGGCCACAGGAGTGGGGTAGCAGTGAGCGACACCGAGGTGATCCAGAGCGCTGCGGAGCGTCCGAGCAAGGGCGGCGGCAACATCTTCGCCCGAATCGCGCTCTTCGTGCGCCAGGTGGTGGCCGAGCTCAAGAAGGTCGTCTCGCCGACGCGCTCCGAGCTCTTCACGTACACGACCGTCGTGCTCGTCTTCCTGGTCGTCGTCATGATCTTCGTGGTGATCCTGGACTACGCCTTCGGCATGCTCGCGGGCTGGGTCTTCGGCTGATCCTCCCTCGCGGAGACGGCGGCTGACACAGCCGTCGAGGGGCCCGGTCAAGCGGGTCCGCGCCGGTCCGGGTGCGCCGGACGAGCTCATGGGGCACGCTGCGCAGTACTTCGCTGTGATGGTTCTCGCCCGTCGCTGATTGTCCCTTCGCGGTACTTTCGCGCGACAATGGCCGGACACAGCTCGTAGAAGTACGCACACCCGTGCCGGGCGCAGCCCCGGCGCACGAAGAGAAAGCAGGTTCGTTCGTGTCCCAGGACTCTCTGGACCAGACGGAGAACGTCTCGCCGGCCGACGGCGACGAGACGGCTGTCGACGCGCCCCTGGACGCCGAGAACGCTGACGTGCCTGCGGACGCCGAGACCCCGGCCGAGACCGTCGACGACGAGGTCGAGGACGACGCCACCGACGAGCGCCCCGCTGACGCCGACGGCGACGTCATCGTGGACGAGGTCGAGGAGTTCAAGCGAACCCTCCGCGGCCAGTTCGGCGACTGGTACGTCATCCACTCGTACGCCGGTTACGAGAAGCGCGTGAAGACCAACCTCGAGAACCGCATCCAGAGCCTGAACATGGAGGACTACATCTTCCAGGTCGAGGTTCCGATGGAAGAGGTCGCCGAGATCAAGAACGCGCAGAAGAAGATCGTGAGCCGGGTCCGCATCCCGGGCTACGTCCTCGTGCGCATGGACCTGACCGACGAGTCGTGGGGCGCCGTGCGCCACACGCCCGGTGTCACGGGCTTCGTCGGGCACACGCACCAGCCGGTGCCGCTGAGCTTCGACGAGATCTACTCGATGCTCGCCCCGTCGATGCTGCCGCAGCCCGCCCAGGTGGGCCAGCAGACCGCCGGTGGCGGCACGATCACCTCCGGTGGCAAGGCTCCGGTCCACGTCGACTTCGAGGTGGGCGAGTCGGTGACCGTGACCGACGGTCCGTTCGACACGCTGCCCGCCTCGATCTCCGAGATCAACGTCGAGGCCCAGAAGCTCAAGGTCCTCGTCTCCATCTTCGGCCGGGAGACCCCGGTCGAGCTGGGGTTCAACCAGGTCGCCAAGATCTGATTCGTCCGTCCCCAGCACTTGCAACCGGGTCATCGCCCACGGCGTAGGCCCAGTCGACAGAAGGTAGTGAACGCATGCCCCCGAAGAAGAAGGTCTCCGGCCTCATCAAGCTGCAGATCCAGGCCGGCGCCGCGACGCCGGCTCCGCCGATCGGCCCTGCCCTGGGTCAGCACGGCGTGAACATCATGGAGTTCTGCAAGGCGTACAACGCCGCGACCGAGTCGCAGCGCGGCAACGTCATCCCGGTCGAGATCACCGTGTACGAGGACCGCTCGTTCACCTTCATCACCAAGACCCCGCCGGCCGCCGAGCTCATCAAGAAGGCCGCCGGTGTGGCCAAGGGCTCCGCGACGCCGCACACGGTCAAGGTCGCGTCGATCACCAAGGACCAGGTCCGCGAGATCGCCACGACCAAGCTGCCCGACCTCAACGCGAACGACCTCGACGCCGCGTCGCTGATCATCGCGGGCACCGCCCGCTCCATGGGCATCACCGTTTCCGAGTGATCCCACCCGGGGCACCCGCCCCGGACCGAAACACCACAGTGGCAGGGCCGACCGGGCCCGCTACGACCACACAAGGAGTGGAAACATGGCAAAGCGCAGCAAGGCGTACCTCGCCGCCGCCGAGAAGATCGACAGCGACACGCTGTACGCCCCGCTGGACGCGATCCGTCTGGCCAAGGAGACCGCCACGGTCAAGTACGACGCGACCGTCGAGGTCGCGTTCCGCCTGAGCGTGGACCCCCGCAAGGCCGACCAGATGGTCCGTGGCACGGTCAACCTGCCGAACGGCACCGGTAAGACCGCCAAGGTCATCGTGTTCGCCAACGCCGCCAAGGCGGAGGAGGCCCGTGCGGCCGGTGCCGACGAGGTCGGTGGCGACGAGCTCATCGAGAAGGTGGCCGCCGGCTACACCGACTTCGACGCGGCCGTGGCCACGCCGGACCTGATGGGCAAGGTCGGTCGTCTCGGTAAGGTGCTCGGTCCCCGTGGCCTCATGCCGAACCCGAAGACCGGCACCGTGACCATGGACGTCACCAAGGCCGTGTCCGACATCAAGGGCGGCAAGATCGAGTTCCGTGTCGACAAGCACGCGAACCTGCACTTCATCATCGGCAAGTCCTCCTTCACGGAGGCCCAGCTGCTGGAGAACTACGCCGCAGCGCTCGACGAGGTCCTGCGCCTCAAGCCGTCGTCGTCGAAGGGTCGCTACATCAGCAAGGCGACCATGACCACCACGATGGGCCCCGGCATCCCGCTGGACCAGAGCAAGACCACCAAGCTGCTGGAGGAGCTCCCGGCCTGAGCCGAGCCCTTCTGAGCGCAAGAAGACCCGCACCCCTCACGGGGTGCGGGTCTTTTTGAATTTTCATCAGAAAGATGTATCGAACCCGGTCCGGGCACCTCTTGTCTGATGGGCGGCAGGAAGCCGACGTGATGCGAGGAGAGGGGAGTGCCTGGTGGGCACCATTTTCGACCTCCCCCGATCCGCGAGCTCGGCCGTAGACTCGGTTGGTCCAAGTGCTCCACGTCCGGTTCGCGACGTGGAAACATCCGCCAGCAGAGAATCCCGTGGTGCAATGACAGGATCAAGGGAGGCCCTGCCCGACGTCGACGGCTCCGGTCTCACTCTCGGCGATCGTGCAGCGATCGCACTGACCGAGTACCGCGCGGGCAACCACCAGGCGCTCGGCGACCTGGTTCGCGAGGCGACGCCGCTGCTGTGGCACACGGTCCGCGCACAGGGGGTCGACCGCGACGCCGCGGACGACGTCGTGCAGAGCACCTGGGTCGCGCTGGTGCGCCACGCCGAGTCGATCGCCGAGCCGAAGGCCGTGCTGAAGTGGCTCCTGGTGACCGCGAAGCGCGCCGCCTGGGAGGCCGTGCGCAAGCACCGTGACGACGAGAAGCGCCGCACCGAGCTGCCGGACGACAGCCCCGAGCATCCGATGGCTCTCCCTGCGAACGATCCGCCGCCCGATGCCGAGGTCCTGCGCGACGAGCGCGACCGCATCCTGTGGACGTCGCTCCAGAAACTTCCCGGACGCTGCCAGGAGCTGCTGCGTCTTGTCTCGCTCGCCGACCGGCCGGACTACCGGTACATCTCGGCGGCGATCGGTATGCCGATGGGCTCCATCGGTTCGACCCGCGGCCGCTGCCTGGCGAAGCTGCGCACCCTCCTCGATGAGCAAGGGGACTTCTCGTGGACCTGACGCCGGAACCCAAGAAGAACGACGAGGTCGTGGGGCACCTCTCGTTCGACCCGAAGGGCGCGCTGGACGCCGAGGACGGGGCCGTGCTGACCCGCCTCGCCCGCGCCGTCGGGGCGGTGGACCCGGTGCCGGAAGGACTCGTCGAGCGGTCGTTGTTCGCGATCACGCTGGCGGGGCTCGAGGCCGAGCTGATGGAGGCCGTCTATCTCGACGCGCCGTTCGCGGGCGTCCGGGGGGCCGCCGCGGCGGCCCGGGCCGACGACACCGCGCCCGCCGAGGCGAAGACCATCACCTTCACGCACGACTCGCTGACCGTGATGATCACGCTGTCCCCGTCCAGCGGCGGACGGGTCCGCATCGACGGCTGGGCTGCCCCGGCGGCCGGCCTGGACGTGGAGCTGCACCGGCCCGGCGTCGACATGCTCACCACCGCGTCGGACGAGGACGGCCGGTTCGCCTTCGACGCCGTCGAGCGCGGCCGGGCGAGCCTGGTGGTCCGCAGGACCGACGGCGGCGGCGGTGCCGTCAGCACGCCCATCATCGAGCTGTGAACCGCTGAACCACCGCACCACCGAACTACCACTGTGTGTGATCTGGCCGAGGGGCGCGGCGGGATCTGTCGAGCAATCGTCGTCGATGGAGAGGTATTGCTGTGACTGAACCCATGCCCGAGGAGCTCCGCGTCCGGGACCACGCCGGAGGCTGGCGGCCCGTCCGAGAGCTCGATCCGGCCGAGGCCCGCTGCCGCCGTGACGTGCGGCTGGCGCCGACCCGATACGTAGCAGACCGCCTGATCGTGCGGGGCACGCCGGGGGAGGACGACGGCCTGCTGGAGCTGCTCCGGGAGCGCGCCGCCGACCGCGGTCTGTCGCTGGAGATGGAGGAGCTCACGCCGGCGCCCATGCGGTCGGACGTACCGCGCACGGGGGTCGCGCTGCACGTGGCCGCGGGCGGCACCGAGAACGCGGACGTGTGGGACCTGCTGGACGACGTCGCGTCCAGCGCGGGCGCGGACGACCGCAAGCGGATCGGTCTGGACCACGTGCTGCAGGGTCACCGCAACAAGCCGGGTGTCGGCATCCCGGGGGACCGGGAGCCGTCCCTGCACGTCGGACCGCAGCCCCGGCGCTCTCTCGGGGCGGGTCCCGTGCCGTGGCTGTCCGCCGACGGCGTGCAGCGGCCGGTCGTCGCCCTGGTCGACACGGGGATCGGCGCGCACCCCTGGTTCGACGGCTCGCACGTCGTGATCAGGGACGCCCAGGTCGACGGCGGCCCGATCGGCACCTTCACCGAGGAGGAGCCGGCGACGG